>JARXKM010000240.1:0-4943 GCA_030272785.1 Pseudomonadota bacterium
GCGCGCGCAGCGACTGGGCGCCCGATCCGGCGCGGCCGTTGCCGACCTTCGCGCCGCCGCGCCGGGTGCCGCACGGCGTCACGCTGATCGGCCGGCTGTTCGACGAGGGCACCATCGCGCGCGCCGGGCTGGCGCTGGAGCGGGCGGCCAAGGTGGCCGGCGAGCGGCCGCCGGGCTTCTAGCGTTGCCGGCACCGATCGGCGATGCACTGGGCAGCGGATCCGGTACCGGCGGTTTCGGTGAGAATGTAACAAAAATCAAGTCGCGTAAATTGAGGGCATAAAGGATGCCTAATCGACATATTGAAATTGCTAGCTACCTTGATAATTGACAAAACGAAATTTGTCAAATCCCTCAAGGAGTGTTACCGATGGAACAGTGTCAAGCAATTATGTCCTCCCCGTCCGCGCGCATCGCCGACCTCCTGGCCGGTTCGTTCGCGGGCGCCGAGATGGCGATCGAGCGCCTGCCATTCACCATCAAGCGGGTGCGCAGCGACGAGGACATGCGCAAGGCGGTGCAGGTGCGCCACGCCGCCTATGCGCGGCATATCCCGGCGTTCGCGCAGACGCTGAAGGCGCCCGAGGCGAGCGACTACGCCGACGGCGCGGTGGTGCTGCTGGCCGAATCGAAGCTGGACGGCTCGCCGCTGGGCAGCACCCGCATCCGCAACAATTTCTACCAGCCGCTGAGCGTGGAAGAGTCGATTGTGCTGCCGGACTGGCTGCAATCGCGCCGCCTGGCCGAAGTGACGCGCCTGAGCGTCAATGAAGGGCGCATCGGCCTGGTGGTCAAGACGGCGCTGCTCAAGGCCTGCGTGACGTATTGCCAGGACCATGCGATCGAATGGGCGCTGGCCACCGGCCGCGCGCCGATCGACCGCCAATACGAACGGCTGCTGTTCGTCGACCTGTTCGAGGACAAGGCGCCAGTGCCGCTCAAGCATGTGGGTAACATCCCGCACCGCGTGATGGCGTTCGAAATCGACACCATCGAAGAGCGCTGGACCCAGGCCAAGCACCCGATGCTGGACTTTTTCTGCCGCACCCACCACCCGGACATCGATGTCGGCGAGCGCGAAGGCGGCGCCCGCGCGGCCGACACGCGCCGCGGCACGCTGCCGGCCCGCCAGAAAGTAAAGGATTTCTCCATGGCATAAGTCAAATGTTGCATGGCATTACTCTAAAGCGGTATCATCCCTGTGAATAACATCGTGCGCCGCTGGCGCATGATTTTCCGATTTGCAACTTGATGATGCCTATGCCCCCGATGTCCCTTTTTCTGCGCCAGCCGCCGCTCGCGTCGCTCCAGCGTGCGGTCGAACGGACGTTGCATTGGTGCGCGTTCTACGTCATTCCGCTGGGTTGCTGCGTCATCTCGGTGATTGCGCTGCTGTTCTGGAACAATCAGTACGATGCCATCGGCCAGGTGCCGCTGGGATTGAAGACGCTGGTGCAGGACGGCACCGCGCTGACGCCGGCGACGGCGCTGGCCGGCCTGCACAACAAGACGGCGGTGAGCCACTTCGACACCAAGCTGTCGGAAGCGCCGGTCTGGTTCAGCTTCAGCACGATCAGCCGGACCGGCGAGGCCGACGTCATCGAATTTCCCTCGCGACACGCGCTCGACATTGCCTGCTGGAACGCCGCCACGCTGCAGGCGCTGGGCGCCTCCTCGCGCAGCGCTACCGAGGCGACGCTGCCGCTGGTGAAGGCCGGTTTTGCGCTGACGCCGGCGCAGCTGCCCGCGCAGGTGCTGTGCCGTGCCCGCTTCGCCGGCCCGGCGCGCCTGACCGCGCTGCAGTGGCCCAGCGGCCAGTTCGACGCCTCGGTTCAGCAATACCACCGCAAGTCCGGCCTGCTCGATGGCGGCATGCTGGTGCTGGCGCTGTTCGTGCTGCTCACCGCGCTGATCAACCGGCAGCCGCTGTACGTGCTGTTCGCCGGCTGGCTGATCCTGAACTTGCGGGTGGCGGCCCTGTCGGCCGGCTGGGACATCCAGTGGCTCGGCCAAGTGGTGCCGGCGCAATGGCTGTTGCTGAGCCGTTCGGTGACCATGGCGCTGTACGGCGTGGCCAGCCTGACCTTGTTCCAGACCCTGTTCCGCGACGACCTGGCCAAGACGCGCTCGCTGCTGCCGATGCGCATCACCCAGTGGTGCTGCCTGCCGCTGCTGGCGGCGGCGGTATTCCTGCCGTACGGCGCGTTCCTGCCGATCCTGTGGGCCATCATGGTGTTTGGCTTTTCGCTGATGACCTTGGGGCTGCTGACGATCATGCTCCGCTCGGGCACCCGCGTCGCCTCGTGGTTCGCGGCCTCGTTCGCGGTCACCTTCGTGGCCTCGCTGGCCGAAGTGATTTCCGCCGCGCTCGGCCTGCACGAAGTGCTCGGCGTGATCAACAGCGTGACCGCCGCGCTGGCGTCGAGCCTGCTGGCGGCGCTCGCCGTGGCCGAGCAGATGCGCCTCGAAACGCTCAAGCGCATCGAAGTGCAGCAGCAGCTCGAGCACACCTACGAGGCGATGCCGGTGGGCCTGTTCACGCTCGACCTGCACGGCTACTTCCTCAGCGCCAATCCGGCCCTGCAGAAAATGCTCGGCGCCGATTCGCTGGTGCGCACGCGCTGGAACCGTTTCTTCGCCGACGGCGTCTGGAGCGACCTGTACGACATGGTGCACCAGCACACCGACATCGAAATGGAGATCGAGAGCCGCGACGCCACCCAGCGTTTCCTGGTGCGCGCCACCATGGCGCGCGGGCGCATCGAAGGCGTGCTGCAGGACACCACCGAAAAGGCCAAGGCCACCGAGCAGTTGCGCTTCATGGCCAACAACGACCCGTTGACCAAGGTGTTCAACCGGCGCGGCATTGAAAAGATGTTCGAGACGGCGGCGCGCCAGCGTGGCGCCGGCAAGCCGCTGACCCTGGCCTACCTCGACCTCGACCGCTTCAAGCTGATCAACGACCTGTTCGGCCACAGCGCCGGCGACGAGGTGCTCAAGCAGGTGTGCGAACGGATGGCGACGATGCTGGCCGGCGGCCAGCAGATCGGCCGCGTCGGCGGCGACGAGTTCATCATCGTGATGCCCGACACCGCCATTCCGCTTGCCGCGCTGATCTGCCGCGGCATCGTCGAACGGATCGGCGGCACCCCGTACCGGGTCGGCGACAAGGCGTTCCACGTGCGCGTCTCGATCGGCCTGATCGAAGTGTCCGAGGGCATGAAGATGAAGGACGCCGTCTCGACCGCCGACCGGGCCTGCCGCGAGGCGAAGTCGGGCGGCAGCACCGAGCCGGTGGTGTACGAGCGCGGCGCGGCCGCCTTCCTCGAGCGCGAAGCCGAACTGACCTTGGTGGCGCGGCTGTCCGGACCGGATGCGATGGAGGGCATGTTCCTCGAGATGCAGCCGATCATGTCGCTCAAGGCGCCGCACGCGTCGCTCAATTTCGAGGTCCTGCTGCGCATGCGCGAGAAGGACGGCAGCATCGTCGGCGCCGGGCCGATCATCGGCGCGGCCGAGAAGAGCGGGCGCGCCGGCGTGATCGACCGCTGGGTGCTGGCCACCACGCTGGCCTGGATCGACAAGCACGCGGCCAGCCTGGGCAACACCCAGTTCGTCTGCATGAACCTGAGTGGCGCCTCGCTCAACGACGAGCGCTTCGTGCAGGACACCATCGACATCCTGGCGCGCCACGTGCATGTGGCCAGCCGGCTGTGCATGGAGATCACCGAAAGCGTGGCGCTGCACGACCTTGACAACACGCGCCGCTTCATCGACCAGGTGCGCAATTTCGGCGTCAAGATCGCGCTCGACGATTTCGGCGCCGGCTACACCTCGTTCTCGTACCTGAAGGAACTGCCGGCCGACGTGCTCAAAATCGACGGCAATTTCATCGTCAACATCAACGCCCATCCGGCCAACGTGGCCATCGTCGAGGCGATCGTCAACCTGGCGGTGAACCTGGGGATGAAGACGATTGCCGAGTGGGCCGAGGACACGGCGACGGTGCGCACGTTGGCCGAAATCGGTGTCGACTACGTGCAGGGCTTCGCGGTGGCGCGCTCGCAGCCGCCGGAGCGGATGCTGACGGCGGCGTCGTCGGCCAGCTTCATTAAGGACGAGCAACTGGCGCTGCTGGCGCGCATGCTCGGCGCGACGGCGAACGTGGCCGAAACGGCCGAGCCGGTGACCTTGGCGGGCCTGCACGACTTGCATTGAGGGGCGGGGCGCTCGTTGGCCGATGGCAATAACGCGCGCACGCAAACATCGACCCAGGGGTCAGTGCCGGCATCCGGACACAGGCTCAACACTCGTCGAATTTTTCGCGACCCAGGGGTCAGTGCCGGCATCCGGACACAAGCTCAACACTCGTCGATTTTTCCCACGAAAGTACGTCTGTTAAAGCAACGTAAGCACGGGTGGGGCCGTGATTAGTTCAGGCCCGCAACACGCTGATGGCGGTTGCTTGCCGACGCCTCGTCCATCACGCGCATGCTCATGCGTGCGGCCTTGAGCGTTTCCACATCGCGCGAGAGCATCTTGGCCGGCGCCTTCGGTGTGCTCCAGTTGTCGTGCTGGACTGGCGCCGGCACCAAGGCAATGCGCTGGGTGGCGGCGCGGCGCACTGCGGGTGCGGCCGGCGCGATCGCCACACCGTTCTCGGCCAGTACCTCTGCTGTTGCGGGCGCAGCCGCTTCAACCGTCGCCACGACGGCTGCCTGCGTCCCATCGCCGCACTGCGCATCGGTGAGCGTGACCTTGCCCTGCTGGTCGACGCATTTGACGATATCGGCGCTGGCAAACGCGGCCGAAGCGGCAATCATGGCGGTGACGAAGATGCTGCTGCGGAAGGTGCTGGCGTTCATGATAGTGCTCCTGGTAACGAATGAATCCATTGTGCCCTTGGCATCAGCTGTTATCTGTTCGTTAGCACACGTGGACAG
>JARXKM010000240.1:5043-7539 GCA_030272785.1 Pseudomonadota bacterium
TGGCGATTGCTCGCCGTGCACACGGGCCGTTCCGCCAGGCTGTCTGTCAACCTGGGCTTGCCTGACCGAACTGATTAGTTGCGGTTAGGATTGTTCGGGTGGTTGTCGACGCGGTTCGGCACGCCATCGCCATCCTTGTCGCCGCGCGCCCAGTTACCGCGCTGCATTTCCCACTTGCCTTCACGTTCTTGCCAGGTCGGCTGGTGATAGACATAGCCTTTTCGCTCGCGCAGCCAAGTGCCGCGCACCCAGGTGTGACGGTTGTGTTTCCATTCCCAGTGTCCGGCCTGCCAGACGTAGCCATGGCGCGGATCCGGCGTGCGTTCTTCGCGCAGCGCCGGCGGCGCTTCGCGCACGACGACGATGGCGGCGGTCGATGGCAGAGCAACGGTACCCAGCGAGCCGGCGACGAGCGCGGCGAGCAGCAGTTTCTTCATCATGATGAGCCTCCTTGATGTGGTTGGTGTCATGACGTTATAGAGTGTTCGTCAAGAAAGGTATGTGCGTTGACACTCATTGCGCTGTAACGATTGTGTCCGCTACAGCCGTCGCAGGAAAGCCAGGTAGCGCTCGGCGCTGGCGCGCGGCGCCTCGAGCATCGGCAAGTGGCCCAGGTTCGCCATCATGACCACTTCGCTGTTGGGCATGAGAGCGTGCAGCGCAGCCGCGCCGGACGGGTTGAGGATGCTGTCCTGGTCGCCCCACACGATCAGCGCCGGCGTGGCGATCGTGCTGAACTGCTGCTCGAGCAGGGGGGAGGCGGCCATCTCGGCCATGATGCGCGTGTGCAGCGCGAAGTCGGCCGCGCCGCGCTGGCCGAGTTGCCATTTGACGCTGTGCGGCAGCAGCGCCGGCGGGCGAAAGGTGCAGGCGCGCAGCATCGCGTCGAAGTCGTCGGCGCAGCGCAACAGCAAGGGCATGGCGCCGCTGTGCCGATAGTGGCGAAACAGCGCGTTGTCGTAAGCGGCGGCGGTGCCGGCCGCGTCGAGCAGCCACAGGCTGGCCACCTGCGCCGGGTAGCGCGCGGCGTATTCGGCGACGATGAAGCCGCCCATCGAATTGCCGCCCAGGTGGACCCGGCCGACGATGCCCAACTGCTGCAGGAAGGCATGCAGCCTGGCCACCTGGTCGGCGATGGCGTAGCCGGCGCCGGAGTCGCGGCTGGCCTCGCCGAAGCCGGGCAAATCGGGAATCAGCACGCGGTACGATGGGGTCAGGAAGCGGGCGGCGCGGGTAAAGTTGTCCTTGTCGCCGCCGAAGCCGTGCACCAGCACGATGGGAGCGCCGCGGCCGCCGTCGAGGTAGGGCATGCTGGCCGCGCCGACCTGCAGCCGATGGGCGCGCAGGCCCGCGCGCATCCGCTCGAACCCGGTGGCAATGCGTGCCGCAGTGCGCGGCGCCAGATGGTCGAACGCCAGCAGCGCCAGTAACACGGCGCCGGCGGCGACCAGCAAAGAGAGCCGCGACATGGCGCGGTCCGTTGACATTTTCTCAAGTCAAGAACATAGTCCGGTCTGTTTCCTTTGTCAATTTCCAAGGGATCGGACATGAGTGCGACAGTTCCGCAGTATGAGGTGGTGGTGGCCGGCAGCGGTTTTGGCGGCCTGTGCATGGGCGTGCAGCTCAAGCGCGCCGGCATCGACCGTTTCGTCATCCTCGAAAAGGACGGCGAGTGCGGCGGTACCTGGTGGGCCAACCGTTATCCGGGCTGCGCGGTCGATGTGCGGAGTCACCTGTACGCGTTTTCGTTCGCCCGCAAGGCCAACTGGACGCGCGTCTTCGCCGGCCAGCCCGCGCTGCTCGCCTACACGCGCGCGGTGATCCGCGACTTCGGGCTGGCGCGGCACCTGCGCGCCGGCTGTGCGCTGCTGGGCGCCGACTTCGACGCGGCCGGCGGCTACTGGCACGTGCACACCGGCGCCGGCACCATCACCGCCAAGACGCTGGTGAGCGTAAGCGGTTCCTGAGCGGCGTTATATCTTTCGATTTTTTAAGCCCGCACAATCCCAGCCGAGTTCAACGACACGGAGAGAACATGGAAAAACTGGAATCTCACACCTTGAAAGAGGCCGCCTGGCGCACTCGTCTACAACAGCATGCGCAAAGTGGCAAAAGTATGGCTGCCTTCTGCCGCGATGAAGCGGTATCGACGGCCAGCTTCCACATGTAGCGGGCGAAGCTGACGGCTGCCGACGGCCATTTGGCCCAGCCTACGGCATTCATCGACCTCGGCTCCATCAAGGATACGGCCGGGGTCATGTCCACGGCGCATCCGTCCGCATCGGCACCCGTGCCCTCTCCCGGAATTGACATCCGGATCGATCTCGGTGGTGGCATCGTCCTGACGGTCACGAGGCGCTGATGTTCTTCCCTGAAGGCCAAGTACGCGTGTTCCTGTACGGGCAGCCGGTCAACATGCGCTTGTCGTTCGACGGTCTGTACGCGCTAGCAGCGTGTCGGACTTGAACTGGCGCGTCATCGCAACTTCTTGATTTG
>JARXKM010000241.1 GCA_030272785.1 Pseudomonadota bacterium
TCCTGACCATCTCCATGAAAATCGCCGACGTAAAACGCACCGCCTTCGCCATGCCCCTCACCAGCCCCGCATTCCCGCCCGGACCTTATCATTTCGTCGACCGCGAATTCCTCATCGTCACTTACCGCACCGACCTCGACGCCTTGCGCGCCATCGTGCCGGAGCCGCTGGAAATCACCGATCCGATCGTCAAGTACGAGTTCATCCGCATGCCCGATTCCAGCGGCTTCGGCAACTACACCGAGTCGGGCCAGGTGATCCCGGTCAGCTTCGAGGGCAGGAAGGGCAGCTACGTGCACTCGATGTACCTGAACGACGAGGCGCCGATCGCCGCCGGCCGCGAGCTGTGGGGCTTTCCGAAGAAGCTGGCGGCGCCGGCGATGAGCATCGAAAAGGACACTTTCCTCGGCACGCTCGACTACGGTTCGGTGCGGGTGGCGACGGCGACGATGGGCTTCAAGTATGAGCGCCTGGACCCGGCGGTAGTGCTCGCCGGCATGCTCGCGCCGAACTTCCTGCTCAAGATCATTCCGCACGTCGACGGCAGCGCGCGCATCTGCGAACTGGTACAGTACTTTCTCGAGGACGTGACGATCAAGGGGGCATGGAGCGGGCCGGCCGCGCTCGAGTTGGCGCATCACGCGCTCGCGCCCGTCGCCCGCCTGCCGGTGCTCGAAGTGCTGTCGGGCACCCACATCCTCGCCGACATGACACTCGGCCTGGGCTCGGTAATCCACGACTACCTCGCCTGACTTTCTTACGACTCAACCCCAACAAGGACAACCCATGAAACTTCAAGACAAGGTGTGCATCGTCACCGGTGCGGCCAGCGGTATCGGCAAAGAAATCGCAATGACGTTCGCGCGCGAAGGCGGCAAAGTGGTCATCGCCGATCTGAACAAGGACGCCGCCCAGGCCGTCGCCGACGAAATCGTCGCCGCCGGCGGCGTCGCCATGGCCACCGCGATGGACGTGACGAGCGAAGAGCAGGTCAACGCATCGGTGGCTGAAGTGGTCGCCGCGTACGGCGGTGTCGATGTGCTGGTGAGCAATGCCGGCATCCAGATCGTTCATCCGATCGAGGAGTTTCCGTTCGCCGACTGGAAGAAGATGCTGGCGATCCACCTCGACGGCGCCTTCCTCACCACCAAGGCGGTCATGCCGCACATGAAGGCGGCCGGCAAGGGCGGCAGCATCATCTACATGGGTTCGGTGCACTCGAAGGAGGCGTCGGTGCTCAAATCGGCCTACGTCACGGCCAAGCACGGCCTGATCGGGCTGTGCAAGACCGTGTCGAAGGAGGGCGGCCCGCACCGCATCCGCGCCAACGTGATCTGCCCAGGATTCGTGCGCACGCCGCTGGTGGAGAAGCAGATCCCCGAGCAGGCCAAGGCGCTCGGCATCAGCGAAGCCGACGTCATCCAGAAAGTGATGCTGAAAGAAACCGTCGACGGCGAGTTCACCACGGTGCAGGATGTCGCCGAGGTGGCCTTGCTGTTCGCCGGTTTCAATTCGAACGCGCTGACGGGCCAGTCGCTGGTCGTCAGCCACGGCTGGTTCATGCAGTAAGTTGCCGCTGGCGCGCGGGCAGCTCGCTGGTGGCTTCAGTCCACTTAGCCGCCCAGCGCCTTCAGCAGCGCGCCGCCGTCCGGCGTGCCCCAGCCGGTGCACGGATCCCAGCCCGGCTTCGCTTCGTACGCGCCGATATTGCCGACCGTGATGTCGCGGAAAGAATTCTTGCGCACCGCCGGGTCGTACAGCAGCGGATTGAGAAAGCCGACCGGATGCTGCAGGTGCTGGTTCATCAGCGCGATCAGCGCCGCCCACAGTGGCGCCACCGCGCTGGTGCCGCCGTAGACGGTGTTCTGGCCGTCGACCCGCACCTGGTAACCGGTGGCCGGATCGGCGTCGCCAGCCACATCCGGCACCCCGCGGCCGCGCCGCCCGCCCGGATTGGCCGACGGCGGCACGCCGGTCGCGGCCTGCCAGGCCGGCACGCCAAAGAAGTCGCTGACGCCGCCGCCCCCTGCGCTGCGCTGCGGGTCGTCATTCCACACCGTTTCGGAGGCGATCTTGCCGCCCGCTGCCGTCAGGCGCGTGCCGCCGCAGCACAGCACGGACGGGCTCGAGCCGGGAAAGTCGGCATGCGCCAGGCCGTCGGGCGGGCCGTAGTCGGGATTCTCGTCGCCCGAGCCGGCGTCGCCGGCCGCGCAGCAGATCGTCACGCCGAGCGCCGCCGCGGTCTGGAATGCCTGGTCGAACGAGGCCATCGCCTGCGCCGTCCAGTTTTTCTCGGGATTGCCCCAGCTGATGGAAATGACGGATGGCTTGTTGACCGTGTCGTGGATTGCCATCGTGATGGCGTCGAGGAAACCCTTGTCGGTATTCGGCGCGAAATAGACCGCGATCAGCGCTTTCGGCGCGATCGCGCCGGCCACTTCGATGTCGAGCATGACCTCGCCGTCGGCGCTGTCGGCGTTCGACGGGTGGTTCTTGGCGCCGTTGACGGAAATCGTCTTGACCCTCGGCATCGGCACGCCGAGCTTTTTGAAATAGGCCTTCAGGTCGGCGGTGCGGTAGCCGCCGCCCAGCTCGATGATGGCGATGCACTGGCCCTTGCCGTCCAGGCCGGGCGGAAAATTGTACAGTTTCGCCAGGTCTGGCGGCGTGAAGGAGGTGCCGGCCGCGTCCGCGCGGGCGATCGCCAGGTCCGGGCGCGCCTGGAAGTGCGGGATCGCGGTGGGCGCGTCGCCGATGCCGAACACGCCTTCGACGATGTCGACCAGGTCGGCCGGCACGGTGATCGGGCTGGTGCGGCGGCGCGCAACGCCGGACGGCAGCTCGACCTGATCGAGCGAGGTGCCGAACGCGTCGGCAAATTGCGCCGCCGTGCCGGACAGGAACACGCTGCGGCGCGCCTCGCTGCTGTCGACCACGACCAGCCCGTGCGCACGGGCGAACGCGGCCACCTTGGCGATATCGTCGGGGGCGGCGCCGTGATCGGCGGCATATTGTTCGCGCGTCAGGTAGGCGCGCTCCTGCACGCGTCCGCCGGCTGCGACGCCGTGCGTGCTGACCGGCAAGGGCGCGCGGCGCCGGATCCGCACCGTCACTTCGAACCGTTCGTCGGGCGGCACCGGCCCCAGTGTATGCGCACCGGGCACCGGCGCCGGGGTACTGCCATTCAACACCAGTCTGTCTGCAAGTTTGGGCATGATGGCCCCTCCTGTGAGAACGCGGCCAGACGCGTGGCGGGGCAGGCGCGCCGCTACGACGGATGACCTGTTGATGAAAGCGCCAGCCGGTCGGGGCTGCCGAAGAATTAAGCTTGCCTGAAAAGTCATGCTACTCCAACGACCGTGCCGGCGCCAGCGTTGCGGCGTGGTGTGTGGCCGATAGCGCGCAAGGCTGTAAAAGTGTGTAATGGAATGACGGCATGCCCGTGTTTGGCATAAACTGAGCGCACTATGCCGTCTGCATTCCCAGTCAATCTCACCGGAGTCTCCCATTCGCCTCATATTGATGTGTCTTACCGCGCTGTGGTGCGGCAGCAGCTACGCCGCGCTCGGCGGCGCGCCGACCGATTTCGGCGTTGCGCCAGCGCGCCAGGTGCGCATGCTGGCCGCCGGCGCGCCCGCCAACTTCACCGTGCAGACGTCGACCCTGCCGAGCGGCACCGTGGTGCGCGAATACACCACCCCGGACGGCGCGGTGTTCGCGGTCAGCTGGCAAGGGCCGTTCCTGCCCGACCTGCGCACCCTGCTGGCAAAATATTTCGATGTGTTGACGACCGAAACGGCGCGCCGCCCCAAGGCCGGCCATAGCCAGGTCCGCATCGACAAGCCGGAAGTGACGATCGAATCGACCGGCCACATGCGCGCGTACGCCGGGCGTGCGTGGATTGCCGGCGCGCTGCCGGCCGGCTTCACCAGCGCAGATATCGAATGATGGACTATCACCTGCTTGTTTCGCTGGCGCGCCTGCGCCCGCGCCCGATCCTGCGCCTGCTGGTCGCGGGCGCTGCCTGCGTTGGCCTGGTGTCCTGCGGTGGCGGCGGTTCGTCCGCCACGCCAGCGCCGGTGGTGCCCGCGCAGCCGACCGTCAGCATCGCCGCCGCACCGGCCGCGGTCGTCGCCGGCCAGGCGCTGACGTTGACGTGGGGCGCGCAAAATAGCAGCGCCACCAGTTGCGACGCCTCCGGCGCATGGTCCGGCCAGGTGGCCACCAGCGGCACGCGGGCGGTCACGCCGGCGGCCGCCGGCAGCATCACCTACACGATCACCTGTGGCGCCGTCGCCAACAGCGTGACGGTGAACGTCACGGCCGCGCCGGTGGCCACCGACAACCGCCTGGCGATCAGCGTCGACACCGGCCCGAGCGCCGCGACCGGCGCGCTCAACGTGCCGTTCGTCAGCGTCACCGTGTGCCGGCCCGGCACGGCGGTGTGCCAGACCATCGACCATGTCATGCTCGACACCGGATCGTACGGCCTGCGCCTGCTGGTGCCGCTCGACGCCGGACTGGGGCTGCCGGCGGTGGCCGCGCCGGCCGGCGGCGCCGTCGGCGAATGCGCGCAGTTCATCGACGGCTTCGCGTGGGGCAGCGTGGTCCAGGCGGACGTCCGGCTGGCCGGCGAACTGGCGCCGGCGCAGTCGATCCAGGCGATCGGCATCGCGCCGGGCGGCGTGGCGACCATCCCCGCCGCCTGCACCGGCGTCGGCCGCAACCTCGGCACCGTCGCCGCGCTCGGCGCCAACGGCATCCTCGGGGTCGGCATGCTGCGTCAGGATTGCGGCAGCGCCTGCGTCAACACGGCGGTCGCCGCCACCTACTACGCCTGCGCCGGCGCCGCCTGCACCGCGACCCGCATGCCGCTGGCCCAGCAGGTGAGCAACCCGGTTACCGCCTTCGCCGCCGACAACAACGGCGTGCTGGTGACCTTGCCGGCGGTCGGCGCGAACGGCGTCGCCGTGCTGGCCGGTACGCTCACCTTCGGCATCGGCACCCAGGCCAACAACACCATCGCCGGCGAGACGCGCTACGTCGCCAACGCCAGCGGCAACTTCACCACGCTGTACAAGGGCCGATCGATGACGGCCAGCTTCATCGACAGCGGCTCGAACGGGCTGTACTTCAATGATGCGAGCCTGACGGCGTGCAGCTTCAGCACCGGCTTTTACTGCCCGCTGTCGCCGGTCACGCTCAGCGCGACCAACAGCGCCTACGACGGCAGCGCCACCGGCGTCGTCACGTTCACGCTGACCAATGTCGACGGCATCGGCGCCGCCATTAGCGCCGTCTCGGTGGGCGGCAACAACGGCAGCGCGAATTCGAGCGGCGCCAACGCGTTCGACTGGGGTCTGCCGTTTTTCTTCGGGCGCCGGGTGTTTGTCGGTTTTGAAGGCAGTCCGGGTGGTGCGTATTGGGCATATTGAATGCGACGCGCATGCTGGCCACGCCAGCCGCGTCTTGCTACGCACGTAAAGGAAGTAACGCAATGAGAACACGGATTTTGATCAACGGCGCGCTTGCCGTGATGACCAGCCTGGCCATCGCCTGCGCCGCCGCGGCAGCGCCGTCGGCCATGCTGGCGCCGTCGGCGAGCCAGGCGGCGGCGGCGCGCATTTCGGCTGAACTGCTGACCCGCTACCACTACACGCCGAAGGCGCTCGACGCGACCATGTCGGCGAAAATCTTCGACAATTATCTCGACGCGCTCGACACCGAGCGCATGATCTTCACCAAGGCCGACGTCGACCGCATGTCGGCCGACCGCGCCAAGCTGTCCGGAGCGATCCTGCACCAGGACCTGGCGATCCCATTCTCGATTTTCAACCTGTACCGTCAGCGCCTGGTGCTGCGCCTGACCAGCGCCCGCGCGATGGTGAAGGGCGGCGGCTTCGACTTCAGCCAGAAAGACAGCCTGCAGATCGAACGCAAGGACCTGGCGTGGCCGCGCACCGATGCCGAGGCCAATGAACTGTGGCGCAAGCGCGTCAAGAACGACTGGCTGCGCCTGCGCCTGGCCGGCGAACCGGACGCCAAGATCGTCCAGGCGCTCGACCGGCGCTACGCGAGCGCGCTGAAGGAAGTTGGCCAGACCCGCAGCGACGACGCGTTCGAAGTGTTCATGAACGCCTACACGATGGCGGTCGACCCGCACACGAGCTACCTGGGCCCGCGCTCGGCGCAGAATTTCAATATCGCCATGAGCCTCTCGCTGGTCGGCATCGGCGCATCGATGCGCGAAAAAGACGGCTACGACACCGTGAGCGAACTGACCAAGGGCGGACCGGCGATGCGCTCCGGCCAGCTGGCGGTGGGCGACCGCATTGTCGGCGTCGCCCAGGGCGAAGGCGCGGCGTTCACGCCGATCCAGGGCATGCGGCTCGACGAAGCGGTGGCGCTGATCCGTGGCCCGGCCGACTCGGTGGTGGTGCTCGACGTGCTGCCCGCAAAGGCGGCGGCGGACGGCGCGCACCGGCGCGTTTCGCTGATACGCAAGAAGATCACGCTGGACGACGAGGCGGCCAGGAAGAAGCTCATCACGGTGAACGAGGGCGGCCAGACCCGGCGCATCGGCATCATCACACTGCCGTCGTTCTATCGGGATTTCGATGCGCAGCAGCGCGGCGCGACCAAGGTCAAGAGCGTCAGCGACGACGTCGCGCGCCTGCTCGGCGAACTGAAAGCGGAAGGTGCGCAGGGCGTCTTGATGGACCTGCGCGACAATGGCGGCGGCTCGCTGACCGAGGCGGTGACGCTGACCGGCCTGTTTACCGGCAAAGGGCCGGTGCTGCAGGAGCGCCATGCGGACGGCAAGCTGGTGGTCGACAGCAACACCACTACGCACGCCGCGTGGACCGGGCCGGTGGGCGTGCTGATCAACCGTAACTCGGCGTCCGCGTCCGAAATTTTCGCCGCCGCGATCCAGGATTATGGCCGCGGCGTGGTGATCGGCGAGCGCAGCTTCGGCAAGGGGACGGTGCAAAGCACGGTCAGCCTCGACGAGCTGGCGAAACGGCCGAAGCCCGAATTCGGCGAACTGAAAATGACCATCGCGCAGTTCTTCCGGATCGACGGCGACACCACTCAGCTGCGCGGCGTGGTGCCGGACATTACCTTCACGAAGGCGATCGACGACAGCGCGTGGGGCGAGGCCAAGTTTGACAATGCGCTGCCATCGTTCAGGGTCAAGCCGGCCACGTTCGTGCAGCAAGCGGCGGTGAGGGCGGTCACGCCGCAGCTGGCGCAGCGCAGCGCCGAACGCGTCGCCGGCAACGCCGAGTTCCAGGACTTGCAACAGCAGGCGCTGCGGGCCGCGCAGCAGAGGAAGAGCAACGTCATCTCGCTCAACGAAACCGAGCGGCGTAGCGAGCGGGCGAGCGAAGTGGCGCACGGCGCGCTGGATGTGGCCGCGCTGGTTGGCAAACCCGGTCAGCCTTCCGTGGCGGACGCCAGTGCCGGCATACTCGATGACGGCTTGAACGCCCAGGAGCGTTCCGATGCGCTGCCGGACCGGGTGGCCGGCGCCGACGG
>JARXKM010000242.1 GCA_030272785.1 Pseudomonadota bacterium
CGACCTCGTTCGGATAGACGTTGAAGCCCGACACCAGGATCATGTCCTTCTTGCGGTCGACGATGCGCGTATTGCCGGCCGCATCCATCACGCCGATGTCGCCGGTCTTGAAGAAGCCGTCGGAGGTCATCGACTTGAGCGTCTCGTCCGGCCGGTTCCAGTAGCCGGCCATCACCTGCGGGCCGCGGATCGCAATTTCGCCGCGCTCGCCGAGCGCCACCGGCACGCCGGCGTCGTCGAGGATCTCGATGTCGGTCGACGGCAGCGGCAAGCCGATGGTGCCGCTGAAGGCGTGGATGTCGCAGCGGTTGGCGGTGGCCACCGGCGACGTCTCGGACAAGCCGTAGCCTTCGATGATCGGCGTGCCGGTCACCTTCAGCCACTTGTCGGCCACCGCCTGCTGCACCGCCATGCCGCCGCCGTTGCACACGCGGTAGCTGGAAAAGTCGAGCGCCGCGAAATGCCTGTTGTTGAGCAGGCCGTTGTACAGCGTGTTCACCGCCGGGAAGATGTTGATGCGGTACTTGGCGAGCTCCTTGACGAAGCCGTCCATGTCGCGCGGATTCGGTATCAGCAGGTTCATGCCGCCGACCCGCATCGCCATCAGCGCGCACACCGTCAACGCATAGATGTGATACAGCGGCAGCGCGCAGACGAACTGCAGCTGCTGGTCCTTGGGCAGCGTGTCGAGCGTCGGCTGCAGCCAGGCTTCGTTCTGCAGCACGTTGGCGATGACGTTGCGGTGCAACAGCACGGCGCCCTTCGAGACGCCGGTGGTGCCGCCGGTGTACTGCAGGAAGGCGATGTCGTCGTGCGCGATGACGACCGGCGCGAGCGTCATGCGCGCGCCTTCGGCCATCATGCGCTTGAACGGCACCGCGCCCGGCAGCGAGTACGCCGGCACCAGCTTTTTCACCTTGCGCACCACCAGGTTGACGATGGTGCCCTTGAGCGCGCCGAGCATGTCGCCCATGCTGGCGACGATCACGTGCTTGACCTGCGGGGTATGGGCGATCACGTGTTCGAGCGTGATGGCGAAGTTCTCCAGCACGATGATGGCCTCGGCGCCCGAATCGATCAGCTGGTGCTGCAGTTCGCGCGGCGTGTACAGCGGATTGACGTTGACGATGGTGTAGCCGGCGCGCAGCGCGGCGGCCATCGCCACCGGATACTGCAGCACGTTGGGCAGCATGATCGCCACCCGCGCGCCCTGCTTGAGGCCCTTCGATTGCAGCCAGGCGCCCATCTGCTGCGACATGCGGTCCAGTTCAGCGTAGGTGATCGCCTTGTCCATGCAGACGAAGGCGGTGCGATCGGCGTACTTGCGGAACGCTTCCTCGAGCAGGTGCGTGAGCGAGCGGTACTGCGTCCAATCGATCTGCGCCGGTACGCCGGGCTGGTACGACTTGAGCCAAAACTTGTCCATCCTTACCTCATCTATGCTGTTGAATTCTGTGAAAATGAAAAACGCCCGGCTGGCGGGCGTCTTCGCGTGGCGCCGTGCCGCGCCAGCTCCTACGCGGCCTGCTTTTCGTCGCGCAGCACGCGTCGCAGGATCTTGCCGACGTTGGTCTTCGGCAGCTCGTCGCGGAACTCGATGAATTTCGGCTTCTTGTAGCCGGTGAACTGCTGCTTGCAGTAGTCCATCAGCTGTTCCGCGGTCAGGGTCGGATCCTTGCGCACCACGAACACCTTGACCGCTTCGCCGGAGTGCTCGTCCGGCACGCCGATCACCGCGCATTCGAGCACGCCCGGATGCGCCGCGATGACGCCTTCGAGTTCGTTCGGGTAGACGTTGAAGCCCGAGACCAGGATCATGTCCTTCTTGCGGTCGACGATCTTGACGTAGCCGGCGGCGTCCATGATGCCGACGTCGCCCGACTTGAAGAAGCCGTCGGCGGTCATCACCTTGGCCGTTTCGTCCGGACGGTTCCAGTAGCCGGCCATCACCTGCGGGCCGCGGATGGCGATTTCGCCGCGCTCGCCCAGCGCCACCGGCACGCCGTCGTCGTCGAGGATGGCGATGTCGGTGGACGGCACCGGCAGGCCGATGTTACCGGTGAATTCGGTCATGTCGGAGCGGTTGCAGGTGGCCACCGGCGACGTCTCGGACAGGCCGTAGCCCTCGATGATGTTGGTGCCGGTGACGGCGTGCCACTTGTCGTTGACCGCCTTCTGCACCGCCATGCCGCCGCCGTTGGAGATCTTCAGCGCGGAGAAATCGACCGATCCCAGTTTCGGATGATTGAGCAGCGCGTTATAGAGCGTGTTCACGGCCGGCAGCATGTTGATCTTGTACTTGCTCAGCTCCTTGATGAAGCCGCCGATGTCGCGCGGGTTCGGGATCAGGATGTTGAGCGCGCCGACCCGCATGCCCCACAT
This sequence comes from Pseudomonadota bacterium, assembly GCA_030272785.1. Lineage (GTDB taxonomy): Bacteria > Pseudomonadota > Gammaproteobacteria > Burkholderiales > Burkholderiaceae_D > JAFCUW01. The sequence continues at coordinate 2,383 of JARXKM010000242.1, forward strand.
CGCGCACGCCGTCAGCGCGAAGATGTGATACAGCGGCAGCGCGCAGACGATGGTGAGCTGCTCGACCACGGGCGGCTTCTGCATCGCCGGCACCGACCACGCTTCGCTTTGCAGCACGTTGGCGATGACGTTGCGGTGGGTCAGCGTGGCCCCTTTCGAGACGCCGGTGGTGCCGCCGGTGTACTGCAGGAAGGCGACATCCTGCGGCGTCGCCGCGACCTGCTCGAAGGTCATCTTGGCGCCTTGGGCCAGGATGGCCTTGAAGCGCACCGCGTTCGGCAGCGAGAACGCCGGCACCATCTTCTTGACGTTGCGGACGACGAAATTGACGATCGCGCCCTTGGCGCCACCGAGCATTTCGCCCATGCTGGCGACCACGATGTGCTTGATCGGCGTGCGCGGCAGCACCTGTTCGAGCGTGGTGGCGAAGTTCTCCAGCACGATGATCGCTTCGCTGCCGGAGTCGGTCAGCTGGTGCTCCAGTTCGCGCGGGGTGTACAGCGGATTGACGTTGACGACGGTGTAACCGGCCCGGAGGATGGCGGCGATGGCGATCGGATACTGCAGCACGTTGGGCATCATCACCGCCACGCGGGCGCCCTTCTGCATGCCGCGGCTTTGCAGCCAGGCGGCCGCGCTGCGCGAATAGGCATCGAGCTCGCGGTAGGTGAGGAACTTGTCCATGCAGACGTAGGCGTTGCGGTCCGCGAATTTTTGGAACGACTCTTCGAGCAGCTGGACCAGCGACACGTACTGGTCAGGATTGATCTCGGCGGGCATGCCGTCGGGGTAGGACTTCAGCCAAAATTTATCCATCAGGTGCCTTCTGTCTCTATAGTTATCGTTATGGGCTCCGGCGGGCGGAACTTTTTTTGCGTGTCTCCTTAACGATGCTATCGGGCGTGGCGCTTGGGCGCAAGGGTTTTTGCTGTTATTGGAGCAAGCATTCTATTGTGCACACATGCTGCACCGCAGCATTCGACTAGCTCGCGCCGAGCGATTTCAGGCGCCGGTGGCGCTCGTCGCGATCGAGATCGGCGATGCGGCGCACGGCGGCGTAAAAACCGCCGAAGCTGCGTTCGCGTGCCAGCAGCGCGCGAAAGCCGGGCACGAAGTCGTTGTAGGTGGCGATCGCGGCCAGGTGCGCGTTCGACAGCGGCTCGGCGAAGAAGCGGTCGTAGCCGGCGTAGCCGCCCCAGCTCTGCTTGAGCACCGCGTAGTCGTCCTGCAGCCGGGCGAACAGGCGCGCCTTGGCCGCCCGCTTGGCGGCGTCGCTGGCGCCGGAGGCGTAGTTCTGTTCGAGCGCGCGCCGGCACTTCAGCAGCAGCTGCAGGAACTCCTGCTTGCGCGCGGTGTACTTGACGAAGTTCTCGCGCATGGCCGGATTGCCGAAGCGCTCGAGCCAGCGTTCGACGCCGGCCTCCTCGACCGCGCTGGCAAACGACTCGTTAAATTGCGAGTCGCCCGCCACGTACACCACCTGGTGCGCCAGTTCGTGGAAGATCAGGCGCGCCAGTTCGGCATCGGGATAGTTGATGAAGGTCGAGATCAGCGGATCGTTGAACCAGCCGAGGGTCGAATAGGCGGTGACGCCGCCGACCTGGACGTCGTCGCCCTCGGCGCGCAGTTCGTCCGCATAGGCTTGCGCATCCTGCTTGCCGTAGTAGCCGCGGTAGTTGACGCAGCCGGCCACCGGGAAGCACCACTGCAGCGGCTTGAGCGACAGTTCCGGCGTCGCCACCACGTTCCACACCACGTAAGGGCGCGTCAGGGCGGTGTAGTTCTTGTAGCTCTGGTTGTCGGGCAGGCCGAGCTGCTGGACCGCGTACAGGCGGATCTGGCGCGCGGTGGCCAGGCGCAGGCGCAGCTTCGGATTGGTGGCCGGATCGGCCAGCCAGTCGTCGATCGGGCGCGAATCGGACACCAGCGCCAGCTGCCCTTGCGCCGCCTGGCTGTAGTAATTGAGGTTGGCGCAGCTGGCGAGCAGGCCGGCGGCCAGGACCGCGGTCAGGCCTGACGTCAGCAGGCGGCGGGCGGTACGGGAGATATCAAGTCGTTTCATGGCTTTCTGCCGGTGCGGCCTGTTCAACCTGCACCAGTGTGTCGTAAAAAGTAGGCGCGCGGCCCATGTCGGTGAGCCGCTGGCTGGTCACTTCGTTGGCGTTCTTGCCGTCGCTGGCGAGCTTCTTCCACCATACCGACAGGCCCACCACCAGGCCGGCGCGCGCCTTGGTGGTGACGCGCGCCTTGGCGACGAACGAGCCGCGGTCGTTGAAGATACGGACCATCGTGCCGTCGACGATGCCGCGCGCAGCGCTGTCGGCCGGATGGATGTCGAGGTGCGGTTCACCCTCGGCGCCGCGCAGGCTTTTGACGTTGACGAACGTCGAGTTGAGGAAGTTGCGGGCCGGCGGCGAGATCATCGCCAGCGGATAGCGGCGCGCCAGCTCGGGATCGGTGGCGGCCGATTCGTACGGCGGCGTGTAGGTCGGCAGCGGGTCGTGGCCGTCCGCCAGCATCGCCGCCGAATAGAATTCGCACTTGCCCGACGGCGTAAGAAAGCCGCCGTGGGCGAACGGCGCCGCCGGCATGGCCAGCTTTTGCCAGCCGCGCTGCTTGAGCGCCTCCCAGTCGAAATGGATGGCGCGCGCGTCGCGCTTGTCGAACGCCTCGGCCGCGAGCTGGTCGTCGCTGTCGCTGAAACACGGATCGTCGAAGCCCATGCGCGCGGCCAGCAGGCGGAAGATCTCGGTGTTCGGCTTCGCTTCGCCGAGCGGCGCGATGGCCGCGTTGTTGGCCATCATGTACAGGTGGCCGTAGGCGAGGTGGGCGTCGACGTGTTCGAGCTGGGTGGTGGCCGGCAGCAGGATGTCGGCGTAGTCGGCGCTGTCGGTCTGGAAGTGTTCGAGGACGACGGTGAACAGGTCTTCGCGCAGGAAGCCGCGCATCACCTTGTCGGAGTCGGGCGCGATCGCCAGCGGGTTGGCGTTGTAGACGATCACCGCGTCGATCCGCGGGCCGAACGCCGGCGAAGCCGCGCGCAGCAGGTCGTCGCCGATGGTGGTCATGTTGATGGTGCGCACCGGCTGCTTCTGCAGGTCGGGCCGCTGCAGCGCCACGCGGTTGGCCGGGAACGAGCCGGAGCTCGACAGCTGGACGCCGCCGGCGGCGTGGCGCCAGGCGCCCACCAGCGCCGGCAGGCAGGCGATGGTGCGCACCGACATGCCGCCGCCGCGCACGCGCTGCACGCCATAGTTGACGCGGATCGCCACCGGCTCGCCGCGCCGCGCGGCCTGGCCGTACTCGCGCGCCAGGCCGGTCACTTCGGCGGCGCTGATGCCGCACGCTTCGGCGGCGCGCTCGGGCGTCCATTCGGCGGCGCGCGCCTTGAGCTGCTCGAAGCCGAGCGTGTGCTGGGCGATGTAGTCGGCGTCGATCAGGTTCTCGCCGATCAGTACGTGCATCATGCCGAGCGCCAGCGCGGCGTCGGTACCGGGCAGCAGCGCGATGTGCTGGTGGCACTTCTCGGCCGTCAGCGAGCGGTAGGGATCGATGGCGATCAGCTTCGCGCCGCGCCGCTTCGCTTCCTGCGCGCGGGTCCAGAAATGCAGGTTCGAGGCGATCGGGTTGCCGCCCCAGATGATGATCAGCTTCGCGTCCTGGAACTGTTCGAGGTCGGTGCCGATGGAGGCGCCAACGGTGTATTTGTAGCCGGTCGCGCCGGCCATCGCGCAGATGGTGCGGTCCAGCGCCGAGGCGCCGAGCCGGTTGAAAAAGCGCGCCGACATCGACTCGCCCTGCACCAGGCCCATGGTGCCGCAATAGCTGTAGGGCAGGATCGCCTGCGGCGCGCGCGCGGCGATGGCGCCGAGGCGTTCGGCGATTTCGGTGAGCGCCTGGTCCCAGCTGATGCGCTCGAACTTGCCTTCGCCCTTGGCGCCGACGCGGCGCATCGGGTGCAGCAGGCGCTCCGGGTGGTAGGTGCGTTCGGCATAGCGCGCGACCTTGGTGCACAGGACGCCGGCGGTGGTCGGGTGGTGCGGGTCGCCCTTCACTTCGGTGGCGACGCCGTCCTCCACGGTGATCAGCAGCGCGCAGGTATCGGGGCAATCATGCGGGCACGTGGCGCGCACTTGGGTGGTGGTCATCGATGGGCCGGGAGAAGGAAATGAAACCCCTACTCTATACGATTTCCGCGCAAGAAGAGCGACTGCCTGCGCGCGATGGCAAACCAATCATGAGTAGGGCTACAATGGTTCTACAATGGCATTAGCATAGCTGCAATCACTGGAGAATCCTGATGAAACTCGTCGAACCTATTATTGCGTTCCAGTCGGAACTGCAGCAAATCCGGCGCGACCTGCACGCCCATCCCGAACTTTGTTATGAGGAGCTGCGCACCGCCGACGTGGTGGCGGCGCGCCTGGCCGAATGGGGCATTCCGGTGGTGCGCGGGCTCGGCGTGACCGGCGTGGTCGGCATCATCAAGAGCGGCACGTCGGCGCGCGCGATCGGCCTGCGCGCCGACATGGACGCGCTGCCGATGCATGAAGTAAACAGCTTCGCGCACGCCTCGCGCCATGCCGGCAAAATGCACGCCTGCGGTCACGACGGCCACACCGCGATGCTGCTCGGCGCGGCCCATCACCTGGCCACCCACCGCCATTTCGACGGCACCGTGTACCTGATTTTCCAGCCCGCGGAGGAAGGCGGCGCCGGCGCCAGGCGGATGATCGAGGACGGCCTGTTCACGCGGTTCCCGATGGACGCGGTGTACGGCATGCACAACTGGCCGGGCATGCAAGCGGGCACGTTCGGCGTGGTGGCCGGTCCGATGATGGCCTCCAGTAACGAGTTCCGCGTGGTGGTCAAGGGCCGCGGCGCGCACGCGGCGCAGCCGCACAAGGGCGTCGATCCGGTGATGGTGGCGGTGCAGATCGCGCAGAGCTGGCAGACCATCGTCTCGCGCGAGAAAAATCCGCTCGACACGGCGGTGCTGTCGATCACCCAGATCCACGCCGGCAGCGCCACCAACGTGATTCCCGACGAGGCGGTGCTGATCGGCACCGTGCGCACCTTCACCACCGAGGTGCTGGACCTGATCGAGCGCCGCATGGAAGAGATCGCCACACACACGGCGGCCGGCTTCCAGGCCA
>JARXKM010000243.1 GCA_030272785.1 Pseudomonadota bacterium
CCGATCATCATGGGCCGCAAGACGTTCGACTCGATCGGCCGGCCGCTGCCGAACCGGCGCAACATCGTCATCACCCGCAACGCCGCCTGGCGCCACGACGGCGTCGAAGCAGTCGGCTCGCTGGCCGAGGCGGTCGCGCTGGCCGGCGGCGCGCCCGCCTTCATCATCGGCGGCGCCCAGGTGTTCGCCGAATCGCTCGCCATCGCCGACCAGCTGATCGTCACCGAAATCGCCCACACCTACGCCTGCGACACCTTCTTCCCGCCGCTGCCCCCCGGCCAGTGGCGCGAAACCGCGCGCGCAGCCCACCAGGCCGACGCCGGCGGCGTCGATTACTCCTTTGTCACCTACACGAAAGCGACCTGACCATGTCTGAACACGGCTTCCACGTGCACGGCCCGCACGACCACGCGGTCGAACACGCTGCCCACGGCGGCGACAGCTTCTCCAACAACATCGCCGTGATGACGGCGATCCTGGCCACCGTCGGCGCCGCCTTCGGCTACCTGGGCGGCGCCACGCAGAACGACGCGGCGATGTTCAAGAACAACGCGGCGATCGACAAGACCGAGGCGGCCAACGCCTGGAACTACTACCAGGCCAAGTCGAACAAGCAGAACCTGGCCGAAATGGCGATGACCCTGCCCGGCGTCGATCCGGCCAAGTACAAGGCCGACGTCGCCCGCTACCAGGGCGAAAAGGAAGAGATCAAGAAAAAGGCCGAAAAATTCGAGGCTTCGTCCGCCGATTGGAACCACCGCTCCGACGGTATGATGCACCAGCACCACCAGTGGGCGCTGGCCACCACCGCCGAACAGATCGCCATCTCGCTCGCCGCCATCACCCTGCTCACGCGCAAGCGCTGGCTGATGCTCGGCGCCTACGCGGTGGCCGCCGTCGGCGTCGCCCTCGGCGTCTTCGCCTGGCTGCACCTCGACCCGATCGGTGCGCTGCTGGGCGGCGCCGCGGCGGCCCACTGAAGCGCCGCCCCGGCATGCCGGGACCACTAACTATTGTGCGACAGCAATCGGGCGATCTCGGCTAAGCTGGCGCAAGTTTTTTCACCAGAATGCGGACATTTCTGCGAAAATCCGCTTCTTTATTTTTTTCGGTGCCGTGAGCAGCATCCCGCCTTCGCCGGCGCGGACTGCCCTCACGGCGCTTCGCTTTGGAGCCGCCCATGAAATTTCGTTTCCCCATCGTCATCATCGACGAGGACTTCCGTACCGATAACACGTCCGGACTGGGCATCCGCGCGCTCGCCGACGCCATGGAACAGGAAGGCATGGAAGTGCTCGGCCTGACCAGCTACGGCGACCTGTCGCAGTTCGCCCAGCAGCAGTCGCGCGCCTCCGCCTTCGTGCTCTCGATCGACGACGAGGAATTCGGCGGCGGCTCGGTCGAGGAAACCAATTTCGCGCTCACCGCGCTGCGCGCCTTCATCAAGGAGATCCGCCACAAGAACTCCGACATCCCGATCTACATCTACGGCGAAACGCGCACCTCGCGCCACATCCCCAACGACATCCTGCGCGAGCTGCACGGCTTCATCCACATGTTCGAGGACACCCCCGAATTCGTCGCCCGCCACATCATCCGCGAAGCGAAGTCCTACCTCGACGGCCTGGCGCCGCCGTTCTTCCGCGCCCTCGTCAACTACGCCAACGACGGCTCCTACTCGTGGCACTGCCCCGGCCACTCGGGCGGCGTCGCCTTCCTGAAGTCGCCCATCGGCCAGATGTTCCACCAGTTCTTCGGCGAGAACATGCTGCGCGCCGACGTCTGCAACGCCGTCGAGGAACTCGGCCAGTTGCTCGATCATACCGGCCCGGTGGCCAAGTCCGAGAAGAACGCCGCCCGCATCTTCAACGCCGACCACTGCTACTTCGTCACCAACGGCACCTCGACATCGAACAAGATGGTGTGGCATTCGACAGTCGCGCCAGGCGACATCGTCGTCGTCGACCGCAACTGCCACAAGTCGATCCTGCACTCGATCATCATGTGCGGCGCGATCCCCGTGTTCCTGATGCCGACCCGCAACCACCTCGGCATCATCGGCCCGATCCCGCTCGAGGAATTCACGCCCGAGTCGATCGCCCGCAAGATCGAGGCGAATCCGTTCGCCCGCGAGGCGGCCAACAAGAAGCCGCGCATCCTCACCATCACCCAGTCGACCTACGACGGCGTGGTCTACAACGTCGAGACCTTGCGCGAAATGTTGGACGGCAAGATCGACACCCTGCACTTCGACGAAGCGTGGCTCCCGCACGCCACCTTCCACGACTTCTACAAGAACATGCACGCCATCGGCAAGGACCGCCCGCGCGCCAAGGAGTCGATGATCTTCTCGACCCAGTCGACCCACAAGCTGCTGGCCGGCCTGTCGCAGGCTTCGCAGGTGCTGGTGCGCGAATCGGAGACCGTCAAGCTGGACCGCGACGCCTTCAACGAGGCCTACCTGATGCACACCTCGACGTCGCCGCAGTACTCGATCATCGCCTCGTGCGACGTCGCCGCGGCGATGATGGAGGCGCCCGGCGGCACCGCGCTGGTGGAAGAATCCATTTTTGAAGCGCTCGACTTCCGCCGCGCCATGAAAAAGGTCGACGAGGAATTCGGCGCCGACTGGTGGTTCAAGGTGTGGGGCCCGAACAGCTTTTCGGAAGAAGGCATCGGCACCCAGGACGACTGGATGATCCGCGCCGAGGACGACTGGCACGGCTTCGGCAACCTCGCCCCCGGCTTCAACATGCTCGACCCGATCAAGGCCACCGTCGTCACGCCCGGCCTGTCGCTCGACGGCCGCTTCGGCGAGTCCGGCATTCCCGCCTCGATCGTCACCAAGTACCTGGCCGAACACGGCGTCATCATCGAGAAGTGCGGCCTGTACTCGTTCTTCATCATGTTCACCATCGGTATCACCAAGGGCCGCTGGAACACGCTCGTCACCGCGCTGCAGCAGTTCAAGGACGACTACGACAAGAACCAGCCGATGTGGCGCATCCTGCCCGAATTCGCCCAGGCCAACCCGCGCTACGAAGCGATGGGCCTGCGCGACCTGTGCCAGTCGATCCACGACTTCTACAAGGCCTACGACGTGGCGCGCCTGACCACCGAGATGTATTTGTCCGACATGATCCCGGCGATGAAGCCGTCGGACGCCTTCGCCAAGATGGCGCACCGCGAAATCGACCGCGTCGCCATCGAGGATCTCGAAGGGCGCATCACCGCGATCCTGCTGACCCCCTACCCGCCCGGCATTCCGCTGCTCATTCCGGGCGAGCGCTTCAACAAGATCATCGTCGACTACCTGCGCTTCGCGCGCGACTTCAACGAGCGCTTCCCCGGCTTCGAGACCGACGTGCACGGCCTGGTCAAACGCGAGGTGGACGGCAAGCGCGGCTACTTCGTCGACTGCGTGCGGAACTAAACCGGTGCGAAAGGGGTCTGACCTAGGTCAGACCCGCAAACGCTAGTCGGCCCCCGCGGGGACAACAAAAAAAAGAGCCTCGCGGGCTCTTTTTTTGTTGGGCGATGCGCGGTCAGGCCTTCGGCAGCGTCACGCCGCTCTGGCCCTGGTACTTGCCGCCGCGGTCCTTGTACGAGGTCTCGCACACTTCATCGCTTTCGAAGAACAGCACCTGCGCGCAGCCCTCGCCGGCGTAGATCTTGGCCGGCAGCGGGGTGGTGTTGGAGAACTCCAGCGTCACGTAGCCCTCCCACTCCGGCTCGAACGGCGTCACGTTGACGATGATGCCGCAGCGCGCGTAGGTCGATTTGCCCAGGCAGATGGTGAGCACGTTGCGCGGGATCTTGAAGTATTCGATGGTGCGCGCCAGCGCGAATGAATTGGGCGGGATGATGCAGACATCGCTCTTGACGTCGACGAAGGAGTTCGAATCGAAGTTCTTCGGATCGACGATGGTGCTGTTGATGTTGGTGAAAATCTTGAATTCGTCGGCGCAGCGGATATCGTAACCGTACGACGAGGTACCGTAAGAGATCATCTTGCGGCCCGCTTCGTCCTGGCGCACCTGGCCCGGTTCGAACGGCGAGATCATGCCGGTTTCGAGCGCCATGCGGCGGATCCATTTATCGCTTTTGATAGTCATCGCTGGGGCTTTTCATGGTGAAGTCGAGAGGAAGCTGGGGGCGCGCGCGGCGCGGCGCCGGATCCCGCGATTTTACGCGAAAATGCCTGTCCAGTATAAATTTACGCGGCCGCCAGCAGCTCGGCGATCATCGCGCGCGTCAGCTGCGCAGCCAGGTCCGGCGACTCCATCGGGAACAGGTGGCCGCCCTTGATCGAGGCGAAATGGCTGCCCACCAGGCGCCGCGTGGCATCCAGCCCGGCCTGGCGCAGCTCGAGCGAATCGTCGCCGGCGACGAAGCCGATCGGCACCGGGAACGGCGGACGCACCAGCGCGCCCAGGTGGTGCGGCAGCGAGCGGTAGATCGAGGTCTCGACCTCGCGCGAGAAGCGCAGCTGCACGCCGTCCGGGTGCGGCATCAGGCCGTGCTCCATGTAGTCGGCCAGCACGCCGGGCGCCCACGCGGCGAAAATATCCTTCTGCGCGAAATGCGCGTACGCCGCCGGCGGGTCGGGCCAGACGATGCGGCGGCGCTGCGACGACTTGGCCGGCGAGAAGCGATCGTCCCAGCCGCGCTGCTTGGCAAAGCGCAGCAGCCAGGCGCGCCAGCCAGACACCACCGGCGAATCGAGCATCACTACGCAGCGCACCAGGTCGGGCCGCTGCTTGGCCGCCATCAGGCTGAGCATGCCACCGAGCGAGTGGCCGACCAGGATCGCCGGCGCCGGATACGCCTGCAGGCGCGCGATCAGTTCGGCCACCAGCTCGGGCCAGCCGTCGGAGACCGGAAACGCGTCGTCGTGGCCGACCATGTCGGTCGCGCGCACATCGAAGTCGTCGCGCAGGCCGTCGAGGAAGCGGCGATAGACGCCCGCCGGGAAGCCGTTCCCGTGCGTGAAGTGCAGCAGTGGTTTTGTCATGGCTGCAATTGTAATGCGCGCGCCGCGCCAGCGCGTAGAGGGAATCCCCTACAACGCTTTCAGCGGCCGTACCAGTAGCGCCGGTGCTCGGTGCGGTAGGCCGCGGCGTCCACCTGCGCGCCGAAGTGGAGCATGATCGCGCCGCTGTCGTCGGTGCGCATGCGGCCGATGCCCATCTCGCGGTAGCGTTCGAACACCTCCGGTTTTGGATGGTGATAGCGATTGCGATATCCCACCTGGAAGATACCCAGCGCCGGATGCACCGCCTGCAGGAACGCCGGCGTCGACGAGGTGCCGCTGCCGTGATGCGGCGCCAGCAGCACGTCGGCGCGCAGCTTGTCGGCCGCGCCGTGCACCAGTTGCGCCTCCTGCGCCGCCTCGATGTCGGCCGCCAGCAGCAGCGCGTGCGCGCCGGCGCTGATGCGCAAGGTGCAGCCGCGCGCGTTCGGCTTCAGTGCCGGGTCTTCGTAGCTGGCGACGGTCGGCTGCAGCATCTCGAACTGCACGCCGTCCCAGGTCCAGCGCTGGCCGGCCGCGCAGCGCGTGTGCGAGGCCGCCGCGCGCACCACCGGATGGTTCTCCCACAGCGACGACGCCAGCCAGCCGACCCGCACCGCCTGCATCACCGCCAGCGCGCCGCCGACGTGATCGGCGTCGCTGTGGGTGATGATCATGCCGTCGAGCCGGTCGATGCCGCGCGCCTTCAGGTATGGCCCGATGACGCGGTTGCCGCCGTTCGACTCCGGCGAATACAGCGGCCCGGCGTCGTACAGCAGGCGGTGGCCGGCGGTTTCGATCAGCAGCGCCATGCCCTGGCCGACGTCGAACGCGGTGACGGCGATATCGCCCGGCTTTGGCGCCGACGGCTGCAGCGCCAGCAGCGGCAGCCAGGCCAGCGCGCCGGTCCAGCGCAGCGGCCAGCCGCGCGGCGCCAGCATCCACAGCGTGCCGGCGAGCGCGAAGCAGAACACCCACGGCGCCGGCGTCGGCGCGCTCCACACGGCCAGCGGGCCGGCCGCCAGCCAGGCCAGCAGCCACGCCAGCGCCTCGACCGCCAGGTGGGCCGAGCCGAGCAGGATCTCCGCCAGCGGCGACGGCAGCATGCTGCCGGCCAGCGCGAGCGGCGTGACGACAAAGCTCACCAGCGGGATCGCCACTGCGTTGGCGAGCGGGCTGACGATCGACACCTGGGCGAACAGCAGCATGGTCAGCGGCACCAGGCCAAGCGTGACGACGTACTGCGTGTGCGCGCCCAGCCTGAGCATGTTCCAGAAGCCGGCGGTCGGCACCCCGATGCGCCCGACCGTGGCGTACAGGATGATCGCCACGGCGCCGAACGAGAGCCAGAAGCCGGGCCACAGCACGGCCCACGGATCGAGCAGTACCACCACGCCGAGCGCTGCGCACAGCACGTGCGAGACGCTGGTGATGCGGCCCGACCAGAGCGCCACGGCGACCACGGTGAGCATGTACAGGGTACGCTGGGCCGGCACGCCGAAGCCGGCCAGCAGCACGTACAGCAGCGCGGTGCCGGCGCCGGCCAGCGCGGCCACCTTCTGGGCCGGCAGCAGCAGCGGCAGTTGCGCGCCGGTGAAGAAGGAGCGTCGCCACAGCGCCGAGGCCAGCATCGCGAACAGCCCGGCGATCATGGTGATGTGCAGGCCCGAGATCGAAATCAGGTGGCTGATGCCGGTGCGGTTGAACACGGCCCAGTCGGACTGGTCGATCGCGCGCTGGTCGCCCACCACCAGGGCGACGATCACGCCGGCGTACTGCTTGCCAGGCAGGGCGCGCAGGATGCGTTCGCGCAGCCTGGCGCGGCAATGCTCAACCAGGTTGCCGACGCTGAAGACGAAGCTGTCGATGCGGCGGTTGCTCTCGCCCGCTGGACGCACGTAGCCGGTGGCGCGCACGCCCTGTTCGAGCAGCCAGACCTCGTAGTCGAAGCCGTGGGGATTGGCGTTGCCGTGCGGGCGCTGCAGGCGCACGGTGAGCTGCCAGCGCTCGCCCGGCTGAACGGCGCCGACCTGCTGCAGCGTATCGCGAAAGCCGGCATACCAGGCCAGCGACACGCGCGGGGGCACCGTCATTGTCGCGCCGGCGACCTGCTCGACGGCGAAATTGAAGCGCACGCCCTGGTCGAAGCGGTACGGCAGGCTGTCGATGATACCGATCAGGGTGACGTCGCGGCCCTCGTCGTCTTTTGCCAATTGGGGCTTGAGCGCGATCGACGCGACCAGCGCGGCCCAGCAAAAGCCGAGCAAGGCGCCGGCGGCGGCGGCGCGCAGCGGGCCGCGCAAGGCGATCAGCAGCAGCACGGCCAGCGCCAGGCACGCCAACGCGACGGCGTCGTCCGGCAACGCACCAAGCGCCTGCAGCAGCGCGGCGCCGCCGACAAAACCGAGGATCGCACAACGCATGATCGGCCAGGTTAGGAAAAGTCTCCCAGTGTCGACCGGTTTTGACGAAGGCGCCTTGGCCGAAATCGAAGCAACGCGCGACAGCGCCGTCCCAA
>JARXKM010000244.1 GCA_030272785.1 Pseudomonadota bacterium
TAGCGGAAGCGGTTGCGGTGCCCGCTCTTGAGATCGAGCGAGAATTTCACCCCGCCCTCGCTGACGATCACCTCGTCGGGCGGCTCCTCGCCGGCCAGCGCGCCGTCGACCAGCGCCAGACCTTCCCCCTTGCGGATCAAATCGTCGCAGCGCTCGTACACGTTCTTGCAGCCGGTGCCGGCGATCAGCGCCTGCACGATCGGCACCTTCCACGCATCGACCCCGGCGGCCTGGAACTGGCACACCAGGTAGCCGTCCTTGCCGCCGAACCCTTCCACCAGCAGACCAGGCAAGCCGTCCGCCTCGGCGTTGACCAGTTTGACCACCTGGTCGGCGCGCGCCTTCTTCGCCGCCGGCGCGCTCTTGGCCAGCGCCGCCTGCACCCGCCCCTTGATCAGGGCATGGTCGACCGGCTGCGCCTCGTCGAACGTCCAGACCCGCGCGCGGATCTGCGACTTCGAGTTGTAGGCGGCGCGCGCCAGGAATTTGGTCGACGAGCTCTGGACGATGGCGGTGGCGCCGCCCTTCATCTTCTCGTTCGGCTTGCCGTCGACTTTTTCGATGGCGGAGGCGTAAATCCAGGGTTCGCCGGCCAGGAGGCTCTTTTCCTTGCCCTGTTTGATGGTAATGATCAGCATGAGTTTCCAATGAATTGACAAAGCCGGGCGCGTGCCCGACCCCGCCATGATACCGCCTCGCGGCCGCAAAACGGCATTCTGTCCGGCCGCCGCTGCAATCTGTCGCAAACGCCCGCCCGGCGCGGCGCGGTTTTCCTACCATATGCTCAGCCCATCCCTCCCCCACCGAATCGAAGGAAACCACCATGACCACGCCCCGTCCGCAGCGCCGCCTGAGCAGCCTGATGCTCGTCCTGACCGCCCTCGCAATCGCCGTGCCGGCCGCGCCGGCGCTGGCGTGGAACTGGGGCGGCGAGCACGTCCAGGGGTCCGGCCGCATCAAGAGCGAAACGCGCGCGCTGGGCCACTTCAGCGGCCTGTCGATGGCCCTGCCCGGCAGCGTCGAACTGCGCACCGGCGCGACCGAAAGCGTGACCATCGAGACCGACGACAACCTGCTGCCGCTGATCGAGACCGTCATCGAGAACGGCACCCTGCAGATCCGCCCGTCCAAGCGCAAGCTCGACTTCGACACGCGGCGCCTGAAGATCGTGGTGCAGGCCAAGGGCGTCGACAGCCTGGCGCTGGGCGGCTCCGGTTCGATCGACGCCGATGCGCTGCGCGGCGCCAAGGTGCAGATCGACCTGGGCGGCTCCGGCTCGATCAAGGTCAGGGGCGTCGACAGCGCGGCCCTGTCGGTCACGCTGGGCGGCAGCGGCGACCTGAAAGTGGCGGCCGGCACGGCGACCAGGCTGACCGTGTCGATCGGCGGCTCGGGCAACGTCGATCTCGGCAAGCTGAAAGCCATCAATGCCAGCGTCAACATCGCCGGCTCGGGCGAAACGGCGATGGCGGTGCGCGACACGCTCGACGTCAACATCGCCGGCTCGGGCGACGTCAACTACTACGGCGACCCGAAGGTGAGCACGACCGTGATCGGCTCAGGCAACGTCAACCGGATGGGCGGCGCGCGCTGATAGCCCAGCCGCCCTGCCGCCATGCCGCCCTGCCGCCCCGCCGCGGCGCTCAGTAATCCCAGCGTACCTCGGCCAGCATGGTCCGCTGCGGATATGGGTGAAACGCCCAGTACTTCGCATCGCCCACGTTGTCGATCCCGACCGACGCGCTGACGTGGCGGTCGAACTTGTAGCGCACCCGCACATCCGTCACCAGGTAATCCGACACCCCCATGTAGGCGTCGCCATGCGTGTCGCTGTTGTCGAGCGCGCTGTACTGGCGGCCGCTGTAGCGCACGCCGACGCTGCTGGTCCAGCGCTCGCCGACGCGCCACGACGCCAGCAGGTTCGCCCGCCACGCCGGCACACGCGGCTGGCGCTTGCCCACGCTGGCTGGCAGCGCGCGGTTTTCGGTGATGATCGAATCGGCATACGTCGCACTGGCCGACAGCGACAGCCCCCGCACCATCACGTCGTCCGCCTGGTACGCCAGTTCCAGCCCGTTGGTGCGGATCCGGCCGATGTTCTGCACCGTGTTGACGGTCGCCGTCAGCGCCTGCGAATACAGCGCGTCGCGGGTGCGCTCGGCGAACACGGTCGCGCGCAGCACGCCGGCCTCGCCGACCCGCTCGGCGCTCCACTCGCCGGTCCACGACTTCTCGGCGCGCAGCAGAGGATCGCTGTTGACGATGGCGCCGTCAACCAGCGAGCCCTGGAACAGCTCGGCGGCGGTCGGGTCGCGCACCGCGCGGCCCAGCGATGCCTTCAGGGTCCAGTCATGCGTGGCGCGCCAGGCCAGCGCCGCTTTCGGCGAGATGCTGGTCTCGTCGCGCTCGCCGAATCGCACCGGCGCGCTGCTCACCGCGTTCGACAGCTCGCCGCCGAACGCCTGCCAGCGCTCGCGCCGCGCACCCAGCGTCGCCTTCCACGCCGGCGCGATGCGCCAGGTGTCCTGCACGTACAGGCTTTGCAGCCGGGTGTCGCCGTTGAACGTCGACAGCGCGGCGGCCGGCGCCCCGCCGATCCAGTCGGCGCTGCCCGAGACCCGGGTGCGCAGCTGCGCGCTGTCCGATTGCAGCCCCAGCTCCACCACGTGCGCCGGATTCGGCCGCCAGATGCCTTTCAGCGCCAGCGTATTCCAGCCGCTGCCGGCCAGGTCGGTCAGCGTGCCCGGCGCGGCGCTGCGCGAGTCCGCCACCGGCAGCGTCGGCGTGCGCACCAGGTCGGTGCGGTAGTCGTACTGGCTGGCGGCGATTTCCCAGTCCCACTCGCCGCGCGCGTGGCGCTTGAGCGAGACGCCCTGCATCAGGTGTGCGAGCTTGCCGATGGTCGGCGCGAAGTCAGACGCGCGCAAGTCGTAGCGGCGTGCGTCGATGTTGATGAAGTTGTTGGCGTCGCCGCGATACACCGGCGCGCCGGCCGCATCGCGCAGGTACGATTCGACCTCGCGCACCGACTCGTTGCCCCACCAGCCGAGCGTGTAGCTGGCGCGCAGTGTCGGCGCCACGTCGTAGGCCAGCTTGACCTTGGCGTGATCCTGCACCGTGTTCGACTGGCCGCCCGCGCCGATGATCAGCCAGTCCTTGTTGGCCGGGTTACGGTCGGCGATGGCGCCCGTCACCGGCTTGCCGGCGCTGCCGGCCACGCCGCTCGAGACCAGCTTGTTGGCGAAGGTGATCGGCTGGCCGGCGTTGTCGAGCCGCGACACGTCGATCCACCACGACCAGGCACCCTGCCGGTCGCCGACCGAGGCGCTGCCCTGCCGGCCAGCGAGCCGCGCGTCGGTCGCATACAACTGGAAGCGCTGGCTGAACGCGGCCAGCTTCAGGTGCGCCTCGAACTGGTCCGGCATGCGGGTCTGGAAATCGACCACCGCGCCGACCGAGCCGCCCGGATAGGCGGCCGAAAACGGCCCGTACAGCACGTCGACGCGTTCGATTTCTTCGGGCGACACCATGCCCCAGCGCGGCGTGAAGCTGGCGCCGTTGCCGAGCAGGTTGGACAGCAATATGCCGTCCGCGTACACCAGCGAACGGGCGCTGTTGCCGGTGCCCGAGGCGCGGCTGGCCAGCACCGCGTGGTCGTAGTCGCCGATGTAGCGCTTGCGCACGTTCAGGCTGGGGAAGTACTTCAGCGCGTCCTCGCTGTCGGTGGCGTTGATGCGCGCGTCGATCTGCGCGCCGGTGATACCTTCGATGGTGGTCGGGATCTGGGTCGGCAAGGACGTCGGCCGGCCGCCGGAGATGATCACCTTGTCGAGCAGCACGGGCGGCGCCGCATCGGCCAGCGCGCAGGCCGGCAAGGCGCCGGCCAGCAGCAGGCCTGCCGCGCCGAGGCGGCGTGTGGTGGAAGGTCGCATATGCCGCCCTCAGTGCTGGTGCGCGGCGCCGGCAGGCGCCACCACGTCGAGCACCGGCGCCGGGAATTTCATCGCCGCGCCGGGCGCCGCGGGCACCTCGCTCCATTCGGCGCGCCCCTTGTCGCACAGCTGGGTCACTTTGAAGTAGTACTTGCCGGGCGCTTCCGGCAGCTTCACCTGCATGCTGAATTCATCGTACTGCGCGTCGGGCAGCGGGCCGCCTTTCCAGCTCACTTCGCGCACCGCGCTGGTGATCGTCACGCCGTGCGACACCAGCGGCGCATTCAGCTTGCCGTCGACGGTGGTGATGGTCCAGCCGGCCTTGGGCATCGGCTTGGCGCCGGTCACCGCGTCCGGCAGCAGCACGCTGATGCCGTTGGTGGCGCTGCCTTCGCAGCCGTGGCCGACCCGAAACGTCAGCTTCTGGTAGGCGCCGGCCGGCGCGCTGGTTTGTTCGAGGTTGACGTGGGCCTGGGCGAACGGTGCGGCGGCGACGCCGGCGGCAAATACACAGGTGAGCAGTTTCATGGCTTAGTGTCCTTTCGATGCGGCGTAGGCGAGCGGCTTGACCGGTGCGTTGACGGTGACGCTCTCGCGTTTGCCGCCCTGGCGTTCGAGCACCAGCGTGATCGGCACGACGTCGCCCTCTTTCAGCTGCTGCTTGAGGCCGACCAGCATGATGTGAAAGCCGCCGGCGGCCAGGTTGACGCTGCGTCCGGCCGGCAGGTCGATGCCGTCCACCTCGCGCATTTTCATCAGCTGGCCATGCATTTCCATCTGGTGGATTTCGACCGCGCGGGCGGCTGGCGACGTCACCTTGACGAGCCGTGCGGCGTCGGCCGAACGCAGCTGCATGAAGGCGCCGCTGGCGCTTTGCTGCGGCACGGTGGCGCGTACCCACGGCTCGGTGACGGTGGTCTGAGCGTACGCGGTGGAGGCGAGCGCGATCGAGGCGATCAGCGCGGAGAGCTGCTTGGTCATGATGGTTCCTGATTGATTTGCGATGCCGGCGTCAGACGGTAGATCGTCACGCTCGGCATCGGTTCCCGGCGACGGGAACGGCGAATGAAAAGTGGCAGACGGCGAGGCCGTCGAGGCGATCAGGCGAGGGCGGGAGGTCCGCGCGGCGCGGCGGCCGACAGCGCGAGCAGGGGCTGCGGCGCGCGGTAAAACAGGAATGGCCGCAGGGCGTGTCCGCCCATCAGGCCAAGGCCGGTGATGGTGTTCGGCATCAGCGCGACGCTGCCGCCATGCGGCAGGCAGTAGCCGCAATCGGCCATCGCGTCAATCTTGGTGGGGGCGATTTTCTTGACCAGCGAACCGACCGCGACCAACTCCGGCTGGCCCGGCGCGGCCAGCGCGCCGGCGTCGGCGCGGCAGATTTCCCAGGTGGCCGGCGCACCGTTAAGGGCGGCCATGGCGTGCGAGATCGACGGCGCGAGCGCGTTCATCAGGACCGCGAAACACGCGATCCAGATTGTCCAGCGCCAGCTTGTCGATGTACGTTGCATGGTCGGCATTATAGCCCAGCGAGGCCGGCGGCCGATATAGGCCGTTTGCCTGCGCCGCCGCTTCACAGTGCGTAGCGGCGGGTGGTTCGCGCTGCGGTCGTTCGCCGTCCCGCCGTCCTCGCCCTCCTCGCCCTCCGTTAGCGCTCTTCCTTGAACGACTCGCGCTCGATCAGCACCGTGTCGACACTGTTGGTCAGCCAGATCTGGCCGTCCTGGATCGTGCATTGCAGCTGCATGTTGCGGTTCGCCATTTTCTGCAGCTGGACCGCGGCCTCCGACGGGATGTTTACCACCGACAGGTTCTTGGCGCGCTCGAGCTTGTTGGCGATCGCCTTGAACCAGATGTGGCTGGTCGCGCCGTAGCTGTACACCACCACTTTTTCCGACCGGCCGCACGCCTTCATCAGGCGCTTCTCGTCAGGCTGGCCGACTTCGATCCACAACTGAATCGCGCCGGTCAGGTCCTTCTGCCACAAGTCCGGTTCCTCGGTATCGAACAGGCCCTTGGTGAAGGTCAGCGATTCGCTCGCGTGGATGGCAAACGCCAGCAGCCGGATCATCATCCGCTCGTCGGTCTCGGACGGATGGCGCGCCAGCGTCAGCAGGTGCTCCTGGTAGTAATTGCGGTCCATGTCCGCAATCTGCAGTTCTGCCTTGTAGATAGTCGCCTTGAGAGCCATCGATGGGTATGCCTGAAAAAATAAAGGTTATTTGAAGACGACTGTCTTGTCGCCGTTTTGCAATATGCGGTGTTCGACGAACCATTTGACCGCGCGCGCCAGCACCACGCATTCGACGTCGCGGCCGATCGCGGTGAGCGCCTCGGCATCCATCGCATGGTCGACCCGTTCGACATCCTGCTCGATGATCGGGCCTTCGTCGAGCTCGCCTGTGACGAAGTGGGCGGTCGCGCCGATCAGCTTGACGCCGCGCTGGTGCGCCTGGGCGTATGGCTTGGCACCTTTGAAACTGGGCAGGAAGGAATGGTGGATGTTGATCGCCCGCCCCGCCATCGCCTGGCACAGGCCGGGCGAGAGGATCTGCATGTAGCGCGCCAGCACCACCAGGTCGATGCGGTGGGTGGCCATCAGCTCGAGCACTTTCGCTTCCTGCGCCAGCTTGGCGGCGGCGTCCGCGCCGGCCGCCAGCGGCAGGTGGTGGAACGGGATATTGTAGCTGGCCGCCAGCTGGTAGAAATCCATGTGGTTCGACACGATCGCCGGGATCTCGACCGCCAGCAGCCCGCTCTTGTAGCGGAACAGCAGGTCGTTGAGACAGTGGCCGATCTTCGACACCATCAGCATCACGCGCGGCTTGGCGCGCGCGTCGTGCAGCTGCCACGTCATCTGCATCGGCGCGCACAGGGCGGCGAAGCCGGCGCGCAGATCGGCGTCGCCGACCGCGCCGTCTTCCAGCGCGAAATGCACGCGCATGAAGAACAGCTGCGATTCGGCATCGCCGAACTGCGCCGAATCGATGATGTTGCAGCCATGCGCGGCCAGGAAACCGGAGACGCGATGGACGATGCCGCGTTGGTCGAGGCAGGACAGGGTCAGGATGTATTCGGGGTGCGTCATGGCGGCGGGCGTGATCAATGGAGGGAATCGGGCGAGCCCGCTATTGTCGCATGCGCCGCCCGAAATGCCATCCGGGCAAAAAATAGCACGACCGTGCAATTTGCGGTATATTGTGCTTTCGATCCCCACTTAGGAAGCGCCATGCCAGCCACCACCACGATGCTCAATCACCAGTTCCGCCTTGCCGCGCGCCCGGTCGGCCTGCCGAAACCCACCGACTGGCAGCAAGTGAGCGAGCCGGTGCGCGCGATCGCCGACGGCGAGATCGTCGTCAAGGCGCTCTACCTGTCGCTCGACCCGGCCATGCGCGGCTGGATGAACGAGGGCAAGTCGTACATCCGCCCGGTCGGCATCGGTGAAGTGATGCGCGCCGGCGGCGTCGGCGTGGTGGTGGCGTCGCAGTCGCCCCGCTTCGCCGTCGGCGACACCGTCTCCGGCGGCATCGGCGTGCAGAACTACTGGGTCGGCGCGGCCGACGACAAGACCGCC
>JARXKM010000245.1:0-2545 GCA_030272785.1 Pseudomonadota bacterium
AAGTCGAACTGCGCCGAGGCACGCAAGGTGCGCGGCGCGCCGGTCAGCAGGTAGCCGCCCAGCGCCGGCGTGACGTCGCGCCAGTAGAACTTGTCGAACACGTTGTTCACGCCGAAGCGCAAGGTGGTGCTGGCGCCGGCCACCCGGGTCGCATAGGCGGCGCCAAGGTCGAACAGGTGGTAGCCATGCACGTTGACGGTGTTGGCAAGGTCGAACGTCTTGGCGCCTGAATACTGCCAGGCCGCGTTCAGCTTCAGGCCCGCCACCGCCGGCACCGCATAGTCCAGCCACGCGCTCGATTTGAAGTTCGGCACGTCGGTGACGCGCTTGCCGTCGAAGTCAAGCTGGCCGGTGCCTTGCTGCTCGGTGTGCAGCGCCAGCAGCGAGAAACCGTACTGGATGTCGGCACTGGCGCGGCCCTGCAGCGACAGTTCCAGGCCGCGGTGGGTTTCGTCGCCGGCGCGCACGTAGGTCTTGGCGCCGTTGGTGAACTCATGCCCCTTGCGGATCTGGAACAGCGCCGCCGACAGCGTCGTGTCGTTGCCGATCGCGCCCTTGATGCCGAATTCGACCTGCTTCGAGCGGCTCGGCGCCAACGCGGTGTTGTTGTTGGTGGTGCCGAGCGGCGCGATGCCGCCGTGTTCGAGACCATGACTGAGCGCGCCGTACAGGTTCCAGTCCGGCGTCATGCTGTACACCAGCGCCAGGTTCGGCAACGCGAATGCTTCGTCGCTGTGCGCGTATTTGCGCGGCGCGTTGGCGACACCCGAATTGTCGTCCGGGAGATACTCGTCGCGCTTGACCTGCACGTAGCGCAGGCCGGCGTGCAGCTTCCATTGCGCCGACAAGGCCGCGATGTCCTGGGCGAACAGCGCGCGCTCGTTCTCGCTGCGCCGCTCGAACACCGGCCCGGTGGTGCGGCTGGCCGGCGCCGACGGGACGATGACGTTGTGGTAGATATTGCTCGAGCCGACGTAGTCGTAGACGTAGTCGCCGGACTTGTCGCTGCGGGTAAACAGCGAGCTGCCCAGCGTGAGCTGGTGCCGCACCGCGCCGGTGGCGAATTTTCCCTGCACCATCGCCTGCGCGGCGAACGGCGATTTTTTCTCGCCCGCGCTCTGGTAATCGTAGACGTCGTAGTCGCCGTTCGAGCAGTAACCCGGGTAGTAGCCGGCGCCCTCGTTGCTGCAGCCGTAAGGGAAGGCAGTGTAGTCGTCGCGCTTGAACCAGTGCTTGTTCATGCTGACGGTAGCCGACCAGGCATCGTCGAAGCGGTATTCGAAGCGCAGGCCGGCGTTGGTGCTGTTGGTGTCGACCGGCCTGGCCCACGGCTGGTCGTTGAGCAGCATGGTTTGCGAGATCCCGGTCGGCAGGCTGACGTTGCGGATCAGCTGGTAGCCGGGCACGGTCAGCTGCGACTTGTGCTGGTAGTCGAGGTCGAGCTGCAGCAGCGCGTCCGGCGTGATCTGCCAGTCGAATGCGCCGGAGACGAATTCGCGCTTGCCATCGGCGCCCTTGACGTACGAGCGCAGCTTCTCGCCGGCGGCGTTGATGCGGTAGCCGAAGCGCTTGTCGGCGAAGCGTCCGCCCAGGTCGAGCGCGCCGTACAAGGTGCCGCGTTCGCGCACTTCGAGCGTGACCGAACGCAGGTCGGCATTGGTGGGGCGCTTGGTGACGTAGTTGATGATGCCGCCCGGCGCGGCGACGCCCGCCTGCAGGCCGGCCAGGCCCTTGAGCACTTCGATGCGCTCCTTGTTCTCGAGCGGGATCTGGGTGTCGCCCGGGATCGCCAGGCCGTCCTTGCGGTAGCTCGAGGTGTTATCGAGCGCGAAGCCGCGGATCGAGAAGTTTTCCGCGTAGCCGACCGCGTTGTAGGCGTCGCTGACGCTGGCGTCGAGCTTCATCGCCTCGGTGCTGTTGTGGATGCCGAAGTCCTGCATCTGCTGGCGCTCGATGGTGCTGATCGAGGCCGGCGTCTGCAGCAGCGGGGCGTCCGCAAAGCCGCCGATGGCGGCGCGTTCGCCGGCCGGCGACTTGGCGCCGGTGATGACGACTTCGGGCATGGTCTGGGCCGAGACGGCGCCGAACGCCTGCATGACGGCGAAGGCGAGGACGGAATACTTCAGGTGTGGTCGTGACATTGTTTGCTCGTTGTGCGCGCCGGCGTGGCGGCGCTGACTGTAAAAACCGGAGCCAAACGGGAGGAGCGGACAAAGGAGGGAGGAACTTTGCGCTTTCCTTCGCTGGCATTATCCAGATCAGGTACGGAGGGTATCTCTCACCCGGAACGAATTCCAGGACCCCTAGCGAAGCCGAAGTTTATCATGAACGGGCGCCCACGCGCGTGCCGGCGGCGCTCACAGTTGCCAGAGCGACAGTTCCGTGCGCGCAGCGTGTCGGTGTCCACCGCCGCGAGTCATCCGGCATTCGTGCTCGTTTGCGGTGCGCGTTTTGTCTCGTTTTGTCTGGTTTTGTCTGGTTTGCGCGCCGCACCGGTCGTGAATTCAAAACAGACAAAACGAGACAAAACGAGACAGGATGCGCA
>JARXKM010000245.1:2645-7472 GCA_030272785.1 Pseudomonadota bacterium
CGTGGCGCGGGCAGCCAGCGCGGGGATGCGTTTGAGCTTGCGTTCGAGCGTGCCGCGCGCCGCTTCGCCGATCTCGGCCCAGTTCTCGCGCCGCAGCGCCGCGCGGCGGCGGTGCTTGCCGGGCATGTCGGCGAGCGGCTTCAGATAGAACGGCAGGGCGATCAGGAACGCCGGGCCGGGCAGCTCGACGCCGCCGAGGATGCGCCAGAAAGCGTCGTAGGCATTGGCGAAGTGCTTTACCGCGCTCGCATCGCAGGCCGGATGGGCGCCGCTCTTGATGGCCGCCAGCTGCGTCATGCCGACCGCCTGCGCCACGCCCTGCATCGCGGCGAAGCAGAAAAAACTTGGCGAATTGTGCGGGAAGGCGCGCTCGAACGCGGCGAAAGCGAGATCCGAATCGGTCCAGCGGCCCTGGTTGCGCGCCACGAACGGCAGCGCGCCGGCGACGCCGGCCAGGCTGCCGTCGACCCAGCTGAAACTGAGGCGGTGCAGGCACTTGCCGTCCGCCTCGAGGGCGATCATCAGGTCGCCCTCGGCGTTCATGCGCGAGGCCATCGACAGCGTGATGGCGAAGGCGCTGCCGCCGACGTTGCGCCGCCACAGGGCGAGGCCGCCGGCGCGGTAGACAGCAAATTTGTAGGCGGTGTTGAAGGTGGCGTCCTCGAAGCAGTAATGGTGCAGCGCGCAGGCGACGCGCTGGCGGGCCGGCAGGTGCTTGACCAGGTAGTCGCGGTGGCTCAGATGGTGGAACAGGTCGTCGTTGGGCGGCGCGGCGACGTAGTTGCGCACCACGTCGAGCCGGCACAGGCGCCGGTGCGCATCGTAGAAGCGCAGCACGCGCAGGCTGCGCGCGATGCACAGCACCCACGAGGTGCAGCTGTACTGCGCGCGCCGCGCCAGCCAATGCTTAATCAGGTGAGCGACGATCATGGTGGTCGGTTCCGGCAGGTGAGGGGCTGTGCGGCGGCGCGCGCCGCACAAAACATCATCTCCCGGCAAGCCGGAACCATGGCTGATATTACTCAAGAGGAATACATTTTGCCTACTTCTCCGCCACTGCCTTCATGTTCGCCAGGCCTTTTTGGAAGTCTTTGCCGATCATCGCATCCATGCTCACGAACACGCTCATGATCTTCGACACGAACGGCATCGGGCCGGTCATGTTCCACGTCACCTGGGTTTCGGCGCCCTGCGGCGAGAGCACGAATTCGGTAGTGTTGTGGCTTTCGAACGGCTGCAGGAAATCGAGCTTGATGACGGTCAGCGCCGGCGTGCCCGCGTCCATGATCTCCATGCGGCCCTTGCCGACGTCCTTGTTGCCTTCCCATTCGTAGATCGCGCCCTTGCCGGCGGGCGCGCCGTTGAAGGTGCGCTTCATGTTGGGATCGAGCTTTTCCCACGGCGACCAGCTTGCCCACTGATGGAAGTCGGTGACCAGGGCGGCGATCTTTTCCGGCGGCGCCTTGATGCTGACGACCCGCTTGACGCTGAAGGTATCGGGCTTCATCGCGGCCATGGCGACGATCAGGGCGAGGATCACGAGGACGGTGATGGCAATTTTTTTCAGCATTGTTCTATCTCCTTGATGGTGGATGTTCTTGTCCGCTCTTCGGCGGTAGCGCGAGACTAGCATGTAAGCGGCAGCGGCCGCAAAAAAAACCATTGCGCGCCGCCGCAAACGCGAAAGGCCGATAATCGGCTGGTCGAACAACGCGAGGGGCAGGCACATGGTCTATCAGCTGTATTACTGGCCCACCATCCAGGGGCGCGGCGAATTCGTCCGCCTGGCACTGGAAGAAGCGCAGGCCGATTACGTCGACGTGGCGCGCCGCAAGAACGGCACCGGCGAGCTGCTGAAGATGCTGGCGCAAGGCGCCACGCCGTCGTTCGCGCCGCCGTTCCTGGTGGCCGGCGAGCAGACCATCGGCCAGGTCGCCAACATCTTGCTGTTCCTCGGCGGCGCGCATGGGCTGGCGCCGCGCGCGCAGGCGCGGCGGCTGTGGATTCACCAGCTGCAGCTGACGATGGCCGACCTGGTCGCCGAGGTGCACGAGACGCATCATCCGATTTCCGTGTCGCTGTATTACGAGGATCAGAAGAAAGAAGCGAAGCGGCGCAGCGCCGGCTTCCTCGCCGAGCGGGTGCCGAAGTACTTCGGGTATTTCGAGACGGCGCTGGCGGCGGCGCCGCGCGGCGGCTATTTCCTGGGCGCCCGCGTGAGCTACGCCGACCTGTCGATGTTCCAGCTGATCGAAGGCCTGCACTATGCGTTTCCGGCGTCGATGGCGCGCCTGATGCCGGCGTATCCGCGGCTGGCGGCGCTGCGCGGGCAGGTGGCGCAGCGCCCGCATATCGCCGCCTACCTGGCCTCGAAGCGGCGCATTGCGTTCAACCGCGAAGGCATCTTCCGCCACTATCCGGAGCTGGACAAGCAGGCGGACAAGTAGACGGACAAGTAAGCGGAAAAATAAACGCCATTCAGGCGGCCAGGCGCAGGTCGTCCTGGGCGCCGCTGCCGATGCTGTCGCGCCGATCGAGCCGGCCGGCCAGCGTCGTCAGGGCGAGGGCGCCCAGCACCACCAGGGCGCCGATCCACGGCGTGGCCAGCAGTCCAAGCCGGGCGACGATCACGCCGCCGCCCCACGCACCGAGCGCAATGCCGACATTGAAGGCGGCGATGTTCAGGCCGGACGCCACGTCCACCGCATGCGGCGCATCGCGCTCGGCGCGCTGCACCACGTACACCTGCAGGCCAGGCACGTTGCCGAAAGCGACCGCGCCCCAGGCCAGCACGGTGGCCAGCACCAGCAGCTTGTGCGGCGCCGTGAAGGTGAGCACCAGCAGCACCGCCGCCAGCAGCGCGAAGACGATCTGCAAGGCGCGGATCGGGCCCTTGCGGTCGGCCAGCTTGCCGCCCCAGATGTTCCCCGCCGCGACAGAGACGCCGTACACCAGCATCACCAGGCTGACGCTCGACGCCGAGAAGCCCGACACTTCCTGCAAGATCGGCGCCAGGTAGGTGAAGGCGATGAAGGTGCCGCCGTAGCCGAGCGTGGTCATGGCGTACACCAGCAGCAGGCGCGGCTTGCGCAGCACCGCCAGCTGTGTGAGCAGCGACGACGGCGCGCTGCCGACGATCGTGGCCGGCACCAGCAGCGCGCTGCCGATGATCGCCACCACGCCCAGCAGCGACACCGCCAGGAAGGTCGACTGCCAGCCGAAGCTCTGGCCGATGAAGGTCCCGAGCGGCACGCCGGTCACCAGCGCGACGGTCAGGCCGGAGAACATCAGGGCGATCGCGCTGGCCGCTTTCTCCTTCGGCACCAGGCTGGTGGCGATGGTCGAGCCGATCGAGAAGAACACGCCGTGCGCCAGGCCGGTGAGCACGCGCGCCGCCATCAGGGTGGCGTAGCCGGGCGCCATCCAGGCCAGCAGGTTACCGATCGTGAACAGCAGCATCAGGCCAAGCAGCAGCTGTTTGCGCGGCACGCGGCCGGTGAGGGCGGTCAGCACCGGCGCGCCGATCGCCACGCCGAGCGCGTACAGGCTCACCAGCAGGCCGGCCGACGGCACCGACACATGCAGGCTGGCGGCGATGGTGGGGATCAGCCCGACGATGACGAATTCGGTGGTGCCGATGGCGAATGCTGACAGGGTCAGCGCCCAGAGTGCGAGTGGCATGGTGAATCCCGAGTAGAGGTGGAGGGAGGCCAGTGTGGCCGCCGCCGGCGCAAAGAAACAGCCCCTGTCGTACAATTGACTTTTGACCCGGAGTCACGAATGATCGATGTCGACGCGCTGATTGCATTTGCCGCGGTGATAGATAACGGCTCGTTCTCGGCCGCCGCCGAGCGGCTCGGGCAGACGCCGTCCGGTGTCAGCCGCACCATTTCGCGCCTCGAAGCGCAGCTCGGAATGACGCTGATGCACCGCACCACGCGCCGGCTCGACCTGACCGAAGAAGGCAGCTGGCTGCTCGGCCGCGCGCGCAAGGTGCTCGCCGAACTGGAGGACACCGAGGCGCAGGTGGCGGCGCGCCGTTCGCAGCCGTCCGGCCTGGTGCGGGTGAATGCGGCGACGCCGGCGCTGGACCACCTGGTGGCGCCGCTGGTGGCCGACTTCCTCGACGCCTATCCGCTGGTGAAGCTGGAGCTGACCAGCGGCGAGACGGTGGTCGACCTGATCGAGGAGCGCGCCGACGTGGCGATCCGGATCGGCCCGCTGGCCGATTCGACCCTCAATGCACGCCGGCTCGGGTCGAGCCGGCTGCGCGTGCTGGCGTCGCCGGGCTACCTGCGCCGGCATGGCGAGCCGGCCGACGCGGCGCAGCTGGCGGCGCACCGGCTGCTCGGTTTCACGGCGCCGGCCTCGCTCAACATCTGGCCGCTCGCGCATGGCGGCGGCGAAGGTCTGGCGGTGGCGCCGGCGGTGTTCGCCTCGAGCGGCGAGACGCTGCGCCACCTGGCCTTGTCGGGCGCCGGCATCGTCTGCCTGTCGCACTTTCTCACGCGCGACGACCTGGCGGCGGGCACACTGGTGCCAGTGCTGGCGCCGCACACGCTGGCCTGGTCGCAGCCGGTGTGGGCGGTGTTCTACAAGCAGGGCGCGCTGGCGCCGCGGGTCGCCGCGCTGGTCGACTTCCTGGCGCGCCGGCTCGGTGGAGAAATGCTCGACATGTGACGGCCGGGGTCAGGTCTGATAATCGGATATTTCGGCTTCTTGAAATGTTCGATTGTCAGACCTGACCCCAGAATTATCGATAAGCGCCGATTGTCAGACCTGACCCCAGACCCCCAGCGCCAGCGACGCAGCCCTGGGGTCAGGTCT
>JARXKM010000020.1 GCA_030272785.1 Pseudomonadota bacterium
GAGCAGCACATTCGTAATGTGAAGGTCCCCAGTTCGATTCCGGGCATCGGCACCATTGATTTAAAGCAACATGTTCTAAGTTGTGCCAGAACCCGCTATCCTCGTAGGAGAGCGGGTTTTTTGTTGTGCCATCGGGTCCCCAGCCGTGTCATGGAAGCCCGAAGAAATGCGGGTACTTTTGATGGTACCTCCACATTTCCCAGAAAAAAGTACCAACAGGGGGACGAACATGGCTCTGACGGACACTTTTGTACGGAACGTGAAGCATACAGGCGCGCCAGCCAGCGACAAGTACGCTGACGGTCAAGGTATGTACTTGCTGGTGAAGACCACGCACCTGTATTGGCGCATGAACTACCGTTTTCTTGGCAAGCCAATATGACTTGCGCAGCACACTCGGTCATAACGGGTTCTTAGAAGCATCGAAATTGGACAAAGCGACATCAAGTGCAAAGATACTGGTTCATCGCGTTCTCAGCAACCGGTTCCGAAGAATTGCATCAGGAGTGTGAGGGGCCGATTTCGACGCCATCCTCACACGACCTATGCCTAGTGACTAGAGTGGCGCATTTCAAACCCGTCCTGTCACAGAGGGTTTAGTCGTAGATTGAGATCGTTCTAATCCCACGCCCTTCGGCGAAATTCTTCATCCCAATAATGGTTCCGTCAGGAAACGCGGCAGTCCGTTTCTGGCCGATTGTTCCCGCTCGCACTGCTGAGCGGCACCGGAGCTCTCGCCCCAAAGCTGACGCTCATGGTCAAACGCAGAGCGCCGAGTCAGCTTCTTTTTGGCGGCGTGTTCGAGGTCGGGAAAACTCTTCTGCATGATCAATGGGACTGTGGTCTCGGATGCCGTTATTGTTGCAGGTCTTGCAAGCGACCGGAACGGCTCCGGGGAGAATTGATCAGTGCTTCCCCAACTCCTCGGCGCCAGTTCTAGTTCCCTCCATCGTGATCGAGTAAATATTCGCAAATCATCAAGTTAAT
This sequence comes from Pseudomonadota bacterium, assembly GCA_030272785.1. Classification (GTDB taxonomy): domain Bacteria; phylum Pseudomonadota; class Gammaproteobacteria; order Burkholderiales; family Burkholderiaceae_D; genus JAFCUW01. The sequence continues at coordinate 988 of JARXKM010000020.1, forward strand.
AGCTCAGCTGTATGAATAACAGCTAGTGAGTGTCGAATATCTTTACACTTAAATTTTTCGCCCGCTCTGCGACGGCGTAAGTTGCTGATTTTAAATATATTGCGATCCCGGCACGAAATATGCTGTCTTTGTCATTCGCAGTCGTTCAAAAATAATGATTTTTCTTCCAAAGGGGATAACTATGAACTGCAGGCGAATGACATCTTACCTTTTCGGCGCTATGCTGATCGCAACAACAAGTTTGGCAAGTGCTGGTCCCTATCCGGGCGCGAAAGCCGGAGGGCCAGATGACGGTTTTATCGGCTGCGACGGCATCGGCGAATGCAGTATTACACTTGATGAACGCGGCAACATTTCAGGGACGTTTGGCGGCTTCTTTGGACCCTACAGTGTTACACTGACACACATCGCTTCTAGCACAAGTTCAGCCTACGCGGGGTTGGAAGTGACATCTTACGAGATGGTCGGAAAGGGCGGGATTGCCCCATTCCGATTAGTGGAAGGAGCGATCGGCATTTGCGATGCCGGCGTAAGCTTGGACGGAATGAGCTGCCTTGGCCCCGACGGCAATAACAAAAGCGACGTACTGGTGTTTCGTCCTGGCGCAATCGATGGAGATGGCAATGGGCACACAATCATCGACTTCTTGTCCGAAATTTCGGGTTCCTTTGCCTTTGACACTGACTATAACGTCTTGGAAGTTGGCGGAAGTGCGGTCTACCAAACCGATGGTACCGGTTGGTATGGTGGCATAAGCGGCCAGCCCAACGCGAATGAGCGCATGACTTTCTTCGTTGCTAGCGATGAAGTCACCGTTCCGGAGCCTTCTAGTGTCGCCCTTCTGGCGCTTGGGTTTCTGGGATTGCGTTTCAGCAAACGCCGGAAAACATAGCAGACTAAATACCTCGCAGGCGCGGGGTATTTTCGTTCTGATCGAATTTAGCGCTACCGCAGAACGTTCACATTAGCTGGTGTTCTTGGCGCGATTGACTGCGCGCACCGCATCCGGCAAGTGTGCGGCCAGATGCTGCGGTTCGGCGTCGCGCTTGGCCTGGTGGAGCGTGACATCACGCCCGACTTGAAGGGGGTGCTGAAGGTCGTTCCACGGACAAACTCCTGCGCCTCGACCGCCTTCAGATCGAGCCCGCAATAGAAGCGGCGCGAGCCAACGCTGATGCTTGCGGGGTCTATTGCAGACACTGCAGAAGCAGAGTGGCGCTTGCATGATCGAGCGCTGTGGGCGGTCTTCGCCGCAAACGAAGTGAGGCGGTAGGAGCCGGGCCGGCAGGCCTTAGCCGCGCGCGGCCAACTCCGTAGCCAGCCGAAAGCATGACGCGAACCCGGGAGGTCGATTGGTCGCAATGAATTCGGAAGAACGCGATCGCGGGCGCGACCATCGATGCTCGCATGGAGGCGATTTACTCGGTGCGTGCCAACAGTTCGATGTAGTTCTGATAGCCGAAGGTGCGAAATTTTCGCTGACCGGTCATTTCAGTGACGATGCCTAACTCGGTGAGCAACTTGACGGCGGCATTCGCCGTCGAAAAGCTGGTCGCTAATTCTTGCCGCGCTTTTTCCACCGTAAAGCGCGGCATCATCGGCAGCAACTCAAACAAACGGAACGCAGCGGATCCTGCCTTGGGCGAATTGTCACCATCATATTAAAGCATTCTTTAATAAGAAAAAAGATATTAAAGGATTCTTTAATTGGTCAGGTGGCACAGCCAAGGACGCTCTCAGTTTTTTGGTTGCGAGGATCGACGGCGCTCGGCGCCATCGATCCTCGCCGTCTCGCGCTTGGGGGCCGCGCCGGCGATTGCCGCGGCTCGCATGTCGGCGCCGACTGTCTCAGCCTGGACAGCGCGCTCTCGCGCCGCTTCGAGCTTCGCTTCAAGTACTGCCGCCTGCTGTGTCGCTGCGGTTCGTTCCTGGCGTTCCGTTTTCAATTCATCGCGTAGCGCTTTTAACTCGGCTTCGAGGTTGCGGGTACATGCGCTGGATGCCTTTACCGTCGGCGGACTGAATTGCTATGAAAACTGGATGCCCTTGTCGCGCGCCGCGCACTATGCCCAGGGAGAAGATTTGCACGTTGCGCTATGGCCGGGCAATTTGCGCAATACCGAGGACATCACGCGCTTCATTGCCAAGGAAGGGCGCAGCTACACGATTTCCGTCTCGGCCTTGATGCGCCGCGAAGACTTTCCCGCCGATACGCCCCATCTGGACCGGATACTCGCTGATTGTCCGGAGCTGCTGGCGAACGGCGGCTCGTGCATCGCCGCGCCGAATGGCGAATGGGTGATCCCGCCCGCCCTCGGTCGGCACGGAATGCTTGCTGGTGGCGACGTTGGATCGCAACGAAGTTCGACGCGAACGCCAGAATCCGGATCAGGCCGGGCGCTATTCCCGGCCGGACGTCACGCGCCTGGTGGTCGACCGGCGCCGGCAAAATGTTGCGTCGTTCGACAATTGACGTGCCGCGCCGCCGAGCGGGGGCGGGGGACTCATGGCGCGCGCGCCTTCCAGTGTCTGTCGATCCATTGCTGGTGCGTCGGCATCGCCGCGACGGCCGTCGCCAGCGTCGTGCGCACGCCCTCGACGTAGTTCACCAGCTTGTCCTCGGGCATGTCATCGACGATCGGGTGGTAGCTTTGCGGCATGATGCGCTGGCCCAGCATCACCTGGACCCAACTCGGCAGCGCGAAGAAATCCTCGCCGTTGCGGAAGTAGCGTCCGTCGCAGCGGAAAAGCTCCAGCGTTTCGCGCAAGCTGTCCGGGATCGACATGGTGCGGCAATAGTCCCAGAACGGCGTGTCGTCGCGTTCGGTCGCGTGGTAGTGCAGGATCAGGAAATCGCGGACCCGCTCGTATTCGAGCGCCGATTCGCGGTTGAAGCGCTCGGCCAGCAAGGGGTTGAAATCGCGGCGCGGGAAAAGGGCCAGCAGCCGGCTGATGCCCGACTGGACCAGGTAGATGCTGGTCGATTCCAGCGGTTCCAGGAAGCCGCTGGCCAGTCCCAAGGCCACGACATTCTTGTTCCAGAACTTGCTGCGCATGCCGGGGGTGAAGCGCAGCGGGCGCGGCTCGGCCAGCGCCTTGCCGTCCAGGTTCGCCAGCAGCGTCGCGGCGGCCTCGTCGTCGCCGATGTGCCGGCTCGAATACACGTAGCCATTGCCGGTACGGTGCTGCAGTGGGATGCGCCACTGCCAGCCGGCTGCGCGCGCGGTGGCGCGCGTGTACGGCGTGATCGGATCGACGCGTTCGCTGGGCACCGCCATCGCGCGGTCGCACGGCAACCAGTGCGTCCAGTCCTCGTAGCCGGTCTTGAGCGTTTGCTCGATTAGCAGGCCGCGGAAGCCCGAGCAGTCGATGAACAATTCGCCCTCGACCAACTGGCCATTTTCCATCGTCACCGAGGCGACGAAGCCGTCGTCGGCGCGCTGGTTGACACCGACGATCTTGCCTTCGATGCGCTGCACGCCGCGCCGTTCGGACAGCTCGCGCAGGTAGCGCGCGTACAGGCTGGCGTCGAAATGATAGGCGTAGGCGATGTCGGCCAGCGGCGAATTGGCCGGCGCATGCCTGTCGCCGGGTACGAACTTGCCGCGCGGCGCCATCACCGTCTGCAGCGAGTAGTTGCTGATCGGCGCCGCGCGCCCGGACAGGAACAGCTTGAGCCAGAATTGGTGGAACGGCAGCGGCCCCAGCGATCGACCGATGACGCCGAAGCCGTGCAGGTAGCTGTCGCCGATGCGCGACCAGTCCTGGAACTGGATGCCGAGCTTGATCGTGCCCTGCGTACGCTTGACGAACTCGGCCTCGTCGATGCCGAGCATGTCGTTGAACCTGCGGATGTGCGGAACGCTCGCTTCGCCGACGCCGACGATGCCGATTTCCTCGGACTCGATCAGGCGAACCGACGCCTGCTTGCCAAGATAGGTGGCCAGCGCCGCCGCCGCCATCCAGCCGGCGCTGCCGCCGCCGACCACGACTACGCGGCCAATCCGGTTGTCCGCGCCGCTCATTGCGAACACCGGCGACGCTGGCGTGCGCCGCACATCTTGTTGCGGTTTGTAGGTCTCATGGTGCGGTCCCGGTCGTTCCAGCAAAAAAAATCGGCAGTTGCAAGGGGCGGCAACTGCCGAAGAAAAAACCCCGGCACGCCGGTCGGCGCACGGGGCGGGGGAGCAGGTCGATCTCAGAACTTGTAGCTCAGGCCCACGTAGGCGACGCGGCCGGCGTAGCCGTTCGAGTAGAACCGGTCCGTGGTGTCGCCGCCCAGATGCGAGCGGGTCTGTTGCTTGGTCAAATTCTGCACCGACGCGGTCAGGCTGAGCGCCTTGCTGAAGTTGTACGCCGCGTTCAGGTCGATCTGGGCGTACGGCGCTTCATAGACGTTCAAGCCGTTGACCAGGCCGTCCACCACTTCGCCGCGGCGGTTGTACGAAGCGCGCACCAGGTATTGGTCGTTTCCGTAGAACACGGTGAGGTTGGCCTGGTTCTTCGCGCTGCCGACCAGCGGCGACTTGCCGATGTTGGTGCCGTCTGCAAGGGTGATGGCCGCTTCGTTGGTCTTGTTGTACGTGTAGTTGAACTGGAAGCCGAGGCCGGAATCGAACGTATGCTGCGTGTACAGCTCGACACCCTGCGACACCGCGTCGCGGCCGCCGGCACTGGTCGAGTAGCTCTGCACCGTCACCGGCTTGCCGCCGACGTCGAGCGCGATGTCGCGCACCACCGGCACCGAGAAGTTGCTGACGTTCTTGCGGAACAAACCGGTACCGAGCACCGAGCCGCGGTGGAAATACCACTCCATGCTCACGTCGAACTGGTTGGCCTTGTACGGCTCAAGGTTCTTGTTGCTGCCCTCACCGAACCAGCCCTGCTTGTCCCCGCCGCCGATCAGGCGGCGGTCTTTGGCGTATTCCGCGCTGAAGTACTGTAGGCCGCCCGGCGCAGCGATGTCGCCGTAGCTCGGCCGCGAAATCACCTTGGAGGCGGCCGCGCGCAGCAGCAGCTTGTCGGTCAGGTCGTAGGCGATGTTGAAGCTCGGCAGGACGTCGGTGTAGGCGCGATCGAGCGAGCTGAGTACGAACGACGAGCTGCGCCCGATGCTGTCGGGCAGCTTCGTGAAGCCGCTGACGCAGCCGGAGCCTGCGGGCGCGCCGACAGCCGGCACGCCGCCCACGCCGCACGGTGCCGGGTTGCCGTCGGCGCCGTTGTAGAAGTAGTCGTTGTAGTAGTCGACCTGGTCCGTGGAGTCGGCGTGCTGCTTGGTGCGCACCACGCGCACGCCGAGATTGCCGCGCAGGCGCTCGGTCTTGAAGTCGGCCTGCAGGTACGTCGAGGCGATCTTTTCACCGACGTTGTAGACGAAGTTCGGCTCCTGGCGGGTCTGCATCGTGCCGTAGGCCTGGTTCAGGTGACCGATGTAGGCCGGATAATTAATCGCCGGGAAGGCGCTGGCGTTGATGCCGCCGGCGAGGTTGCCCAGCGATTCCGGGTACAGGTACGCCGGCTGGAACGTGGAGGCGGTGGGGTCGCAGCCGTTCTGGTAGCGTTTGTCGTAGTTGCCGGGATCGGCGCCCTGGCAGGTCCAGTAGTTGTTGCCGGTGTTGCGGTGGGTGCCGCCGTCACGGTACTTGGCCCCGAACTGCAGCGCGTCCAGCCAGCCGTGCTCGTTGTGCCAGGTGAAATCGGCCTGGGCATAATTCTGGTCGGTGCGGTTCCTGGTCCACGACGACGAGGTCGAGCCGAGGTCGATTTCGCCGATGCCCTTGCGCAGGTTCGCCATCAGTTCCGGCGAAAACGTCGCCGTCGGCGTGCCGAGCAGGCTCCACGCGCTGTAATAGTTGCCGAGGGTGTAGGTACCGGCCGCATTTTGCAGGCGCGGCTTGATCGGCATGGTGAATTGCAGCTCCGGACCGCCCTTGGCCCACGTCCGGCCGCCCTTGAAGGTGGCGTCCAGCGACTGGCCGTGCCATTCGGCTTCGAAGTCGGCGGTCTGCGACAGCGCGCTTTCGCGGTTGTAGCTGCCGGTGATCTGCGGCGTCGGAATCGAGCAGTCGTCCGGGCCGAAGCCGCCGGTATTGGTCACGCCGCCCGCCTTGGCCGCGGCGCCGCTGCAGTAGTAGGTCTTGCCGGCGTGCGCGCTGTATTGCGCGCCGGTGACGATGGTGCCGCTGCGGTCGAAGGTCAGGCCGTCGAGCAGGCGGCCGCCGGGCCAGTTGCCGTCGCCGGCATAGCGGGCCAGGTTCCATTCCGGAATCTTCAGCGTGTTGGTCTGGGAGTTCTGCGACAGGTCGAAACGGAAGTAGTTGGCCGTCATGGTCAGGTTCTTGACCGGCTTGAACTGCAGGGTCACCTGCCCGCCCTTGCGCTCGCGCTGTTCGTCCTTGACGTTGAAGTTGACCGAGGTCGGCATCATGAAATTGCTGTAGTACTTGCCGCTCTGGTCGTGGAAGCCCGATTCGCCCCACCAGTAACTGCTCAAGGTGGACGGCTTGCCGTTGACATCGGTCGCCGGATGGGCGTCGTAGTCGTCGCCGTACCATTGCCAGTTTTCGGTGCTGGCACCCATGGTGCGGGTGGTGCGCTTTTGCTGGGTATAGCCCACCAGCACGCCGAAGCGGTTATCCTTGTCGTGCCAGGCATACTGGCCGGAGAACTGGCCGTCGGTCTTCTTGGTCGTGTCGGCCCAGGTCCCTTCGGTGGTGACGAAACCGGTGTTGGACTCCACGTCGAGCGGACGGCGCGTGTGCAGTATCACGGTGCCGCCGATGCCGCCTTCGTCGATGCGCGCTTCCGGCGTCTTGTACAGCTCGGCGCTGGACAGCATGTTCGCCGGCATCAGCGTGTAGTTGAACGAACGCGAGGGATCGCCGTTGGACTCGGCCGTGGCGATGTAGTTGCCGTTCAATTCGGTCAGCGTCAGTTCCGACGACAGGCCGCGCACGCTGACGTTCTTGCCCTCGCCGCCGCTGCGGCTGACGATCACGCCCGGCACGCGCTGCAGCGCGTCGGCGACGTTCTTGTCGGGGAATTTGCCGACGTCTTCGGCGGTGACCACTTCGACGATCGCGTTGGCGTTGCGCTTCTGGTCGAGACTTTTCTCGATCGCGTAGCGGTAGCCGACCACGACCACTTTTTCCGGTTGCTTGGTGTCGGCATTTTTCTCGGCATTTTTCTCGGCCGGATTCGCGGCCGGATTCGCGGCCGGATTCGCGGCCGGATTCGCATCCGGATTGGCGGCCGGCGTGGTTTGCGCGTGCGCGCTGCTCAGCGTCAGCAGTGCGGCGCCCAGCGCGGTGGCGATGGGCGTTGCGGGCCAGCGGCGCTGGCGTGAAGCGAGTGGGGTCTTGAACGTCATGGTTTGTCTCCTGGTCTTGCCCGACGACGGGCTTTTTTATAGTGATAACAGGGTTCCCTTCGCCCGTGGAACAGGCGGCAGGCCCGCGCAGTGCTACGCGAAAAGGCTCGGATGCCATACCGCTCGACGCCTCGACCGGTAACGACCCTCCACCTTGCAGCTTGGTGCGAAGCCCAGCGCTCTAACCGCGCTTGGTTCGGCAGAGCGCCATCTGCTCGTTTTCCCAGGCTGCGCGCAGCGCATTTGGGGGGAATCTTGAAGCGTTCCTAAACGACCAACATGGCGCGCTGCATATCGATGGGCATCACATTCCATCCAGGAAATTTATACAGAAGAAGCCATGGCGGCGCTACAGACTTCCCAAGTCGGGACGAAGTTTAGTGTCGTTTACGAAACGGCAGTAAGGGGCTGGCGCGACGCGCCGCGCGCGCGTCGCCAGGCGCTCGATTGCGTGCCTGCCGACGCGCGCGCCGCGCGGAGTTCTACCAGGAAAAATCGCCGCGGCAGCCGCTTGCGTTGCTAGCCGCAGTGACCTGCGCCGGGAGGGGATGCGAACATCAACGCCGCCGCACGCGGAGTTGGCGCGCATCCACGACGTGCGTCGTCTGGCGCTTGCGCCGTTCGCCAAGGTCATGCAAGTCCGACGGCGGCGGGCTGTTTATCGCAAGCAGCCGACGCCGCGGCGACGGTGGACTCCTGGGCGCGCCACGATAAACGATGCTTGCTTGCGGCGCCAAATAGGCTTGAGGAGATCACCGTTGTCGCGGCCTACCGACTCGCGGGGCCGTCCCGCGTGACTGCCTGGCGGGGCACCTCGGCCGCCTGATCCGGCGGCAGGCTCGCGGGGCTGCTGCCCCAATGCGGCGCGGCCGGATTCGCGCCGAGCTGCATGCGGATCTGTCCGCCTTGCTGGAGTTGTTCCCAGTCGAGCCAGACCTTGTCGTGCGGCTGGCCGTTCCAGCTCAGTTGTTCGATGAACGCGACGCCGCCGGCAGGCATGCGCGCGGCCGCGGCGACCTTCTCGATGCGCAGCACTTTGCCGGTGCCCAACTCGATCTGCGATGTGGAAAATTTCGGCTCATGCAGCAGGAAGCGTCCGCTGCCCGGCGTCGACGGATACAGGCCCAGTGCGCTGAAGACATACCAGGCCGACATGGTTCCCAGGTCGTCGTTGCCGGTGACGCCGTTGGGCGCGTTGCTAAACAAGGTTTCGGCGGCGCGCAGGACGGTGCTGGTCTTCCACGGCTGACCGACCAGGGTGTACATCCATGGCACGTGGATGTCGGGCTCGTTGTTGGGATTGTAGCGATACTGGTTGTAGTAGTTGTAAGCGCCCATCACCCATTGCTTGCGCACGGCCTGGTAAGGATCGCGGCGCAAGTCATCGAAGGCGAAGAAGGCGTCCAGCCGCTTGGCCGCCAGTGCGCGCCCGCCCATGGCCGCGACCATGCCGCCGATGTCCTGCTGCACCAGCCATTGGTACTGCCAGGCCGTGCCCTCATGAAAGCCGTGCTCGGCGCGCGGCGTGTAGCTGCCGTCGAGCTCGCTGTACCACTGACCACCGTCCAGTTTGGCGCGCGGAAAACCGGTGAAGCCAAGCTCGGGATCCTTGGCCTCGCTGTCCCAGACGGCGCGCCAGTTGCGGGCACGATTGCGCAAGATGGCGGCGTCGGCCGTTTCGCCCAGCGCCTCGGCCATGTAGGCGAGCGCGCCGTCGGCCTGCGCATATTCCATCGTTGCCGAGCCACCGTGATGGGGGTCGACGTCCATGCCCTTGGCACGGTAGGCGAGGTCGTATTGGACGTATCCATGCTGCAGGTAGCTGGGATTGCCGGCGCGTCCCTCGCTGCGGCTGCCGAACGGCGGCACGCCGAAGGCATTCTCGCGCAGCGCCGCATAGGCCTGTTTCTCGTGTCCTTTCAGGGCGCCGTAACGCCACAGGTCGACCAGGAACGGCGTGACCGGGTCGCCCGTCATGACGTTCGATTCGAAGTTCGCATAGCCCCAGCGCGGCAACCAGCGCGCTTGCTCGTGGATCCGGAGCACCGACGTGGCGATGTCGCGCGCGCGCGCCGGCCGCAACAAGGCGATCAGCTGGTTCTGCGCGCGATAGGTATCCCACAAGGAGAAAAATTCGTAGTAGGTGGCGCCTTCGGCCGAGTGGAGCAGGTCGTCGTAGCCGCGATAGCGTCCGTCGGCGTCGTTGCCGGTGAGCGGCTGCAGCAGCGCGTGGTACAGCGCGGTGTAGAACACGGTGCGCTCGTCCTTGCTGGCGCTGTCGATCCGCACCGAGTGCAGTTCCTGCTGCCATGCCTGCTGCGCCTGCGCCCGCATCGTCTCGAAGCTGCGCGCCGCGCCATGACCATAGGCGTCGGCGCGCAAGTTCAGCCGGGCGCCTTCGGCATCGACATGCGAAATCGCGCTGATGGCCGTGACGGCGTGCCGGTCCTTGACGTCGAAGGTGAACCAGGCGCCATGCGGGCGGCTGTCGCCTTGCAGACTGGACAGGTGCGAGCCGGTTTGGGCGCCATGTTCGTTCCAGATGCCATGCGAGGTGAACGGGCGGTCGAATTCCATCCGGAACCAGGTCGCATATTGCGCGCCGCCGCAGAAGCTGCGCGTGACGATCTTGCCCTCGACGCTGTGATCGTCGACCACGCGCAGCTGGCTGCCGACGACGGCGTGGCGCTCGTTGGCCTGGCCGAGGTTGACCAGGATGTGGCCTTGCGCAGCGCCGGCAGCGAAGGTGTAGCGTTCAGCGGCGGCGCGCGTGAGCGCCGTCGATTCGGCCACGATGCCGCCATAACCGGTCAGCTTGATCTTGAAGTAGCCGGCCTCGCCCACTTCGCCTTCGTGCGTGTAGGGCGAGGCATACAGCTTGTGATCGAAACTGGCGGCTTTGTCGGTGTCAAAATCGCCGTGCGGACCGATGCTGCCGGTCACCGGCAGGACCGACAGCTGGCCGCCTTGTTCCCAGCAACCTGCGCCGGAGAGGAAGAAGTGGCCAAAGCCCCGAATCTTGGGGTCGGTATAGCGCCAGCCGGCGTAGTGCTCGCCGATCGGGCTCACCTGCAGCATGCCGAACGGCGCCGATGCGCCGGGGAAGGTGTTGCCGTCATCCTGGGTACCGATGAAGGTGTTGACCGGATAGGGCTGCTGCTGCTGCTGCTGCTGCTGCTGCGCCGGCGCCGCATGGCCGATGCCGGCGGTGCACATCAGTGCGCTCGCGCACAGCGTGGCGATGTGTAAGGACAGCGAGGGGATAGGCATTGCGGGGTTCCTCAATATGCGGTGGCGGGAAGGGCGCGGGCGCGCCGTGGGCGCCGGCGCGGCGGTCGCAGTCTAGTGCACCGGCACCGGGCGCAACGGGTGCGCTTCGGTGTTGAAAGTCACCGCATCGAAATCGAGCGTGTCGGGCGCGGCGAACAGCAAGTAGAAGTACTTGAACGTTTCGGCGAAGACGAAGCTTTCCATCGAGTCAGCCTTCTGCTTGCTGCGCACATCCTTGAGGGCCGCGAAGGCACCTTGGGCGCGGCAATGACGCAGGAATCCGGTCAAGAATTCGCGCCCCATGGTGCGGTATTTGGCCTCGCCCGTCTGGTGATACAAGTAGTACGCCGACTCGACAATCTCCGGACGCAGCGCGTATTCGGGCGACGTCACTTTCATGGTCCGGTAGTCCAGCGCTTCCGGTTCGATCCCATGCAGGCGCCACATTTTCAGGTTCGAGTCCTGCAGGCGACGCGCGCGATCGAGGTCGCCGCCCAGTACCAGCAAGGCCGGCATGAAGGCGTCGAGCGCGCCATATTGGGACGTCGTGCGCGCGCCGCTATGCAGGTCGGCATGGCCGTACCACAGTTCGCCACGCACTTCATCGGCCAGATAGCGGTTGACGGCGCCGATACTGTGTTCCCACATGGTCTTGCATTCGACGTCGCCGAACAGGCGCCAGCACTTGTACAGGTACTCGTAATAGGAATCGATGCCGCCGCCGATGTGGGCGTTGTTGTCGGTCCATTTGCCGGTCACCACATCGATCGCCGAGCCGACCAGTCCGACGGCGGAGCTGCGCTCGTAAGTGGCCACCAGGGCGCGCTTGGCCTTGTCGTAGAACACCGGCTTGTTGGTCAGGCGGCTGAGGGTGCCAAATTCGAGCAGCAGGGTGCCCGTCTCGGCCGGGTTGCTGATGGTGCCGCGCACTTGTCCGGTGCGCAGGTTGACGTGGGTGTAGGGCAGGCCGGTGGGCGACTCGAACACCGGCAGCAGGCGCGTGCCGAGATCCTCGGCCAACGCCAGCAGGCGCGCGTCGTGGGTGATCTGGTAGGCGGAGAGCAGGCCGCCGAGCAGCCGGATGGTGATTTCGAAATTCTGGACGTACATGTCCTGGTCGAACGAGAGCCGGGTGGCGATCAGTTCCGTCGCCTCGCTCGCTTCCGTCTTCAAGCCCATCAACAGCAGCGTGTCGAGCGCGTCGACCGGGGTCATCAGCAGGGAGGTCGGGTACCAGTCATGCGGCTGCTTGCTCAGGGGCTTGAGCGCGTCATGTCCCCACGCATATTTCTTGTAGGCTTGCCACGACTGCTGGGTCGCCAGCTTGACTTGCGCCGCGGCCGCGTTGGCCTCGGCTGGTGTCATCGCCGCGGGTGGCGCCGTCCCGGCGTGGGCGCTGACGCACAAGGCCAGACTGGCAAGCGTGCGGTAGAACAGTTTCTTCATTCATGACTCCAAAATAGTCGTTCAGGTGCCGTACGGCGTGTGCGGCGCGGTTCTGTCGCTCCAACATCGTCGCCAGCTGTGCTCTGGCGCCGCCGCCGGGAGTGCGCGGACGCCGCCGCTCCCGGTCGGTGCCGCCCGCCATCGGATGCGCGAACGGTACCGATGGCGTCTTGATCCGCTCCGGGCGGGCGTCGATGCCGATGTTTTATTAAACGCCAGCCTTGCCTGGCGGGCCGGCAGGTCGGTCGTGATTCTCACTCTTGCATGTATAGCATTGCGAAAAAGAGAGGTCAACGCGCGGCCACCGATGGCGCGCAGTTTATCGATTATTAGTAAACAACGCGGCCGGTGGTCGACGCCGAGGTTAGCGCTTCGGCCGCGCCGGATGTCGCGCCGGATGGCGCGCGCGATGCGGCGAGTGCGGCGCGCCGACGCGCTCAATGAACATAGCCGTCTTGTTCGATCGCGACGCTCGTCTTGCCATCGAGGCTAGTCAATGTGGCCTTGAACTGGTCCTTGCCCGCTTCGATGTTGGGTGGCCAGGCATAGCCTGGTACCGGTTCGAGCGCCAGGCCGAGCGTGGCGAGGTCGGCGCCAAAGCGGGCGTGTTCGAGCCAGTAGCTGCGCTCGGCATAATAGAGCTGGCGCAAGGCCCACTTGGGCGCCGCCTTCGGATCGGGCACATAGTCGTCGTTACCGGTACCGGCCGTCTTGGCCGAAAACTGGACGACGCCCCACATTTCCGGGTAGTGCATGTCGACCAGGCCTTGAGGCGACCAGACCCAATTGTCTTCGGCCAACGGCTGTCCCGTTTTCGCGTCGACCCGCTTCCGGTACTTGCCGTCGACGGCCTGGGTCTGCCACTGGACGCGCGAAAAATTGAGGCGCCACTGTTCGCCGGCCTTGGGCCGACTGGCGTCGCGGTAGCTCTCGCGCAGGGCGGACCAGGGAATGGCGATCTCGGCAGTCCAGCCGCCGTCGCGGTCGCCCGGCGCGTTGAGCGTGCCGCGCAGCGATGTCGCCACTTTCAGGCCATGCATGTCCCAGCCATTGACGGCGACATTCTTGCCGTCGCGGTAGGGCTTGATCAGCAGCAGATCCCAGGCGGTCGCCAGCGCATTGACTTCGAGCTCCATGTATTTGTGCGTGCTGCCGTCGGGGTCGATGAACACTTCGATGTCGTTGTCCTGAAAGATGACGGCGTCGCGCTCGGTGAGCGTGGCCCACAGGTCCGGCTCTTCCATCTCGATGGCCAGGTAGAGGTAGTCGTCGTCCCACAGCATCTTGGCGCGCGTCTTGAAGCGGGGCGTCGGCTTGGCGGCGCCCTCGATGTCGACAAAATTATCGGTCCAGGCCGCCTTGGCCCAGATGGTTTCATCGAGTTTGCCGTCGATCCGGATCGGCATATCCGTGCGGTAGCTGACATAGTGTTTCGGATCGCAGGCGATCGCCGGCTGGGCGAACGGGGTCGCCCAGGCAGGGGCGGGCAAGCTCAGCATGGCTGCGATGGCCACGATCGATCGTTTCATTGTTGCTCCAGAGTCGATGCAGGTGGACGCGATCTGCGCGGGTCGTTTCTTGCTGAGAGTTTCACACTTTGAAAATCGCGCGGTCAAGCCAAGCGGTGGAACTCTCCGCTGTTTCGCGCCGCTCGTTAAACAAGCTGAAACAAGGCGCCGGCGCGATCGAATCGTTCCGCTGGCCTGCGCGTGGTTGCCGCGTTTGTCCATATTTTGCGCGTCTTGCCCATGCATGAAAGACGCGCGTTGGGCATCGTGAGAACCCGCGAGAACGCACTAAACACGATAAACACGGCGCAAAATGCGCGGCGCAATTGACCTCGGAGACACAAGGCCGTATAAAAAACCTGGCGCTAAACAGGCGCAGGCATCGCCGCGGCACGGCACCGATCCTCGGTCATGCCAACTGGTGCTGGTCGCTGCGTTGCCGGATCAGGAAATCGTCCGCGGTTGGTGGCGCTGCGGCCGCGACGGGCGCGTTTGGCGTGCATTGACATTGAAGAGGACATGGCTTGAAAAAATCGATCATTCTGCTTGCCGGCGCGGTCCTGCTGGCTGCGGCGGCCCTGGCGTCGGCGCAAGCGGTGCCAGGCCGCGCGGGCGGCGCTGGACACGACGGCTTCGTGAGCGTCAAAGACAGTCACTTCGTCCAGCACGGCAAAACCTATTACGTGGTCGGCGCGAACGCATGGTATGCGGCCTACCTGGGCGCCGACGGCGCCGTGGGCGACCGCGCCCGGCTCGAGCGGGAGCTCGACAGCCTCAAGGCGATCGGCGTCAATAACCTGCGGGTGTTGGCCGTGTCCGAGGCGAGCGAGCTCAAACACGCGATCCGGCCGGCCACCAGCGCCGGCCCCGGTCAGCATGACGAAACCCTGTTGGCCGGGCTCGACTACTTGCTGGCGGCGCTGGCCAGGCGCGACATGACGGTGGTGCTGTACCTGAACAATTTCTGGCAGTGGTCAGGTGGCATGACGCAGTATCTGGCCTGGGTGGAAGGGAAGGCGCCGCTCGATCCCGACGTGAGCAACGACTGGGCCGGCTACATGACCAAGGCGGCGAGCTTCTATCGGAATGCACGGGCCCAGGCGGCCTACCGCGCCACGATCGCCAAACTCGTTACGCGGGTCAATACCGTCAACGGCGTGCGCTACCTCGATGACCCGGTGATCCTGTCGTGGCAACTGGCCAACGAGCCGCGCCCCGGCAATCTGCAAACGACGGACCGGCAAAAACGCATCTACCGCAAGTGGATCGACGCTACGGCGCGCTTCATCCACCAGATCGACCCGCGCCACATGGTCAGCAGCGGCAGTGAAGGCGTGATCGGTTCGGGCGGCGATGCCCGCTTGTACGCGCGCGCCCACGCCTCGCCCTATGTCGACTACCTGACCTGCCACCTGTGGCCCAAGACCTGGGGCTGGTTCGACCCGAAGCAGGCGTCGCAGTCTTGGGACAAGGCGCTGCGCATGAGCCGTTCGTATCTCGACACCCATATCGCGATCGCGCGGCGCCTGCGCAAGCCGCTCGTGCTCGAGGAGTTTGGCATGGAGCGCGATGACGGCGCCTTCGGCATCGACGCCGGCACGGCGGTGCGTGACCGATTCTATGGAGAGGTGTTCGCCTTGATCGAAGGCCACGCGCAGCGGGGCGATCCGATCGGCGGCTACAATTTCTGGGGGTGGGGCGGTCTTGGACGCGCCGCCAATAGCGATTTCTGGTGGCTGCCGGGCGACCCGCTCACGGCCGACCCGCCGCAGGAGCAGCAGGGGCTGTATTCGGTCTTCGACAGCGACGTGAGCACGGTGGCGCTGATCGCCGCATCGGCGCGGCGCATGCACGCGCTGGAACAGTAGCGGCGTTGCGCAGACGCGGGGGGCGTCGCTGACGTCAGCCGCGCAGCGCGTAGCGCGCATCGATGAGTCGGTTGCCGCTGGCGTCATGGACGGCGTAGTTGAAACCGCTCTGGATGCAGTAGGCCCCGGTCTGGCCGTCCTTGTTGATGGCGATGAAGCCGACCTGGATGTCCTTGAGACTCGTCTTCCTGCGCATGGCCAGGCCGACGATGCGTTCGACCGCTTCCTGGCAGGCCTGCTCCGGGCTGCGTCCCTGGCGCATCAGTTCGACGACGAGAAAGCTGCCGACGACGCGCATGACTTCTTCGCCGTGGCCGGTGGCGGTGGCCGCGCCGACCTCGTTGTCGACGAACAGGCCGGCGCCGATGATGGGCGAGTCGCCGACCCGGCCGTGCATCTTGTAGGCCATGCCGCTGGTGCTGCACGCTCCCGAGAGGTTGCCGTCGGCGTCCAACGCGAGCATGCCGATCGTGTCGTGGTTCTCGATGTTGGCCACCGGCGCATAGCGGCTCTGCTTGATCCAGTCACGCCACTCGCGCTCGGACTGCGCCACCAGCAGGTTGGTGCGCCGGTGGCCCTGTGCCAGCGCGAACTGGAGGGCGCCGTCGCCGACGAGCATGGTGTGGGGCGTCTTCTCCATCACGGCGCGCGCCACCGAGATCGGATGGACAATCTGTTCGAGGCAGGCGACGGCGCCGATATTGGCCCGCTCGTCCATGATGGCCGCGTCGAGCGTGACGCGCCCGTCGCGGTCGGGCCGGCCGCCATAGCCGACGCTGCGCTCGTTGGGATCGGCTTCGGGCACGCGCACGCCCGCTTCGACGGCGTCGAGCGCACGCCCGTTCCGGCGCAGCACCTGCCAGGCGGCCTCGTTGGCCTCAATGCCGAAGCGCCAGGTCGAAAGCACGACCGGCTTGCGCGCCGCGATGCGCGGCGTGGGGAGGACGTCGGCGGCGCCGGCCTGGTGCGCCAGCGCGGCGATCGGGCTCAGGGTCGAGGCGGCGAGAAAGTGGCGTCTGTTGGTCATGGCATGGTCATCCGAAGGTCAGGCGAAACAGGAGGCCTGCCCAAGCGAGGGCGGGCCGCATTTACTTGTCGAGCGCCCGAAAGCGAATGGCGGCGCCGCCGCCGGGCGCGAGCCACAGCGACAGCGTCTGGGCGGCGCCGGCGCTGCGCTGCTCGATGACGATGTCGTAGGGATTGCTGTCCCAGTGCGCCTGTGCGCCATCCCGATAGATCTGCGCGACGTAGTGGCGCGCCGGATCGAGGAAGTCGAGCTTGATGTCGAGCGTGCGCGCGCTGGCGTCGGTCAGCGCGCCGAGGAACCAGTCGTGGCTGTCGCGCCGCTGGCGCGCAATGGCGACGAATTGCCCCACTTCGCCGGCCAGCGCACGGCTGTTTTCCCAGTCGGTGGGCACGTCGACGATGAACTGGAAGGCATCCCGGCGCGCCTCGTAGTTTTCCGGCAGGTCGGCGGCCATCTGGATCGGGCTGTAAAGCACGACGTACAGTGCCAGTTCCTTGGCCAGGGTCGAGCGCACCCGGTTTTCGGCCTTCTCGCCATTCGGCTTGAGGTTGAAGATGCCGGGCGTGTAGTCAAATGGCCCGGCGAGCATGCGCGTGAATGGCAGCGTGGCGGTGTGCTCGGGCGGATTGGGCGGGAAGCCCCAGGCATTGTATTCCTGGCCGCGTGCGCCCTCGCGCGTGATCCAGTTCGGGTAGGTGCGACGCAGACCGGTGTCCTTGATCGGCTCGTGCGTGTCGATGCTGATGTGGCGCTTGGCCGCCTCCTGCACGGAGCGCAGATATTCGCCTGCCATGAACTGGCCGTCATGCCACTCGTAGCGCACCCGACCCTGCTCGTCGACGCGCTTGATTCGGGCGTTGTCAGCCACGTAGCCGGTCTTGACCTGGGTGACGTGGTGGTCGCGGTAGTAGTCGTAGGCGGCGCCCATCTGGCTGGCGTAATGGCTGACCGCGCCCGAGGTTTCGTGGTGGCCGATCAGTTCCACGCCGGTATGCTTTGCGTAAGCGGCCACCTCCTTCATGTCGAAATCGGCATACGGTGTGGTGAATTTGAACAGGTCGCCGTTGTCGGGCCACTCGCCGTCCCAACCTTCGTTCCAGCCCTCGACGAGCACCCCGGCGAAGCCGTACCTGGCGGCGAAATCCATGTAGCGCTTGGTCTCGGCGGTGGTGGCGCCGTGTTGCGGGCCGGCGGACCAAGTCTTCTTCCACAAATGCATGGCCCACCAGATACCGACGTATTTGCCAGGCTTGACCCAGGAGACGTCGCCCAGTTTGTTCGGCTCGTTGAGGTTGAGGATCAGGTCCGAGTTGAGCAGGCCGGGCGCGTCCGGTGAAATCTGGACAGTGCGCCAAGGCGACTTGAAATCGGTGCGCGTCTTGACCTTGATGCCGTCGTACCAGGGCGTGAGGTCGGCCTTGAAGACGCCGTCGCGTTGCTGCGCCAGCGTCATCGAGGCATAATCGGTCAGGGCTGCTTCGTGGATGCTCATGTGCACCCCCGAGGCCAATCGGAACGTGAATGGCGTCTCGACGTGGGCCGCTTCGCGCAGCGACGTGTTGCGGTACAGGTATTCGAGGCTGCGCCAGGCGCGCGCCGGTATCCACCACGCGCGCGTCTGGTCGCTGTCGGGAAGCGCGAATTCGGTCGATTCGTCGACGATGTCGACCTGCTCCATGCCGGGCTGTCTGGGTACTTCATAGCGAAACCCGATGCCGTCGTCGAAGACCCGAAAGCGCACCGAGAACCGGCCGCTTTCCCCGGGCGCGCCGGTAAAATCGACGCGCAGCTCGTTGTGGCGGTCGCGCACGTGCTTGCGCTCGCCCCACGGCTGGGTCCACACCGCGTCGGCCTGGGCCGGCGCGCTTGCGGCGATGCGGTAGCCGTCGCCGAAGGAGGCGTGGTCCTTGAAGACGAGGCCCAGCCGGGACGGCGCGATCACTTGCTGGCCGCGGTAGCTGACACGGTAGCGCGGGTGGGCCTGGTCGTCGCTGACGGTGACGACGATCGCGCCGTCGGGCGAGTGCACGCTGACGTCCTTGGCGAACACGAGCGGGCAGAGCAGGGCGAGCAGAATCAGGCTAGTTCGATGCATGGCGAAATTTCGCTTGTAGTGGATGAAGTGGACGCGGCATGGCCCCGTGGATGGTGGCGGAGGCCATGCCTGGCGCGCTCGATGGCGCTTTGACGGCGTACTCGAAGCTTGCCGTTGGCGCTGCGTTGGCGATGAGCCGGCCTACGGCAGTTGCGCGTACCGCGCCTCGGCGCGCGGCTGCGGCAGCAGTGCTTCGATGCTGGCCAGCGTCGGCGGGCAGGCGCCGCTGCCGAGGCAGGCGGCAGCGCCGGCGGCGACGGCGAAGCGCAAGTGATCGAGCGGCGCACCCGCCGGGGCGCGCATCAGACTAAAGAGCAGCCCGGCGATGCTGGCGTCGCCGGCGCCGACGCTGTCGGCCACGGCAATGGCCGGCGCAGGCGCCTCCCAGTGCTGCGCGCCGATGTGCAGCGAGGCGCCGGCCGCGCCCTTGGTGTAGAGGTAGGCGGCGTCGCCGTTCCAGCTGCGCAGGGTGGCAAAGGCGGTCGCCAGGTCGTCGCTGCGAAACAGGCCGGCGAGGTCTTCGTCGGACACCTTGACGACGTCGGCGAGCTGCGTCATCTGGCGCAAGGTGCTGTCGTAGCGCGCGTCCATCAGGGCACGGTGGTTTGGGTCGTAGCTGATGCGCACGCCGGCATGCTTCAAGCTTCGCGCCAGCGTCACCAGGCGGCCCGCCAGCGGTTCGCGCGCCAGGCTGATGCCGCCGAAATGCACCCAGCGGCTGTGCGCCTGCCAGCCTGCCGGCAGTGCGGCGGCGTTGAAATGCAGGTCGGCGCTGTCGTCGCCGATGAAAAAGTAGCGCGGCGGGCTGCTCTGATAGACCACGGCCAGCAGCGGCGCCTTGTCGATGCGCTGGATAAAACGCAGGTCGAGCCCGGCCTCGGCGCTCGCCTTGCGCAGTGCCTCGCCAAAGACATCGGTGCTGATGGCGCCGGCAAAGGCGCTCGCCACGCCCAGGCGCGCCATCACGCGCGCCACGTTCCAGCCCGAGCCGCCGACCTGGCTGTTCCAGTTCGACTGCGCGGCGTCGTTGGCGATGAGGTCAGTGAGCGCCTCGCCGGCGGCGACAAACAGCGGAAGGGGCGCCTCAGTCATGGCTTGGCCCGAGCGCGCCGAGCACTTCATAGCAGGCGCCCATGGTGTGGTAGTCGGTCTTGCCGGCGGGGCTCTTGTGGGTGCAGATCTTGCGGTTGTCGCCGCCCAGGATACGGTACCAGGCGCCGTTTTCATGGTCGACGAAATGGCGCCAGCTGTAGTCCCAGATGCGGTCGTACCAGTGCCAGTAGTCTGGCTCGTCGCAGCGTTGGGCCAGCAGCGCGGCGGCCGCCAGCGTCTCTGCCTGGACCCAGAAATATTTGTCGCTGTCGCAGACTTGTCCGTCCGGTGCGAAACCGTAGACGATGCCGCCATGAACCGGATCCCAGGCGGCCGCCATGGCGCGCTCGAACAGGTCGCGCGCCCGCGCGAGCAGCCAGTCCGGCTCGCGCGCCAGGTGCGCCTGGTGACGTTCGAGGATCAGCAGCAGCTTGCTCCATTCGGTCAGGTGACCCGGCTGAAAGCCCCATGGCCGGAAGATGTCATTGCGGTTGTCTTTATTGAAGCCGGCATCGAGCGACCAGTCGGACCGGTAGTGCTCCCAGATCAGGCCGCCCGAAAGCGCTGCCTGGCGCACCGTGATGTTGTAGGCGAGCGTTTCGGCGCGCAGCAGGTACGGCTTGAATCCGGTCGCGTCGAAGGCGGCCAGCAGTGCCTCGCAGGCGTGCATGTTGGCGTTCTGGCCGCGGTAAGGGCCGAGCACGGACCAGTCGGCGCTGGCCTCGTCGGCGTACAGGCCGTACTGCTCGTCCCAGAAATGGCGTTCCATCAGATCGAACGTTTCGGCGATATAGGCATGCGCCTCGGTGACGCCGGCCATGCAGGCGTGCGCATAGGCGAGCAGCACGAAGGCCAAGCCGTAGCAGTGGTTGGTGGCGTCGGTGATGAGCTTTTCCTGCCCGTTCCAGCATAGCTCCCAGGCATAGCCGCCGGTCCGCGGATCGCGGTGGGCCGAGCGCAGGAAGTCGATGCCGTGGCGGACGCGCTGCTGGTATTCCGGCTGGTCGAAGTGGCGGTAGGCCATGGCGTGGTTGAAGATGAAGCGGGTGCTGCTCACCAGGTGGCGGGTGTGCCGGTCATAGACGGTGCCGTCGTCCTTGTAAAAATGGTAGAAGCCGCCGCTGGGATCGACGCAGCGCGGGTCGTAGAAGGCCATGGTATGGCGTACGTGTGCCAGCAGCACAGACGGAAGTCGGAAATTGGGGAGCATGGGCGCAGGTGGGTGAAGGCTGGAATAGGTCATTTGCAGACTGTGCTTTCGCGCACGATCAGGCGTACTGGAACGACGCGTTCGACGATCTCGTCGGCCTTGCCGTTGAGGAGAAGCTCGACGCCGATGGCGCCCAACGCCGCCTTGTCGATGCTGATGGTTGTCAAGGGCCGCTGCGCCAGCGCCGCCGCCGCAATGTTATCGAAGCCGACGATGGAGATGTCATGCGGCACCTTGACCTTGGCCGCGTAGCAGCAGCGCATGGCCACCAGGGCGGCGCTGTCGTTGTAGCAGAACACGGCATCGGGCCGGTTCGGCAGCGCCAGCAACGCCTGCATCGCGTTCCAGACGGCTTGCTCGTTGTCGATGCCTTCCTCGAGCGCCACTTCGAGACGCGGGTCGGCCAGCACGCCGGCGTCGAACAGGGCCTGGCGAAAGCCCCTGGCGCGTTCGCGTATGCTGTAGTGGGCCAGCGAACCGGTGATGAAGCCGATCCGGTTGCGCCCGATGTCGAGCAGGTGGCGCGTGGCCAGGTAGCCGCCCATCTGATTGTCCGGATTGACCGAGGTAAAGTCGTGCATTTTCATGTCGATCAGTACCAGCGGCTTGCCCGTTGCGCGCAGCGCCGACAGCATCTCGGGTTCAAAATAGCCGGCGCACAAGATGGCGTCGGGCGCGTGCAGGCGAATCTGGTCGATCATGCCGTCGGCCGGGCCGACCGCCATGAACGACAGGATGATGCCCTTGTTGCGGCAGGCCTCGGCCGCGCCATGCAGCACCGGCGAATAGAACGGACTGCTGGCGACAGTATTGTGCTGGTGGTGCAGCAAGAAGGTGAGGCGGCGCACCTTTTTCTGGCGCAAGCGGCACAGGTCGTAGCCCATTTGCTGCGCCGTATCGAGCACGATCTTGCGCGTCTCTTCGGTCAAGCCGGACTCGTTCTTGAGGGCCCTGGAAATGGTGCCGATCGACAAGCCGGCGGCCTTGGCAACGTCGCGTATCGTGATGCTCATGCTGTGGCTCCTGGAGGTGAGTGACACGGGAAACATGGCCGCTGCCGTGCAACAGGCGCGGGTGCCGACTGGCATTGCACGTCAACGCCGCCGCTTGCCCGCCGCATCGGTTCACTTTCCGCTGCGGGCATACGCGCCAGTGGCGTGATCGGTACTGCGCCTGTATTTCCCATGACACTGAAAGGACTCTGTGTCTGGATCGGATTTAATCACAGCGGCGGCGGCACGACGCGGGTATGGCGCGTTGATGGCCTAGTTTATCTGGTTTTACTAAACAATCGGACTGCGCATTTCGTGCCTGCGTTGGTGGCAGCCGGCGCGTCCGGCAGGGCGCGTTCCGGCCGGGCCGCGCCATGTCCGGTGGATCGATCCTGCGATTGCGCGACACGGCCATCGTGCGCGCCACGGCGTCCGCCCGTGTTTAGTGATCGGCGCGAAACTGCGGGTGTTGTCGCATCACTATTTGACCGAGTGCGGACGTGCAGGGAGAATCTGGCAAGCAGGACCAGTGTGCTTCACCGGCTTCCTGCGGACCGCTCCAGGCCGGCCGGGCGCACACTGCGCACGGCATCCTTGATGTACCACGGCCCGGTCGCACGGCGCGTCGACCGAACGGCGTGCGCCGCTGTCGATTGGGTGACCTTTCACGATACACGGAGAAACATCGATGGAACATGCAACAGAAGTGGTGATGCGTGCGCGCAGCCAGAGCGTCAACGGCACCGACGGCAACCGGGTGCCGCTGATGATCGTTACGCTGCTGTTTTTCATGTGGGGCCTGCTCACTTCGCTCAACGATGTGTTGATACCCCATCTCAAGGCGGTCTACACCTTGAGCTACGTGCAGGCCATGCTGGTCCAGTTCTGCTTCTTCGGCGCCTACTTCATCGTCTCCGTGCCGGCGGGCATGCTCATCAAACGCATCGGCTACCAGATGGGCGCGGTGGCCGGCCTGATCGTGGCCGCGCTCGGTTGCGCACTGTTTTTTCCGGCCGCAACGAGCGGATATGCGATGTTCCTGTGCGCCTTTTTCGTGCTCGCGGCCGGCATCACGATGTTGCAGGTGGCGGCCAATCCTTACGTCACCGTGCTCGGCGAGGCGGCAACGGCGTCGAGCCGCTTGACCTTGACACAGGCTTTCAATTCCCTCGGAACGACCATCGCACCCACGCTCGGCGGGATATTGATACTCTCCGGCGGTGTCTTGAGCGTGGCGCAGTTTGCCCAGTTGCCCGGTGCCGAACAGGTTCTCTATCAGGCGAAACAGGCAGGCGCCGTGCAAGGCCCGTACCTGGTGCTGAGCGCGGCGCTGCTGGTGCTCGCCTTGCTCTTCGCCCTGGTGCGCTTGCCCAGGATCGACCATCTCGACCCAGCGCACAGCAACTCCGGCGCGGCGGCCAAGTCGTCCGTATTCGCCTATCGTCACCTTGTGCTGGGCGCCATCGGCGTGTTCGTGTACGTGGGTGGCGAGGTCAGTATCGGCAGCTTCCTGATCAATTTTCTGGGCGAAGCCGACGTGGCCGCGTTGGCGCCGGGTGCCGCGGCCCACTACGTCAGCTACTATTGGGGGGGCGCGATGGTGGGGCGCTTCATCGGCTTTGCCGTCATGCGTTACGTCAGCCCCGGCAAGACGCTCGCGTGCAATGCGGCCATCGCGATCGGACTCATTGTTGTGGCCATCTTCGCGCAAGGCGCGCTGGCGATGTGGGCCATCATCGCGGTGGGCCTGTTCAACTCGATCATGTTTCCAACGATCTTCAGCATGGCCCTCAACCAGTTGGGCAAATTCACGGGGCAGGGCTCGGGCATCTTGTGCATGGCCATTGTGGGCGGTGCCATCGTGCCGTTTGCGCAGGGCCTGATGGCCGACCGGGCCGGCTTGCACCTGTCGTTTCTTATCCCGGCCGCATGCTATTGCTTCATCTTGTACTTCGGCGTGAAATACGCCGACATGTACAAAAACATGCCTGTCGCCGCTGTAGCGCACTGACGCAATGACGCACAGACGCACAGACGCGCTGGCTGTTGATGACACCGTCTTGCCAACGCTCAAGCCAGAAAGTTCATAAGGTAGCGACGTGTGGGCTGCTGGCGAAGCGCCTGCCATTCAGTCACACGGCAGACCTTGCCCGCCTTATTTGTCCACGTCGGCCCACCACGCCAGCGTCGGCCGCGGCAGGCGCATGGCGAGTTGCTCGCCCATCCGCGGGGTCGTGATGGCCACGCCTGCTGCCTTGGCCAGCGCGGCTATGCGGTCGAGCGGTTCCTGCCAGCGGTGCAGGCCCAGGTCGAAGGTGCCGTTATGCACCGGCATCAAGATCTTGCCCTTCAGGTCGATGAATGCCTGCAAGGTCTCCTCAGGCTGCATGTGCACGTCCGGCCACATGGCGTCGTAGGCGCCGGTCTCGAGCATCGCCAGGTCGAACGGGCCGAACCGCGCGCCGATCTGTTTGAAGCCGTCGAAGTAGCCGCTGTCGCCGCTGAAAAACAGCTTGAGGTCGCCATGCTGAATCACCCATGACGCCCACAAGGTCGCATCGCGGTCGCTCACCGATCTGCCGGAAAAATGCTGGGCCGGGGTCGCCACCAGGTGGACGTCGTTGACCCGCGTGCTTTGCCACCAGTCGAGCTGGCGCACCTTGGCCGCGGGCACGCCCCAGCCAATCAGGCGCTCGCCCACGCCGAGCGGCGTGATGAAGTGGCGGGTCTTGCCCGAAAGCGCCAGCACGGCGGCGTAATCGAGGTGGTCGAAATGGTCGTGCGACAGGATGATCGCTTCGATCGGCGGCAAGTCGTCGATGGCAATCGGCGGCTGGTGAAAGCGCGTGGGGCCGAACCACTGCACCGGCGAGGCACGCTCGGAAAACACCGGGTCGGTCAGGTAGAACGCCCCGCCCAGTTTGATCAGCATGGTGGAATGGCCGAGACGGAACACGGTGTCGTCCGGCGCCGCCAGCAACTGCGCGCGCGTCAAGGTCAGCACCGGGATCACGCCGGTCGGCACCGTGTTCTTCGGCTTCTGGAACAGGAACTTCCAGAAAATGCCGACCGTGTCACCGAAGCTGGTCTTGTGCATGGCCACCGCATTGCGGAACTTGCCGTCGCTGAACTGGGGCGAGCGCAGGATGGCGGCGGAGGCGGAGGTGGCGGCGCTCGCCGAGGCGTCGGCGGCGATGGTGGGATCGGTCATGGTGATGAGTCCAAGGGTCAGGGCGAACAACGGCAGAAGTTTTTGCATCTGGCTCAACTAAAAAATACACTACACAGTGTAGTTTCATTTTTCGGAAATGTATACCGTTCGGTGTAAAATAGCGCCATGACAACCCCGATCCGCCTTACCGACCGCAAGCGCCTGGCCATCTTGCAGGCGGCCGCCAGCCAGTTTCGCGCCCACGGATTCGACGCCTCGAGCATGGACAAGATCGCGCTGCAGGCGGGGGTATCGAAGCGCACCGTCTACAACCATTTTCCCAGCAAGGAAGAGTTGTTCGCCGCCACCTTGCTCGACTTGTTCGAGTCGGCCGCCGCGGAGACCGAGACGCCCTACCTGCCGGCGGCGCCGCTGCGCGAGCAGCTCGAAACGCTGCTGCGGCGCAAATTGCGTGTCCAGGGCACGCGTGACTTCATCGATCTGGCGCGGGTGGCCATCGCCGAGGCGGTGCACGCGCCGGAGCGGGCCCGGCCCCTGATCGCCCGCATCGGCGCGCGCGAGGAAGGCTTGACCCTGTGGATACGCGCGGCCCAGGCGGACGGCAGGCTGATCGCCGGCGACCCGTTGTTCGCCTCGACCTTGCTGCAGGGGCAGTTGAAAGCGGTGGCCTTCTGGCCGCAGGTGACCATGGGCGCGCCGCCCATCGATGCCGCGCAACAGGCGCAGCTGGTCGAGGTGGCGGTGACGATGTTTCTTGCCTACTTCGCCAAGACGACTTAGCAGCCGCCGGCGGCGCCGCAGTGGTCAGCCATAGCGGCTGCGCGGTTCGATCGCATCGACGCTGCCGGCAGCGTCCGCCTGGCCGGTTTCCGCAGCCTGTCGTGTCGTTTCGCCCGACGCGGCGCCGCGTTTCGCCGCCAGCACCCCCAAGCCCAGCAACGCCAGGCTAAGCATCGTGCCCACCGACGGCGTCGCCAGCCAGCGCAAGGGCTGGCCCGGCGTGTCGGCAGGCATGCCGGGCTGCGGATCGGACTGCACCGGTTGCTGCATCCAGTGCATCGCGGGCCCGCCGGCAAACAGCGCCATCATCTCTTTGACGAACGCGGCCATGTCGGTGCGCCCTCTGCCCGAGAGCCAGTTGGCGTCGCGCACCACGTCCTCGTTGAGCCAGATCGCCCCGGCATTGACCAGGTCGTCGCGCGCGCCGGGCGACGACGCCAGCATGCGCCCTTTGGCCAGCCCGGCCGATGCGAGCAGCAGCGGCGCCTGCGACATCGCCGCGATCGGTTTGCCGAGCGCGTCGATGGCGCCGATGAAGGCGCGCGCCTGGGCCGACTGGCGCAGCAGGTCGGCACTGAAATGGCCGCCGGGAATGAGCAGGCCGTCGTAGTCGTGTGCGCGCACATCGCTCACCGCCTTGTCGACCTTGACCAGGTCCGCCGTCTCGTGGACTTGCATGCCGCGTATCCTGCCGGGATGCAGCGCAACGATCACGATCGTCGCGCCGGCCTCCTTGAGCGCGGCAACTGGCGCCAATAATTCGCCCTGCTCGAATCCATCTGTCGCCAACACAGCAATTCGCTTTCCTGCAAGTATGGGTGTTACACGCATGGTGTCCTTCCAAAGTGTCTTTACGCTTTCAAGTTGGATGGACTTGCGGCCCATCCTCCCATTCCATCATCGCGCTCGTCGTCAGAAACTTTCGTATGCCCCGATGTCGAGCGCAGCACCGAGCGGACGGGCGATGGCGTCGATATCGTAAGCCGGCGCGTAGTGCGTCACACCCTTATTCACCGCCGGCGAAGTGCTCAGCAAGCGATAGTTGCCGCTGCCGTTCTTCTGGTAATTCACAAACTTTGGATCGGCTGCAATGGTGCCGGTCGCGCTGCCGACGACCAGGGTAATCGCACTGCCGTTGCCAAATACCAGATTGTTTTCGATGGTGTTGTGGGTCCCGATGCAGCTCACGCCGGCGTAGCAGTATTGCTTGATGGCCGGCCCGGGATTGTCGTACACCAGGTTGTTGACCACGGTGGAATTGTCGAGCACGACGTTGGTCCCGCTGTCGCCGGTGCCAAATATCATGCCGCCGCCCATGCCGGTGCTGCCGTTGGCGAAGATGGTGTTGTTGGCGACCGCGACGCTGTTCGCCGCTTGCCACAGATGGATGCCCCAGGAAGACGCGCGATAGATAATGTTGTTATAGATGTGGCCACGCAGATTCGACGAATAGATGCCGTGTACGCCGCTGCATGCGCCTGGTACGCCGATGTCGTTGACCACGTTGCCGATGATGTCGTCGTCCGAGCCGCTGTTGTTGGCGTTGCTGATGCCGGCGCCGCCATCGCCGCAGCCGCCGGAGACGGTCAGGTTGTGCACATGATTGCCCGACATCAGCGCGAACGATGCGTTATTGACGATCCCCAACCGTCCGCTGCCGCTGATGTCGAAGCCGACGATATCGACGTAGTTGCCGTTGTTGGTCCACATCCCTTCGGTGCCGCTACCGATGATCCTGGCGCCCCACTTGGTGTCGGCCACATAGCGAATCCGCGCAGTGGCAGTGCCGCTTGCGCCGGTGCTGACGTTTTCGTAGTACGTGCCGGAGGCGACGTGCACCGTGGTATCCGGCTTGGCGACACTGGCCGCCTTGGTGATCGAGCGGAACGGCGACGCCTGGGTGCCGCCGTTGGCGTCCGAACCGGTGCTCGTCACATACAGGTGCAATCCCTGTACCACCGGAGCGGCCACCAGTTCATAGGCGCCGATGTCGTATGCCGCACCGCTTGGCCTGGCCACGTCGTCCATATCGTAAGCGGGTGCCGAGTTAGCGATGCCTTTGTCGATGGCGGGCGATGTGCTGCGCAGGTGGTAGTCGCCGCTGCCGTTCGCCTGGTAATTGACGAATTGCGGATCGGCGCTGATGGTCGCCGTGGCGCCCCCCACGCGCATGGTGATGGCCGAGCCGTTCGCGTACACCAGGTTGTTGGCAACGGTGTTGTGCGCACCGATGCATTCCGGACCTGCATAGCAGTATTCGCGGATGCCATCGCCGGGATTGGCGTAGACAAGATTGTTGACCACGCTGGTATTGTCCAAAATGACGCCGCCCGGGCTGTCGCCGGTACCGAAGACAATGCCGCCGCCCATGCCGGCGCTGCCGTTGGCAAACACCGTATTGTTGGCGATCATGACGTTGTTGGCTGCGTGCCACAGCTGGATGCCCCAGGCCGACACGCGGTAGACCGTGTTGTTGTAGATGTGGCCGCGCAGGTTCGACGAATAGATGCCCTGGATGCCATTGCACGCACCCGGCACGCCGATATCGTGCACGACGTTGCCGATGATGTCGTCGTCCGAGCTGCTGTAGTTGGCGTTGTCGATGCCGGCGCCGCCGTTGCCGCTGCAGCCGCCGGAGACGGTCAGGTGGTGCACATGATTGCCCGATATCAGCGAGAACGAGGCGTAATTGAGGATGCCCAAGCGTCCCGGGCCGCTGATATCGAAGCCGACGATATCGACATAGTCGCCGTTGTTGGTCCACATGCCCTCGCTGCCGCTGCCGATGATCTTGGCGCCCCATTTGGTATCCGACACATAGCGGATTCGCGCGCTCGATGTACCGCTGTTATTGGTCTTGACGGTTTCGTTGTAAGTGCCGGCGGCCACATGGACCGTGGTGGACGCCTTGGCGACACTTGCCGCCTTGGTGATGGTGCGAAACGGCGACGCCTGGGTGCCGGCGTTGGTGTCGGCGCCGGTCGTGGCCACGTACAGGTGATAGGTGCTGGCAGTCACCGCGGTCGCGGTCGCCAACAACGCGGTCGGTGCGGTGTCCGGGTTGGCGGCGACGTGATCGGCGACCGCCAGCAATGACGCAGCCGCGGCCGATTGCGTGTCGGCACTGGAGCTGCTGCCGCCGCATGCGCTCAACCACAGGGCGGCGCTGCAGCACAGCAAAGTGGCAACCCCGCCATCAGCGGCAAAAAAAGTACCTTTTTTCATCTGAAATTTCCTAACATTAACAGGGGAATGAGTAAGCTTTGAGCGGTGGAAAGCTTCCATAGTTCAATTGTTTTGAAGAAAAATTTCTCGGCAGTATTAATTCAACACATGCATTGTCGGCTGAGAAATGTTAATTTCTTGGCGGCAAATGGCCGCGGGCAGTCCTCCGCGTTGGGCCGACGCGCCGCTATCGCATGCTTAACCGTGTTGATGCGGGGTGCGTTCTTGGTTATAGTCAATGTTTTATCCCACAACAGGAGGTTCAGGCTTTCCTGCAGCGAGTGTCCACATGAGCAACAGCTCCGTATTTTCCAAGGTGACGTCCGGCTCCGTGCTCACCGCCACCTGCATCCTCGGGCTGCTCTATTTCGGCCGCGAAGTGCTCGAGCCACTGGCGCTGGCGCTGGTGCTCAGCCTGGTCATCGCGCCGCTGATCCGCGCCATCACCCGCACCGGCCTGGGGCAGTTGCCGGCCACCCTGATCTCGGTCCTGCTGAGCGGCGTGGCGATCGTCGGCGTTTGCGTGATGCTGGCCTCGCAACTGGTCGCCGTGAGCGCCGACCTGCCGCAGTACCGCGACGCCATCCAGGCGAAGCTGCAGAACATCCGCGAAATCACCGAGCGTCCGTTCGCCCGCATCGAGGCCGAACTGCGCGCCGTGGCGCCGGCGTCGCCAATCAGCGGACCGCCGGCGCGGCGCCAGGGCAGCAACCTGGTGCTCGGCCAGAGCAAACCGATCCCGGTCGAGATCCATACGCCGGAGCTGTCGACCACGGAGACGATCACGCGCCTGCTCTCGCTGATCTCCGGCCCGATCGGCACCGCCGGCCTGGTGCTGGTGCTGCTGGTGTTCATCCTGCTTGAGCACGAGTCGCTGCGCGACCGCGTGGTGCGCCTGGCCGGCAAAGGCGAGGTCGGGCGCACCATGCGCGCGCTGGGCGACGCCACCGAGGGCGTCTCGCGCTTCTTCTTTTCGCAGTTCCTGGTCAACGTGATCTTCGGCGCGGTGGTCGGCGCCGCGCTGTGGAGCGCCGACATCCCGCATGCCGCCCTGTTCGGCGTGCTCAGCGGCCTGTTGCGCTTTGTGCCGTATCTCGGCGCGCTGGTGGCCGGCGCGGCGATCGCGCTGTTCGTCGCCGCCATCGATCCCGGCTGGACGCTGGCGCTGGCGTGCCTGGTGACGTTCGGCGTGCTCGAACTGATCGTCGCCAACGTCGTCGAGCCGAAGGTGTACGGCCAGAGTTCGGGCCTGTCGCCGCTGGCGGTGATCGTCTCGGCGCTGTTCTGGGGCGCCATGTGGGGGCCGGTCGGCTTGCTGCTGTCGACGCCGCTGACCTTGTGCCTGGTCGTCGCCGGCCGCCACGTGCGCGCGCTTGAGCCGATCACCATCCTGTTTTCCGATACGCCCAGCACCAACGAGGCGCAGCGCTTCTATCACCGCATCATGTCGGGCGACGCCGAGGCGATCATCCGCGACGCCCAGACCTACCTGCGCAAGTTCAGCTTCGCCCGCTATTGCGACCAGATCCTGCTGCCCGGGCTCGCGCTCGGCACCGACGAGTATGAGGCGGGCCGCATCGAGACGACGCAGCAGAACCAGGCGCGCGCCACCATCGCGGCGCTGGCCGAGTCGCTGGTGCCCAAGTCCGACCGGCCGCTCCAGCACCGCGGGCGGCGCCGCATCTCGATGCTCGACGCGAATGTCGGCGCCCACCTGCGCCAGATGCGCCAGCTCCACCTGGGCCGCTGGCAAGGCTCGCTGGACGTGCCGGCGCGCTCGATCGCGCTGTGCGCCGGCCTGCCGAACGAACGCGACGACCTGCTCAACGAATTGTTCGTCCTGACGCTGCGCGAGGTCGGGGTGGACGCACGCAGCGTCTCGGTGGCGCAGCCGGATGACGGCCCCGGACCCGGGCCGGGCCGCGAGGACCTGGTGTCGACCGTGTTCCTGACCTACCCGCTCAAGGACACCCTGGCGCGCTGGCAAGTGGTCGCCGGCCAGCTGCGCGCCAGCCTGCCGCAGGCGCTGCTGGTGACGATCCGTCTCAGTCCGGACAGCCGCGACGCCAACCAGTCGGTGGTCGAACAGAGTGTCGACATGGTGCTGCGCACTTTCGAGGAAGGCGTCGCGCTGCTCGCCTCGGACAGTCCGGCGCGGCCATAAGGCGGCGCGGCGGCGCGTAATTCCAGTATCATCAGCGCTATTTTTCCGACATCGAATCGCCCCGTGACCACTGCCACTCCCGACCCCGCCGCCGAGCTTTCCGCGCGCGCCCTGAATCTCGTCAATTGCGGCGTCATCGTGCTCGATGCCGCGCAGCAGATCGTCGTCTGGAACGGCTGGATGGTGCCGCGCTCGGGCAGGTCCGCCGCGCGCGTGCGCGAACGCTGCCTGTTCGATGTCTGTCCGGAGCTGCGCGGCTCGCGGGTGGAGGCGGCAGTGCTGGCAGCGCTGATCGACGACATCGCCACCAACCTGCCGCACGCGGACAACGGCGCACCGTTCCCGCTGCGCCAGGCCGGCAGTTTCGACGGCGCGCGGATCGACCATGCGGTGTCGGTGACGCCGTTCAGCGACGGCAAGGCGCGCTTCTGCCTGATCGAAATTCGCGACGTCAGCGGCACCGTCGGCCGCGAGCGCCAGCTGCTCGACCATGCCGAGTCGCTGCGCGCGCGCTCCTACGTCGACGGCCTGACCGGCATCGCCAACCGGCGCTACTTCGACGTCGCCATGAACCGCGAGCTGCGCCGCGTGCAGCGGCTCGGCGGCGAGCTGTCGCTGCTGATGATGGACATCGATGCGTTCAAGGCCTATAACGACCACTTCGGCCACCAGCAGGGCGACGCCTGCCTGGCGGCCGTCGCGCAGGCGCTGGCCGGCATGCTCAAGCGGCCGGCCGACGTCAGCGCGCGTTACGGCGGCGAGGAGTTTGCCGCCATCCTGCCCGACACCTCGGGCGAGCAGGCGCGCGGACACGCCAACGCGATCCGTGCGCACATCGCCGCGCTGGCGCTGGAGCACGCGCCGGCGGCGAACCGGCCGTACGTCACGCTGAGCATCGGCGTGGCCAGCTTCAGCAAGGAACGGCTGAATGAGGCGGCCGGCCTGATCGACGCGGCCGACAAGGCGCTGTACGCGGCCAAGCGGGGCGGGCGCGATTGCGTCGTCGTCGATGGCGACCCGCTGGCGCCCTAGCGGATCAGCGGGCGCCGCTGCCCTGGTAGATCAGCTGCAGGCCGGTGGCGAGCAGGCAAATCTGCGAGATCTTGTAGAACCACACGGTGTTGACGCGCTGCTGCAGCCACAGGCCGAGCCAGACCCCGAGCGGCACCAGCGGCGCCAGCACCAGCGAGGTGCCCAGGTTGGCGGCGGAAAACTGGCCGAGCCACGCATACGGCACCAGCTTGACCGCATTGACGACCATGAAGAACACGCTGATGGTGGCCACGTAGGTGGTCTTGTCGAGTCGCTGCGGCAGCACGTAGACCATCGCCGGCGGCCCGCCGGCATGCGCCAGGAAGCTCGTCAGGCCGGATACGCCGGACCAGAACGTGCCCTTGATGACGGAGCTGCCGGCCGGCTGCTGGCGCGCGCCGAAGCCGAACCAGGCGTTCAGCGTGAACGCCACGGCGATGGCGCCGATCAGGATGCGGATGGCGCTTTCGGACAGCGTGCCGAAGGTGACCGTGCCGATGGCGATGCCAAGCAGGGCGCCCGGCAGCATGATCTTCAGGTTCGCCGTGTCCCACTTGCCGTAGTAGACGCGAAAGCCAACCAGGTCCATGAAGCACAGCACCGGCAGCAGGATCGCGGCGGCCTGCACCGGCGAGATCGCCAGCGCCATGATCGGCACGCCCACGCCGCCCAGCGCGCTGCCGAAGCCGCCCTTGGAAATCCCGGTCAGCAGCACTGCGGGGATGGCGACTGCGTAGAACAGCGGATCGGCGATCATGCGGGAGGTTCTTCCGTGGAGAGGACTGGCAGCGCTGCTGCGGCCCGATAGTGTAATCGGGATTCGCAAGCAGCATGGCAGGCGCCACGAAAGACTGTCAGCTTCTCAAAGCGCCGGTCCCACCCCGATCGGCGCCGGCGTGATATTGACGATCAGCGAAAACAGGCGGTCGAAGCCTTGCTTGTAGTCGGTGCCGGCCAGCGGATCGCGGTTGGCGGCGAACGACGCGTCGACGCCGCGCCATTCCTCGTCGGTCAGGTAACGGTCGGCGGCCGGCAGCACGGCCTGTTCCTCCAGCCGCATGTGCGCGAAACTGAAGTCGACGTATTCCTCGACCGCATTGGCGAACGGCGCGAAGCCGGCCTCGCGATCGAGTTCGTACTGGGTCAGCGTGTGTTCGAGTTCGCGCACCGCGGCCTCGCCCTTGACGTGCTGCGCGCGCAGTTCGGCGATCTCGGCGT
>JARXKM010000246.1 GCA_030272785.1 Pseudomonadota bacterium
GCGGCAAACTGCGCGTAGCCGCGCGCGCGCAGTTCGCACGCCGGACAGCTGCCGCAGCCGTAGCCCCACGCGTGCAGCGCGCCGCGCTCGCCCAGATAGCAGGTGTGGGTCTGCTCGCGGATCAGGTCGACCAGCGCCGCGCCGCCGGCGTCCCTGGCCAGCTCCCAGGTCTGCCGCTTGTCGATCCACATCAGCGGCGTCTCCACCTTCAGGCGCGTCGCCATGCCCAGGTTGAGCGCCACCTGCAGCGCCTTCATGGTGTCGTCGCGGCAGTCCGGGTAGCCGGAGAAATCGGTCTCGCACATGCCGCCGACCAGCACGTTCAGCCCGCGCCGGTAGGCCAGCGTGGCCGCCACCGTCATGAACAGCAGGTTGCGGCCTGGCACGAAGGTGTTCGGCAGGCCGTTTTCCAGCATCGCGATTTCGACGTTGCTGGTGAGCGCGGTGTCGGAGATGCGCCCGATCACCGACAGGTCGACCAGGTGGTCTTCGCCGAGCCGGGCGTCCCACTCGGGCGCGATCGCGCGCACGCCGGCCAGCACGGCCGGGCGCACCGTCAGCTCGATCGCGTGGCGCTGGCCGTAGTCGAAGCCGATCGTTTCGACCCGCGCGTAGCGCTGCAGCGCCCACGCCAGGCAGGTGGTGGAGTCCTGGCCACCGCTGAACAGGACCAGCGCAGTATCGTTTTGCAGCATGGGGGTGATTTCCGGGTTGTTAGACGTTCGCCATCAATTCGGCCGATCCGGTAAGATGCGCTCAGCATTTTCCCGAATGGAGCGACATGTTTCTCGCAAGACCCGACGACAGATCCGCGCAAGCGCCGCGGCAACCACGAATTTTGGCACAAATCGGGTTGACCGTGTTCACCGTGCTGGCCGCGGCGTCGGCCTATGCGCAAGGGGTCACCTACACGGTGCGCATCGACGCCCCCAGTCCGCTCGACCAGCTGCTGCAGGATAACCTCGACCTGGTGCGCTGGCGCGGCAATCCGCGCCTCGACCGCGACCAGCTGCAGCGCTTGATCAAGAACACCCCCGACCAGGTGCGCACGCTGGTCGCCACCGAAGGCTACTACTCGCCCAACGTCACCGCCGCGCTTGACACCAGCGGCGCCGAACCGCAGGCGCGCGTGCTGGTCGACCCGGGCCAGCCGGTGCTGGTCGGCGACGTCGACCTGGTGCTCAAGGGCTTCGAGCCGCTCACCCCGGGCGCCGTCAAATTCGACGCCGACGCGCTGCGCCAGCGCTGGAGTCTCGGCGTCGGCCAGCGCTTTCGCCAGGCCGACTGGGAACTGGCCAAGCGCAACCTGCTGCGCCAGGTGATGCAGGCGCGGTACCCGCGCGCCCAGCTGGTCGACTCCAACGCCACGGTCGACCCGGACGTTCACCGCGCCCTGCTGCACGTCGAAATCGACAGCGGCCCGGACGTGCAGTTCGGCGCCCTGCGCATCGAGGGCCTGAAGCGCTACCCGGCCACCATCGTCACCAACCTGAACCAGATCAAGCCGGGCGACGAGTACAACGAGGCCACCCTGCAGGCCTTCCAGGCGCGCCTGCAGGATACCGGCTACTTCAGCGGCGTCGACGTCAGCGCCGACATGAGCGCGCTGCTCGACGAGTCGATCGAGACCATGACCGACGAGCAGAAGGCGGCCGCGCCCAAGCCGCCCGCCGCCACCCTGGTGACGACGCCGGTGCTGGTGCGGGTGACCGAGAACAAGCAGAAGAACGCCGCCGTCGGCCTCGGCTATTCGACCAACACCGGCAACCGCGCGCAGGTCACCTACGACGACCTGAACGTGCGCGGCCTGCGCATGAAGAGCAACCTGATCCTCGAAACGTTGCGCCAGACCGCGCGCGCCGACTTCTATTTGCCGACCACGGCGCAGGGCTATAACGACAGCGTCGGCGCCGGCTTCGAGCGCAACGACCTGCGCGGCGTGCGCACCAGCGTGGCGACCGTGGCGGCGCGCCGCTCGTGGGGCTCGCCGCTGCTCGAACGCAGCCTGACGCTCGAATACCTCAACGAGCGGCGCCAGGTCGACGCCGAGCCGCTCACCAGCAGCAAGAGCGTGCCGCTCACCTACAGCTGGACCAAGCGCGCGCTCGACAACCTGCTCTCGCCGACCGCCGGCTACGTCGTCAACGCGCAGCTGGGCGGCGCCGTGCTGCCGCTGCTGACGGACGAACGCTTCATCCGCGCCACCGGCCGCGGCCTGGTCTACCGGCCGCTGGGCGCGGCCAGCACCCTGATCCTGCGCGCCGAAGCGGGCGCGGTCTTCTCGAAGAACAAGGTCGGCGTGCCGAGCACCTTCCTGTTTCGCGCCGGCGGCGACCAGTCGGTGCGCGGCTACGCCTACCAGGAACTGGGCGTCATGGACGGCAGCGCCGTCGTGCCGGCGCGCTACCTGCTGACCGGCAGCGCCGAGTACCAGTACTGGTTCAAGCCGCCCTACGGCGTGGCCGTGTTCTACGACGCCGGCAACGCCGCCGATACGCTGAAAACCCTGCATCCGAAATCGGGTTACGGCATCGGCGCGCGCTGGCGTAGCCCGGTCGGCCCGATCAACGTCGATCTCGCCTACGGTCACGCGGTCAAGAAGTTCCGCCTGCACTTCTCACTTGGATTCACGTTCTGATGGCCGATACCCCGACCCCGCCCCCGCGTCCCGCCGGCCGCGCCCTGCCGCCGCTGCGCCCGCGCCGCTGGCCGCACCGCGTCGGCGCCGGCGTGCTCGTCACCGGCGCCCTGCTGGCCGGCGCCTACTGGTACCTCGGCCGCGAATCGACCTTGCAGTCGCTGGCCCAGCGCATCGCCTCGTCGAGCGGCGGCAACATCGTCATCACCGGCGTCACCGGGTCGCTGTACGGGTCCATGCACCTGAAGCACATCGTGTTTCGCAGCCCCGAGCAGCTGATCACCGGCGACAATATCGACATCGACTGGTCGCCGTTCCAGTACCTGTCGAAAGGCGTCGCCATCAGCCGCCTGCACGTCGCCAGCCTGACCATGCAGACCCTGCGCGAGAGCGCGC
Organism: Pseudomonadota bacterium; assembly: GCA_030272785.1. Lineage (GTDB taxonomy): Bacteria > Pseudomonadota > Gammaproteobacteria > Burkholderiales > Burkholderiaceae_D > JAFCUW01. Next base: position 3,035 of record JARXKM010000246.1, read on the forward strand.
CGGCCAAGCTGCCGGCTACCCTGGCGCCGCCGTTCCAGCTGGCGATCGCCGATGCGCAGCTGGCCAGGGTCACGCTGATCGGCGCCGGCGCCAGCGCCAGCGCTGCCACCGCCACCGTGCTGGCCGACGTGCGCTTCAAGCTGCGCGGCGACCGCCAGCAATGGCTGCTGCAGGACGCCAGCGCGGTCACCCCGCTCGGCCTGGCGACGGCCAGCGGCAGCATCGGCGCCGGCAAACCGTTCAAGCTGGACGCCACCGCTACCCTGACCCAGCTGGCCGCGCCCAAGGCCGGGCAGCAGCCGGCCCGCCTGACCGTGCGCGCCACCGGCGACCTGAGCGCCACCGAACTGGCGGCCACCGGCCAGTCCGGCGCCGCCGTCGGCGACGCCACGTTCTCGCTGGCGCCGTTCGCCGCCATCCCGCTGCGCGCGATGACCATCCACGGCCACGGCATCGATCCGGGCTTCTTCAATCCGGCGCTGCCGAGCGCCGACCTGACCATCGCCGTCGCCGCGCGCATCGACGCCAACCGCGCGGTCGCCGGCAGCGTCAGCGTCGACAACCAGGGGCCGGCCGGCACCATCGACAAGCAGCGCCTGCCGCTGCGCGCGATGCGCGGTACACTGGCCGGCAACCTGGCCGCGCTGCAGGTGAGCGACGTGCTGGTCGACTTCGGCGCGGCCGGCAAATTCACCGGCAGCGGCACGGTCGCGCGCACTGCTGACAACAAGGGGATCGGCAGCGCACAATTCGTGCTGCATACCGACCGCCTCGACCTGAAGTCGCTGCACAGCCGCATGAGAAGCACCAAGATCGCCGGCGACATCAAGCTCGCCAATGCCGGCGCCACCCAGACCCTGGTCGCCAAGCTGGCAGACAGCGGCCTGCACCTCGCCGCGCGCGCCACGCTGGCCGCCAACCTGCTCACCATCGAGCAGGCGCAGCTCGTCGCCGGCGCCGGCAAGGTCGACCTGCAAGGCAGCGCTGCGCTGAGCGGCGAGCAGGCCTTCAAGATCAGCGCCAACGCCAGCCACTTCAATCCGGCCGCGCTGGGCGACTATCCGGCCGCCGACCTGAACGCCGACCTGCACGCGGCCGGCCACGTCGCGCCGGCCTGGAAGGTGGCCGCCGACTTCGCGCTGCGTCCGAGCCGCCTGTTCAACCAGCCGCTGTCGGGCCAGGGCAAGCTCGACGCCGATGCGGCCCACATCAGCAATGTCGCCGCCACGCTGGCGCTGGGCCAGAACGCGGTCGACCTGCGCGGCAGCTTCGGCGCGCCCGGCGAACGGCTGCTGTGGAAGCTCGACGGCAAGCAGCTGTCGGCCGCGCGCAGCGACTTGTACGGCGCCATCAGCGCCAGCGGCGCCGTCACCGGCAGCATGGCCGCGCCGCGCACCAGCTTCGTGGTCGACGCCAGTGGCCTCGGCTGGGCCGCCGCCGCCCGCAAGGCCGACAACGGCACCCTGCACGCCAGCGGCGACGCCTGGTTGGCGCCGGGCGGCACCGCGCGCGTGGTCGAAGTCAAGGCCAGCGGCACTGCCCAGCGCTTTAATCCGGCCGCGTTCGGCGCCTTCCTGCCGGGCAGTATCAACGGTGCCTTTGACGCCAGCGGCCGCCTCGGCGCCGATTGGCGCGGCGCGCTCAACCTGACCTTGCAGCCGTCGACCTTGTCGAACGCGCCGCTGTGGGGCTACGCCAAGCTGGCCGCCGACGCCCGCCATCTGGCCAACGCCGACATCGACCTGCACCTCGGCCCCAACGTGCTGGCCGCGCGCGGCAGCTTCGGCGCCGCCGGCGACGCGCTCGACTGGCGCATCGACGCCGGCCAGCTGGCCGTGCTCGGCCCCGACTTCGGCGGCGCGCTGAAAGGCGCCGGCACCGTCTCGGGCAGCCTGCAGGCGCCGTCGCTCAAGCTCGCCCTCGACGGCCAGAACCTGCGCCTGCTCGGCACCCACCAGCTCAAGAGCCTGCGCGCCAGCGCCAGCGTCGGCAGCGGCCAGGGCGCCGCCGATCCGGTCGTCAGCGACGTCGAGATCACCAATTACGCCAGCGGCGCCACCCGCATCGCCGCGGCGCACCTGCAGACCTCCGGCACGCGCGGCGCCCACAGTATCCAGCTCACCGCGCGCGGCGAGAATTTCGACGCCGTCGCCGCGGTGCACGGCGGCGCCAACGCCAACGCCTGGAGCGGCACGCTCGACAAGCTGCAGAACACCGGCCGCTACGCCTTCGCGCTGCAGGCACCGGCGCCGCTGCGCGTGGCCGGCGCGACCGGCGCCGGCGTCACCGGCATGGCGCGGCCCGAACAGCTTTCGTTGTCGAATGCCGTCATCAAGCTGCCCGAGGGCAGCGTCACCTTGCAGTCGCTCGAGAAGAACGGCCCGCGCTGGACCAGCAAGGGCGCCGCCACCGGCGTGCCGCTGTCCTACCTGGCGCAGTTCTCGCCTGGCATGCGCGACAACCTGGCCGGCAGCCTGGCGCTCGGCGCGCAGTGGGCGCTCGACATGCAAGCGGCGGCGGCGCCCGGCGCCGCCGCCGCCATCAACGGCTCGCTGCATGTGTTCCGCGAAAAGGGCGACCTGACCGTCGGCGCCGAAGTGCCGGTGGTGCTCGGGCTGCGCCAGCTCGACGCCCGCGCCGACGTCGCCGGCGGCGCGCTGCACCTGCAGCTCGAACTCGATGGCACCCGCGCCGGCCACGCCAAGGTCGACGCCACCGCCCAGATGGTCGACGGCCGGCTCGGCAACGACAGCCCGCTCAAGCTGGTCGCCAACGCCGACATGGGCTCGATCGCCTGGCTGGCGCCGCTCAGCGGCCAGCCGGCGCTCGAGATGGACGGCACCCTCAAGCTGGCCCTCACCGGCGCCGGCAGCGTCGGCGCGCCCAGTCTGAACGGCAGCGTCAGCGGCGACAACCTGGCGCTGCGCTGGGCCGACCAGGGTGTCAAGCTGCGCAACGGCCAGCTGCGCGCGCAACTGACCGGCGACCAGCTGCTGCTGCAGCGCCTCAGCTTCGACGGCGTGCAGGGCCGCGCGGTGGCCGACGGCGCGGTGCGCTTCGCCGGCGGCGAAGCGAGCATGAACCTGAAACTGGTGGCCGAGCAGCTCGAAGTGCTGTCGCGCCCCGACCGCACCGTCGTCGTCAGCGGCCAGAGCACGCTCACGCGCGACGCCAAGCGCTTCGCGCTGGAAGGTAAATTCAAGGCCGACCGCGCCCTGATCGAACTGGCGCCGCAGGGCCGCCCGGTGCTGTCGGACGACGTCGTGGTGCTTGGCCGCGGCAAGACCGGCCTGCCGGTCAAGGAGGCGCCGGCGATGCCTTTGAGCGTCGACATCGAAGCCGACCTGGGCGACGCGTTCCGCCTGCGCGGCATGGGCGCCGACGCCGAACTGGCCGGCACCGTGCGCATCCGCGCCGCCGGCGGCCGCGCGCCGCGCGTGAACGGCACCATCCGGGTCGTCAACGGCACCTACGCCGCCTATGGCCAGAAGCTGTCGATCGAACGCGGCGTGCTCAGTTTCAGCGGCCCGTACGACAACCCGGCACTCAACATCCTCGCGCTGCGCAAGCGCCCCGACGGCGAGCAGCTCACCGACACCAACGTCGAAGCGGGTGTCGAAGTGCGCGGCACCGCGCTGGCGCCGGCCGCCAAGCTGGTGTCGACGCCGTCGGTGCCGGACAGCGAAAAGCTGTCATGGCTGGTGCTCGGGCACGGCATGGAAGGCACCTCGGGCAACGAAGCCGGTGTGCTCAGCGCCGCGGCCGGCGCGCTGTTGGGCGGCAAAGGCGGCGGCTTCCAGTCGCGCCTGGCCAATTCGCTCGGCGTCGATGAACTGGGCCTGGCGCAGGCCAAGGGACTCGAGACCACCGTGGTCACGGTCGGCAAGCGCATCTCGGCGCGCGCCTATCTCAGCTTCGAACAGGGCGCCACCACCGCATCGAGCCTCGTCAAGCTGCGCTACAAGCTCAATCCGCGCATCACGCTGCAGCTGCAAACCGGCACCAACACCGCCTTCGACGTGCTCTATTCGTGGGCCTTCGACTAACTCAGATCAGCTGGATCGACGGATTCGGATCCGGCACCGGGTCGTCGTTCTGCGGCGTGTGCACCGGCGGATGGTGCGGATGGGGATTGTCGAACGGTTCGGGGGACGGCGCGTCGGCCGGTACCGGGTCGGGTGCGCGGTGCGCCTGGATAACTGCTGGATTCATGGTCGAAGCTCCTGCTAGGGGACTGATTATGGGACTGATAGCGAGTGTTGACGTTACCATGATCCAGCCGCCGCGCCCCGTACAATAGACGCTTCACCACTGGGTTCTTCGCCGCCCGTCGTCGCGATGAAAAGCGCGGTCTGACCTATGGTCAGACCACAAAAAAACCCTAAGGTTTCGCGT
>JARXKM010000247.1 GCA_030272785.1 Pseudomonadota bacterium
CTCGATCATGGGTGGCGGTTCTTGTTCAGGACATCGCCGCACCGGTGCGGCTATCGGCATTTTACCTTGACTGCCGACGGCATCGACAAATTCATCCACCGTTTCAGCGGGGAATTTATGGCGCGGCCAGCCGGGGGCGGCGCGAACTTCGCTGCGGTTGAATCCGTTGCGACATTGCCAGCGTATATATCCCAATTGCCGTGCGTGTCTACGACAAACGTTTGACAACACGGATTATTTCGCAGATTATCCGGGTTGCATTGAGTTTGTCCACGACAAACTAACAAATTTTGAGGTGTGGGATGAAAATTGCTGTGGTGGGGGCGGGGATCTCCGGTTTGTCGTGTGCATACCGGCTGGCGCAAGCGCAAGCCGATGTCACCCTGTTCGAGGCGGGCGACTACTTCGGCGGTCACAGCAACACGGTCGACGTCACCCTCGACGGCGTCAGCTTCGGCGTCGATACCGGCTTCCTGGTGTTCAACGAGCGCACCTATCCGCACCTGATCGCGCTGTTTGCCGAACTCGGCGTCGCCACGGCGCCGAGCGCGATGTCGTTCTCGGTCAAGCTGCCGCAAGGCGCCGGCCGCGTCCTCGAATGGGCCGGCGCCAGCCTCGACACCGTGTTCGCCCAGCGCGCCAACCTGCTCAACCCGCGCTTCCTGCGCATGCTGCGCGAGATCGTGCGCTTCAACCGCCAGGCCAGTGCGCTGGCGCGCGACGGCGCGATCGCCGACATCGGCCTCGGCGCCTGGCTCGACCAGCAAGGCTACAGCAGCGCGTTTCGCCACTGGTACCTGCTGCCGATGGCCGCCTGCATCTGGTCCTGCCCGTCCGACCAGATGCTGGCGTTCCCCTTGTCGACCTTCGTGCGCTTCTGCCACAACCACGGCCTGCTGCAGGTGAGCGACCGGCCGCAATGGCGCACCGTGAAAGGCGGCTCGCGCAACTACGTCGACCAGATGCTGGCGGCGATTCCGTCGCGCCGCCTGTGCGCGCCGGTGCGCTCGGTGCTGCGCGGCGGCGGCGGCGCGCGCGCGCTGCGCATCGAAACGGCGGCCGGCGTCGAACAGTTCGACCATGTCGTGATGGCCTGCCACAGCGACCAGGCGCTGGCGCTGCTGGGCGACGCGCGCGCCGACGAACGATCCGTGCTGTCGGCCATCCGCTACCAGCCGAACCGCGCGGTGCTGCACACCGACGCCAGCTGCCTGCCGGTGCGCCGCAAGGCGTGGTCGGCGTGGAACTACCAGAGCAGCGCCGCCGCCAATCCGCAGGTGTGCGTGCACTATCTGCTCAACATGCTGCAGCCGCTGCCGTGCAGCACGCCGGTGATCGTCTCGCTCAATCCGATCGATGCGCCCGACCCGGCCCGTGTGCTGGCCGAATTCGACTACGCCCATCCGGTGTTCGACCGCGCCGCGGTCGCCGCGCAGGCGCGCCTGGCGCAGTTCCAGGGCACGCAGAATACCTGGTTCGCCGGTGCCTGGACCGGTTACGGCTTTCACGAAGATGGTCTCAAGTCCGGCCTGGCGGTGGCGGCGTCGCTGACCGCGCTGATGGCGCGGTCCCGGCATGCGGCCGCCTGACCCGCGCGCCGCGCCGCGCGCGCAGCTGTGCTTTGGCCAGGTGCGCCACAAGCGCCTGCGCCCGGTGGAAAACGCGTTCGAGTACCGCGCCTACTACCTGCGCCTGCCGGTGCGCACCTTGGCCGCCGGCCGCCTCGGCTGCGCGCTGTTCTCGCACAACCGCTTCAACCTGCTGGCGTTCCACGATGCCGACCATGGCGACGGCGCCACCCCGCTCGCCGCGTGGATCGACAACTTGCTGCGCAGCGAAGGAGTACACGACGCCGACGGCGACATCTGGCTGCAGGCGATGCCGCGCGTGCTCGGTTTCGTGTTCAACCCGGTGTCGTTCTGGTTCTGCCACCGCGCCAACGGCGAATTGCGCGCCGTGCTGTGCGACGTGCGCAATACCTTCGGCGAGCGCCATTTCTACCTGCTCGAGCACGGCGCCGAGATCGCCAACGGCGGCGAACTGGTGGCCCGCAAGGTGTTCCACGTGTCGCCGTTTTGCGCCGTCGCCGGCAGCTACCGGTTCCGCTTCATGCGCGTCGAGCGCGCGCTGCCGAACCGGCTGGCCGAAAGCACGCTCGCCTGCATCGACCACGTCGACGCCGGCGGCACGCTGCTGCAGACCAGCATCTCGGGCATCGCCAGGCCGCTCGGCAACCGCGCCGTTGCGCGCGCGTTCTTCGGCTACCCGCTGCTCACGCTCGGCGTTGTCGCCCGCATCCATCTTCAGGCACTGCGCCTCTGGCTCAAGCGCGTGCCGTTCCATCCGAAACCCGTTCCGCCCCAAGACAAGGTGACCCGATGACTTCCGAATCCCTGCAATCGCTGCCGTCGGCCGGTGCCGCCGGTGCCGCCAGTGCCGTCCGTGCCGTCCGTGCCGCCGCCGCCGCGCCGCCGGCGGCAGCGCGCATCATCCTCAAGCTGCTGCCGAACCTGAAGCACGGCGCGCTCGCGCTGCGCACGCCGGATGGCCAGCGCTTCCACTACGGCGACGGCGCGGCGCCGATCGCGCTCGAACTGAAGAACTGGAACATGTTCACCGCGGCGGCACGCTCGGGCGACATCGGCTTTGCCGAGTCGTACATCGACGGCGACTGGAGCACCTCCGACCTGGCCGGGCTGATCGAACTGCTGGTGCGCAACCGCGCCGAGATCGAGTCGCTGGTGTACGGCAGCTGGTGGGGCAGCCTGGCGTACCGCATCAAGCATCTGCTGAACCGCAACAGCAAGTCCGGCAGCCGCAAGAACATCCACGCCCACTACGACATTGGCAACCCGTTCTATCAGTTGTGGCTGGATCCGTCGATGACCTATTCGAGCGCGCTGTTTACCGAAGCGGCCGGCGGCAACCTCGAACTGGCGCAGGCGGCCAAGTACCGCCGCATCCTCGACCAGCTGCAGCTGCCGCCGGGCGCGAAGGTGCTCGAAATCGGCTGCGGCTGGGGTGGATTTGCCGAGATGGCCGCGCGCGGCGCCGGCGCCAGCGTCACCGGCCTGACCTTGTCGGGCGAGCAGCTGGCATACGCGCGCAAGCGGATCGCCGACGCCGGCCTGGCCGGACAGGTCGACCTTCAGCTGTGCGACTACCGCGACAGCGTCGGCCAGTACGACGCCATCGCCTCGATCGAAATGTTCGAAGCAGTCGGCGAAAGCTACTGGCCGAGCTACTTCGCATGCATCGCGCGCAGCCTCAAGCCGGGCGGGCGCGCCTGCGTGCAGACCATCGTCATCGCCGACGAGCTGTTCGAGCGCTATCGCAAGGGCACCGACTTCATCCAGCAGTTCATCTTCCCCGGCGGGATGCTGCCGTCGCCGGCGGTGTTCGCGCGCCTGGCGGCCGAGCATGGCCTGGTGGTGGCCGACCAGTTCAGCTTCGGCATCGACTACGCCGACACGCTGGTCGCCTGGCGCCTGGCCTTCCATGCCAGGCTCGATGCGGTGCGCGCGCAAGGGTTCGACGAGCGCTTCATCCTGACCTGGGAGTTCTACCTCTGCTACTGCGAGGCCGCTTTCAGGGCGCGCAACACCGACGTCATGCACTTCACGCTGGTCAAGCCATGATGCGCCGCCTGCTTGGGCTGCTTGGGCTGCTTGGGCTGCTTGGGCTATTGGTGCCGGCGCTCGCCGCCACGCTGGCGCAGGCCGCGCCGGCGCACATCGAGCACGAGGTGCCGAACGCGCGGTTGGCCGGCAGCGGCACCTTCACCTACTTCACCATGCAGATCTACTCGGCCGAGCTGTGGGTCGGCCCGCAAGGCTACGTCCCGGCGGCGCCATTCGCGCTCGATCTGCGTTACGCGCGCAAGCTCGATGGCCGCAAGATCGCCGCCGCCAGCGCCGAGCAGATGGAAAAGATCGGCGCCGGCGACGCCGTCCGGCGCAAGGCCTGGCTGCAGCAGATGACGGCGATCTTCCCCGACGTGCACGAAGGCTCGCACATCACCGGCGTGTTCGTGCCGGGGCAGGGCGCGCGTTTCTACCTCGACGGCAAAGCGCTGGCCGGCATCGCCGACGCCGACTTCGCACGTGCCTTCTTTGGCATCTGGCTCGACCCCGCCACCACCGCGCCGGCGCTGCGCGAGGCGCTGCTCAAGCAAGCCGCGCCGCCGCGATGAAACCGCTCGGGCTGCCCAATCTGCTGTGCTATGGCCTGTTCGGGCTGCCGCTGGCGATGGTCGCGCTGCCCATCTACGTCTATCTGCCGCAGTTCTACGCCGAGCGCGCCGGCCTGCCGCTGGCGCTGATCGGCGCCGCGCTGCTGGCCGCGCGCATCGCCGCCGCCTTCATCGATCCGCTGCTCGGCTGGTGGATCGAGCGCGGTGGCGCCGCCTACGCACGCTACGTTGCGCTGGCGCTGCCGGTCTTGCTGGCCGGTTTCGTCGGCCTGTTCCATCCGCCGGCGCTGCAGCGCGGCGCCACGCTGGCCTGGTTCGGCGCCACGCTGATGCTGGTCTACCTTGGCTTCAGCCTGGCCACCATCGCGCACCAGAGCTGGGGCGCCGCGCTCACGCATGCGCCGGCGCAGCGTGCGCGCGTGACCGGCGTGCGCGAGGCCTGCGGCCTGACCGGGGTGGTGCTGGCCGCGGCGGTTACCGCGCTGGCCGGCTATGACGGCCTGTCGCTTGCCTTCGCCGCGGCGCTCGCCCTGGCCGGCGCGCTGCTGCTGGCCAGGGCGGTCCGCCCGGCCGGTGCCGGTGCCGCCCGCGCGTCGCGGCTGCACTGGCGCGCGCTGGCCGCGCCGTTCGGCCAGCGGCGCTTCCGGTCCCTGTTCGCGGTGCTGCTGGTGAATGGCGTCGCCTCGGCCATTCCGGCCACGCTGTTCCTGTTCTTCGCGGCCGACCGGCTGCGCCTGGGCGCCATGTCCGGCCTGCTGCTGATCCTGTACTTCTGCGCGGCGGCGCTGTCGATGCCGCTATGGATCGCGCTGGCCGGCCGCTTCGGCGAGGCGCGCGCGTGGGGCGGCGCGATGTTGGCCTCGGCGCTGGTGTTTGTCTGGGCCTTCGGGCTTGGTCCCGGCGCCGCGCTGCCGTTCGGCGCGATCTGCGTCCTGTCCGGCCTCGCGCTGGGCGCCGACCTGGCGCTGCCGCCGGCGCTGCTGGCCGGCGTGATCGCCAAGGCCGGCCACGCCGGCCGCGCGGCCGCCTATTTCGGCGTCTGGAACTGGGGCGTACAAATGACGCTGGCGCTGGCCGCCGGCATCGCGCTGCCGCTGCTCGGCTGGTGCGGCTACGTGCCCGGCCAGCTGCAAGGCACGACCGCGCTGGCCGGCGCCTACGCGTTGCTGCCGTGCGCGCTCAAGCTGGGTGCTTGCGCGATGCTGTGGCGGGCGCCGTTGCGCGACTGTTAGATATCTCACCATGAAAAGGACCACCATGAACCTCCACCGATTGCTCGCCGCCGCCGCGCTCTCAGCGGCGCTGGCCGGCTGCTCGTCGCCGCGGCCCGACCAATATGCCGGCGAGCAGCCGCGGCTCGACATCCAGGCCTACTTCAACGGCACGCTCGACGCCCACGGCATGTTCCAGGACCGCTCCGGCGCCGTCGTCAAACGCTTCGTGGTGGTGATGCGCTGCCAGTGGCAGGGCGACACCGGCACGCTCGACGAAGACTTCACCTATTCGGACGGCAGCAAGCAGAAGCGGGTCTGGACCTTGCAGAAGACCGCTGCCGGCACGTTCTCCGCGACCGCGCCGGACGTCGTCGGCATCGCCCACGGCGTCGTCTCCGGCAATGCGCTGCGCTGGCAGTACGTGCTGGCGCAGCCGGTCGGCGACAAGGTCTACAACGTCGACATGGAAGACTGGATGTTCCTCATCGACGGCCGCGTCATGCTCAACCGCACCGCGATGAGCAAATTCGGCGTCGGCCTTGGCAGCGTCACGCTGTCGTTCGTCAAGCGATGAACCCCCGCATCGACGACTGGGCCGGCAAGCGCGTATGGATGATCGGCGCCTCCACCGGCATCGGCGCCGCCGCCGCCCAGCAGCTGCTGCTGCGCGGCGCGAAGGTTGCGCTGTCGGCCCGCAATGCCGAAGCGATCGAACGGGCCGCGGCGGTGTCGCGCAACGCGCTTGGCGCGCCGCTCGACGTCACCGATCACGCCAGCGTGCTGCGCGCGCGCGACAAGATCGTCGACGCCTGGGGCGGCATCGACCTGGTGCTGGTACTCGCCGGTGGCTACAACGAAATGCGCGCCGACGGCTTCGACCTGGCGGCGGCCAACGCCATGATCGACCTGAACCTGCGCGGCGTGTTCAACTGCCTCGACGCGGTGCTGCCGCTGCTGCTTGCGCAGGGTGCCGGCGGCATCGGCATCGTCGCCTCGGTGGCCGGCTACGGCGGCTTGCCGAAAGCGCTGGTGTACGGCCCGACCAAGGCGGCGCTGATCAACCTGTCCGAGTCGCTCTACCTCGACCTGCGCCCGCGCGGCATCGCCGTCTACCAGGTCAATCCCGGCTTCGTCGACACACCGCTGACGGCGCAAAATGACTTCAAGATGCCCGCGCTGATGAGCGCCGCCGCCGCCGCCGCCGCGCTGATCGACGGCATCGCGCGCGGACAGTTCCACATCCACTTCCCGAAGCGCTTCACCAACTGCCTGCGGCTGGCGCGCCTGCTGCCGTACCGCGCCTACTTCTGGCTGATCCACAAGGTGACCGGACTATGACTTACGACAGCGAACTCGAACGGCTGGTGCAGTTCTATGAAAACATCAGCGTCGCCTCGCTGGTGCGGCTGCCGGCGATTTATGCGCCCGAGGCGCAGTTCAAGGACCCGTTCAACGAAGTGCGGGGAATTGGACCGATCGTTGCCATCTTCCGCCACATGTTCGAGCAGGTCGACGCGCCCCGCTTCGTCGTCACGAGCCGGGTGTTGCAGGGCGCCGAAGCGTTCCTGGTATGGGACTTCACGTTTCAGTCGAAGCGTCGTTCCGGCGCGCGCCTATGCATCCGTGGCGCCACCCACATCCGCTTCGACGGCGCCGGCGCCGTGATACTGCACCGCGACTACTGGGACGCCGCCGAGGAACTATACGAAAAGCTGCCCCTACTGGGCGGCCTGATGCGCTGGCTGAAACGTGCCGCCAACAAATAGCGCCGTTCCTCACCCCGGGGGTCAGTGCCGGCAATCGTACACGAGCTCTTCTGTAGCCCCGGGGGTCAGTGCCGGCAATCGTACACGAGCTCTTCTATAGCCCGCGCTAGCGTTCAGGCCGTGTACGATTGCCGGCACTGACCCCCGGGGCTGGGGGCTGTTTTACGCCTTGGCCGTCTGCGCTTGCTGTGCCGCCGTGCGGATCGTCGACAACGTCGCCCCTGGCGTGATCAGTTCGCCGTCGTAGCGCAGT
>JARXKM010000248.1:0-1255 GCA_030272785.1 Pseudomonadota bacterium
GCGCCGGATCGACGATCACGGCCCAGAAAACGCCCGGGCGCGCGCCGTCGGCGGCAGCCGCCGTGTAGTGGTCGGACGCGCTCGCGCGGCTCAGTTCCGGCTCGGCGCGGATCTCCAGCGGCGCCTTCGGCATCGTCGCGAACAACTGCGGCAGGAGCGGCATGATGCGCGCGTTGAGGTCGCGGTAGGCTTGCAGCACCTGCGCTGCGGTCTTGAACGGATGCGTCGCTTCCTGCTGGTTCAGCCATGCCGGCAGGCCCACCGGGACACCGCCATAGCCCAGTTTCGGGCCCAGCTTGGCGTACTCGGCCTGGATGCGGGTCATCTCGGCGAGGCCGATACGGTGGATTTCGTCGGGACTGAGATCGGTGGTGGTCTGGTCCCTGATCGCGGCGCGGTACCAGGCGGCGCCGTCGGGCAAGCCGCCCAGGCCGGCGCTGGCGCGCGCCGCCGGCAGGTAGTCGGTGTCGATGAAGGCGGCCAGCCGACGCAGCGCCGGCAGCACGGCGCCGCGCACCGCCTGCTGGTAGGCGCCGGCCAGGCGCGCCTTGTCGGCGGCCGAAAAGGCCGGGGGAAAGCGCCGCACCGGCGCGCTGAAGTCGCTCTTTTCATACGGTGCGTCGGCCAGCGCCTTGATCTGCGGCTGCAGCGCCAGCACCAGCGATTTGGGCTGCACCACGCCGGCCTTGATACCGGTGCGCATGTTGGCGATCGCCGCGTCTATCCACAGCGGCAGCGCTTCGACCCGCTTCAGGTAGGCCTGATACTGCGCCACGCTGGCGATCGGCTGCGCGTCTTCGCCACTGCCGAAGTTGGCCAGCACCACCGGCACGCTGTCCATCTGGCTCAGCGGCAGCAGGTGGTCCTTGAACGGCTCGTACGCCAGCGCGCTATTGAGCTCGAAGTCGAGCACGTCGAAGGTGGTCAGGTCGGTGCCGGCCAGCTTGCTGCGGTCGATCCGCGCCAGGCTGTCGCGCGCCGCGTGCAGCATGGCGAAGCGGCGCGCGCGCACCGCCGGCACGATGGTCATCGGCAGCAGGTGGTCGTAGCGGTTGTCGCCCGCGACGGTAGCGTTGAGCGGCTCGAAGCGGGCTTGCTCGTCGTAGTAGTGGTCGGCCAGCGCGGCGAGCCGCTGCGCCGCCGTGGCCGCGGGGCGCGCTTCGGCGGCAAGCGCTGGCGCGGGGATGGCTGCGCAGGCCACGCCGGTCAGGGCAATGATGAAGATGGCGGACCTGGTCAGTTTCATCGTGTTCCC
>JARXKM010000248.1:1355-5860 GCA_030272785.1 Pseudomonadota bacterium
CGGCTGGCGGCGGCTTGAAAAAGGCGATCACGTCGGCCTGCAGGCGGGTGCGCTTGAACGGCGGCAGGCTTTGCCAGACCCGCTTGCCGTACGATTTGGAGATCAGCCGCGGGTCGCAGATCATCAGCACGCCGCGGTCGGTCTCGTCGCGGATCAGGCGCCCGGCGCCCTGCTTCAGGTTGATGATCGCCTCGGGCAGGGTGTGGTGCATGAAACCGTTCATGCCCTGCTTTTCCATCACGTCGATGCGGGCGGCCAGCACCGGGTCGTCGGGCGGGGCGAACGGCAGCTTGTCGATGATCACCAGCGAGAGCGCGTCGCCGCGCACGTCGACGCCTTCCCAGAAGCTCTGGCTGCCCACCAGCACGGCGTTGCCGGCGTTGCGGAACGAGTCGAGCAGTTCGGTGCGTCCGCGCTCGCCCTGGACGAACAGCGGGTACTCGAGGCCGCGGTCGGCGAAGTCCTTGCGCAGCCGTTCGGCGACGTGCTTGACGGCGCGGTTGGTGGTGCACAGGAAGAAGGTGCGCCCGCCGGCCGCCTCGATCACCGGCAGGGCGGCGTCGACTACCGCGTCGGTGTAGCCCATCGCGTTCGGGTCGGGCAGGCCGGTCGGCACGTACAGCAGGCCCTGCTGCTCGTAGTCGAACGGGCTCGGCCAGGTCTGCGCCGGCTCGCCCGTCAGTCCCATCTGGTTGGAGAAATGCTTGAAGTCGTTCTTCACCGCCAGGGTGGCCGAGGTGAAGATCCAGCTGCGCGGCGTGCCTTCGCGCTGGTTGTTGAAGATCGGCGCGATCGACAGCGGCGTCTTGTGCAGCTGCAGCGAGGACGAGAACGCCTCGACCCACAGCACCGCTTCGTCGCCTTCGACCTGTTTGCCCTTGCCCGCGGCGGCGGACCGGTCAGCCTTCCAGCCGTCCAGCGACTGCGCCAGCTCGACCGCGCGCACGCGCAGCTGCTCGATCGTTTCGGCGCGCGCGGCCTGGTCTTCCAGCACGGCGATCATCGCCGCCAGGTTGTCCTTGACGGTGGCCAGCGCCGGGAAAAAGTCGGACGACGGCGTGATCTGCGCGAGCGACATGCGCATCACGTCCTGCGGGAAGGTCAGGCGCAGGTCGCGCGCCGCCTTCTCGACGACGGTGACGACCTTGGCCCAGTCGGCGCCGCCGCGCGCGTGCGCCAGGCCTTCGGCCAGCACGTCACGGCACAGCTCGAGGATCTGCGAGGTCGACACGGTCTGGCCGAAGAACAGGGTGGCGGTGTCGGGCAGCTGGTGCGCCTCGTCGAAGATGATGGTGTTGGCCGACGGCAGCAGCTCGGCCACGCCGGTGTCCTTGAGCGCGACGTCGGCGAAAAACAGGTGATGGTTGACCACCACCACGTCGGCCTGCTGCGCCTCGCGGCGCGCCTTCATGACGAAGCAGTCCTGGTAGTACTGGCACTCGGCGCCCATGCAGGTGTCGCGGGTGGAGGTGACCAGGTTCCAGATCGAGGCGTTCTCGGGCACCTTGGCCAGCTCGGCCTTGTCGCCGGATCCGGTCATCTTGATGAAGCGCGAGATCTCGCGCAGGTGGCCGATGTCGTCGCGCGAGGTCATGCGGCCGTTCTGCATGGTGCGTTCAAGATGGTAGTGGCAGACGTAGTTCGAGCGGCCCTTGAGCAGCGCCACCGAGACCGGCGCGCGCAAGGCGGCGCGCACGGTCGGGATGTCGCGCAGGAACAACTGATCCTGCAAGTTCTTGGTGCCGGTCGAGACGATCGTCTTGCCGCCCCACAGCAGCGCCGGCACCAGGTAGGCGAACGTCTTGCCGGTGCCGGTGCCGGCCTCGGCAATGAGAGTCTTCTGGTCGGCGATGGCCTGGGCGATCGCCTTGGCCATCTCGGTCTGCGAGCGGCGCGGGCTGAAACTGCCGACCGCGGGCGCGAGCGGGCCGCCGGCGCTGAACAAGCGGTCGATCTCGGTGTCGTATTTGCCCACCGGCGCGGTAGCCGGTGCGGCCGGTGCGGCGGCGGCGGCGACGGCGCGCTCGCCTGGCGCCTGGAGGGTATCGGTCAAAATGGCAGTCGGTAAGGCGAAGACGGATCAGGCCGGGACATCCGGCACCAATTGCATTTTCAGCAAGGTAATGTGGTCCTTCAGCTGCAGCTTGCGCTTCTTGAGGCGGCGCAGCTGCAACTGGTCGTGATGGCCATCCAGGGTCAACATGTCTATGACCGCGTCGAGGTCGCGATGTTCCACGTCGAGCTCGATGAGGCGCCGCTGGATGTTTTGGTCATCAGTCATGGTGTGTGCAGTTCCCAACAGAATATTACAAATAACTTTTAAGGTGTGTCCGCGAACCGCATACAATCGACATCAATTAGTTACGTCTTGCAACTTCTTGTGGTGTCAGCGCATAGTTTAATCTACCAAGAGGTTGCCGCCAACATAGATTAAGCCCCGTGGTGTGGAAAGCGCAGTTTATGAATCAATACAAGATCGAAGCGGGGACCGCGCAGCACATCGGTAACCGACCGCAACAGAACAACCGTGTCGCCCTGCTCACCGGCGCGCGCGCGCCCGGCTACCTGCTGGCGGTGCTGGCCGATGGCGTGGCCGGCGGCAGCACCGCCGCCGAACAGGCGCTGCACACCGCCAAGCAGCTGTTTGACGAGTTCAAGCCGGGCGAGTTCGCCAGCGTCGAGCGGCTCGCCACCCTGCTGCGCGACATCGTTCACGAGACCCACGTGGTGGTCAAGATGAACGGCCTGGCGACGCAAACCGAGCCGCATGCGACGTTCGCCGCGCTGCTCATCTCGCCGAGCGGCCAGGCGGTGTGGGCGCACGTGGGCGAGAGCCGCGTGTACCGTTTCCAGCAGGCCGAGTGCAAATCGCGCACCAGCGACGCCACTTACATCGATCACCTGGTCGACAGCGACAAGCTGCCGGCCGAGTCGGCGCGCAATCACCGCCATTCGAAGCTGCTGATTAACGTGTTGGGCAACAGCCGCAAGGAGCCGTTCGTGGCGATCGGCAACCATGCCGACCTGGCCGCCGGCGACGCCTTCCTGTTGTGCTCGGATGGCTTGTGGCATTTCTTCACCGATGCCGAACTGGGAGCCGCGCTGAGCAAGAACGCGCCGCGCCAGGCTGCCGAACTGCTGATCAACAAGGCCGGCGAGCGCGCCCTGGGCAAAGGCGGCAACTGCTCGATGGCCATTGTCAAGCTGGTCAAGCCGCCCAAGGATGTGCCCAATTACACGGTGCAGAAGATGGGACGCGCGGTGTAGCACGCGGCAGAGGAGGTCGCCGAGGATAAGTCGGCTGACCCCGGTTTCGCGGGCCCCAATGTGACTTGACCCTTGCTTGATTAATCGGCCGGCTGCTGCCTCAGGTACGTGCTCGCGCCGCAGCGAGCGCCAGCGCAGCAGCCATCAATGACATCGTTGCGCTCAGGCCGAAAGTGGCTTGGTACCCGTAGCCATCAAACAGAACGCCGCCAAGCGCCGCGCCTGATGCGATCGCGAGCTGGACGACCGCCACCATCAGGCCGCCCCCGGCCTCGGAGTCGTCAGGCAGCGTGCGCGCCAGCCATGTCCACCAGCCAACCGGCGCCGACGTGCCCACCAGGCCCCACAACGCCAGCAGCCCTGCGGTCACCGCAACGGAACGGCCGAATCCGATGAGTGCGACGGCAATTGCCGCCATGACAAGCGGGATGGCGACCAATATGCGGAACATGTTTTCCTTCACCAGGGAGCCGATCAGCAGCGTGCCGACGAATCCGGCGACGCCGATCGTGAGCAGCATCAGGGAAGTCGTCGTTGCACTGGCGTGCGTGACCGTTTCGAGGAAAGGACGCAGGTAGGTGAAGAGCGCGAACTGCCCCATAAAAAACAGGCTGGCCGCCATCATCCCCAACGCGACCCGTGGGCTCGTGAGCAGCGTGAACACATTTCGTTTGCCGTGCATGGACCTGGCCGGCATCGAGGGCAAGCTGAGCATTTTCCACGCCAGGGCGATCACTGCCAACGGGATCAGGCAAAAGAACGCACCGCGCCAGCCGACGATCGCCCCAAGGAAGCTACCCAAGGGAGCTGCGATGACGGTAGCAAGCGCGTTACCGCCATTCACAATGGCAAGCGCCTTTGGCACTTGCTCACTGGGTACCAGGCGCATGGCGGTCGCGGCGGACATGGACCAAAAGCCGCCGATGGCAACCCCGATGAAAGCACGGCCAATCATGAACACTGCGTAGTTCGGTGCCAACGCTGCGATGGTGCCGGAGACGATCATGAGCAACGTTAGTGCCAGCAGCAAGGCCTTGCGGTTGATCCCTCCAGCGATCGAGGAGATGGCCAGACTGGTCAGCAGTGCGAATGCGCCGGAGACGGCAATGGCCTGTCCGGCTTGCCCTTCGCTCACATGCAAGTCGGCTGCAATCGATGTCAACAGGCTGACAGGCATGAATTCGGAAGCGACCAGAGCGAACGCGCCGAGCGACAACGCGAAAACTCCGCCCCATGCT
>JARXKM010000248.1:5960-7359 GCA_030272785.1 Pseudomonadota bacterium
GGAAGCGACCAGAGCGAACGCGCCGAGCGACAACGCGAAAACTCCGCCCCATGCTGCCGGATCCTTGAGGTCGCGGTTGATGTCCTCGCTTCTGGCGCTGTGTGCTGGCAGCGATTCAGGTGACTCGCATCGTGTCAGCGGTGACGAAGCGGTACTGGCATTCATGGTCATACGAATTTCCTTAGGGCTGGCGTTGCGCGCAGATGTAGATGCATTCGATCGTCATACGCACTACGCACTACGCTGGCAACCGCATGATACCGGCGCACCGGAAACTTGAACCGGCTCAAACTGCCTTACTTTTATGCGTGGGCGCCATGAATAAACCCAACCACTGAGAATATACTGTCATTAAATATGGTGATGCTTGCGGCCGGCGCGAGACCAACCCGACAGGCCAGGGTGGCCCCGACCGCGCCGTGAGTGCCGTTGCAACGGCCCATATAACGTGTAAGCGACCGCATATCGTCGGGCACGGACTGCAACTCCATCGGAACTATTTGAGAGAATCACACGTATGGCCCGGGACAACATCAACGACATCCTTGTATTTTTTGAAGTCGCCCGAGAACGCAGCTTCACGCGCGCTGCCGCCAAGCTCGGGATGACGCAATCGTCCCTCAGCCACATCATTCGTGCCCTGGAAGCCCGACTTGGCGTGCGCCTGCTCAATCGCACCACCCGCAGTGTTTCGCCTACCGAGGCGGGCGAGCGCTTACTGCAGAACGTCGCGCCACGTCTCGAGGAAATCGACGCCGAAATTGCCGCGGTCAGCGACTTGGGCGGCAAGCCGATCGGCACCATTCGCATCACCGCCATCGACCATGTGATTGATACGGTGCTATGGCCAAGGATGGCGCCGGTGCTGCTTCATTACCCCGACCTGCACGTGGAAATACATGCCGACTACCGGCTCACCGACATCGCAGCGGATCGCTATGACATCGGCGTGCGCTACGGCGACCAGGTGGACAACGACATGATTGCAGTGCGCCTGACACCCGAGCTGCCGACGATGATCGTCGGCTCTCCCGGCTATTTCGCCTGGCACGCGAAGCCGGCATCCTTGCAGGAACTGATGAAACATAATTGCATCACGCTGCGCCTGGCGACCCGCGGCGGCATCTACGCCTGGGAGCTGGAACATGAAGGGCGCAAAGTCGAGGCGAGGGTACGCGGGCAGACCGTGTTTTCGAACGCCAGCCAAATGGTGAATGCGGCGCTGAGCGGCAACGGCCTGGCGTTTCTGACCGAAGACCTGGTCGGCGAGCACGTTCGCGCAGGGCGTTTGGTGAGCGTCATGCACGACTGGTGTACGACCTTTCCGGGCTTGCATGCCTACTACCCCAGTCGCCGACATGCATCGCGCGCACTCGGGATTGTGATCGATGCCATCAGA
>JARXKM010000249.1 GCA_030272785.1 Pseudomonadota bacterium
GGTAGGGTGTCCACGGCTAATGTCGAGGCCGTGTCTGAATGCCGGCACTGACCCCCGGGGAGGGAAGCGGGAGCGGCACCCATCCCGCCGCCGCGGTGGCGGCGCGTATCCGCGTCGAGAACTTCGCGGGACCGCTGCTCGTCGCCAGCGGCGTCGACGATCAGATGTGGGCTTCCGGCATGATGGCGCAGAACATTGCCGGGCGCCGCGCCGAAGCGAAGCGCGAGACGGTCACGCTGATCCATATCGACGCCGGCCACGCGTTGGGCGGCAACGGCTGGAGTCCGACTACCCAATATAACGCCGCAACGCCGGTCTGTTCAAAGTCGGCGGCACGGCCGAGGCGAACGCCAGCGCGCAGGTGCAGGTCTGGCACGAGAAGCTGGCCTTGCTGCGTCGCACGCTGGGCCTGCAACCGGCTCGGGAAAAGGCCGATCGGCGCGCCATGCAGTGATGGCGGCGGGGCCGTGCGATTACGGCTTGCCGGTCGTCTGCGACAGGATGAACGCATACGTGTCGGCCGTCTCCGCATCCTGCTGTGCGCGGGTCGACCCCATGCCGTGGCCGGCATCGAAGTCGACCCGCAGGAACACCGGCTTGCCGCTGCTGGTGGCCGTTTGCAGGCGAGCCGCCATCTTCGCCGGATGGAACGGCGCCACGCGCGGATCGGTCACGCCGGTGGTCAGCATCACCGCCGGGTAGGGCGTGCCATCAACCACCTGGTGGTAGCTGTCGATGCTCTTCAACGCCTTGAAGCCGGCCGGATCGGCGATCGCGCCCCACTCAGGCTCTTCGCCATAGCCGTTCTGCTCCGCCACGTAGCGCAGCGGGTTGTGCCAGCCGACTCCCGACACCACCGCCGCAAACAGGTCTGGACGTTCCTCCAGCGCGCGGCCCATCGTGATGCCGCCCGCCGACCGGCCGCCGATGGCCAGGTGCGCGGCCGACGTGTAGCCCTTGGCCTGCATGTCTTCGCACACGGCGATCAGGTCGCGCCAGGTGTTCGGTTTGTTTTCCAGCTGGCCGGCGCGATGCCACTCGCGGCCGAATTCGCCGCCGCCGCGCACGTTCGCGTAGCCGACGATGGCGCCCTGGTCGATCAGCGCCAGCGTGCGGCCAGCGAACGTCGGGGCATAGGCGGCCGCACCGTAGCTGCCGTACGCGGAAACGAAGGCCGGGTTGCTGCCGTCCAGTTTCAGCCCCTTCTTGTAGATCAGGCTATACGGAATCTGGGTGCCGTCCCTGGCGGTGGCGAAGCGGCGCACCGTGGTGTAGGCGCTGACATCGATGGCCGGCTTCGGCGTGATGCCGGTATCGCTCATCGCGCCGTCGGCGCCGATCGACCAGATGCCGGTCGGCTGCAGCCAGCCCGACAGCGTCGCCATCGCGCCGGGCGCGTCGGCGTCGGCGTCGAGCGCGCCCAGCGTGCCTTCGAAGGGCAGGGCAATATCGACGATCTTGCCGTCCGCGCCAAGGCGCTGCAGCTTGCCGACGCCGCCGTCGATCGACCGTATGTACAAGCCATCCTTGGCGCGCGCCAGTGCTTGCAGCACCAGCGCCGACTCCGCTACCACTGCCGCCGCCGATGCCAGCGATGGCGCCGTCGCCGATGTCTTGAGCAGGCGCCCGCGCGGGTGGCCGTGCGTGGACAGCAGGTACAGATCGTCGCCATGCAGATCGAAGTCAGTCACTTCATCGGCGAAATCGGCGACCGCCTGCCACTTCGCCTTGCCCTGCAAGACGTCTTTGAGCGGCGCGGTGTAAAGCCGCACCTCCTTGCGCACGTCGGTCAGCACCAGCACGGCGCTCGACGAGTGCGCGGCGGTGCCGATGTAGGGCGCCTGGATTTTTTCATACGTCACGGCAGGATCGAGGCCGCGTGCCATGATCACCGGGTCGGTGGCCGGATCGCTGCCCACTTTGTGGAACCGCGCGCGCGAATCGAGGTAGCGATCGGGCGTGTTGTTCTTGCCGGTCAGCTGGTTGTAGAAGAAGCCGGAGCTGTCGTCGAGCCAGCGCGGGGTCGCGTTTTGGGTATCCGGGATGCGCTCGCGCACGATGGCGCCGGTGCGCACGTCCATGATCTGCAGCACCGAGTCCTCGCTGCCGTCCTTCGACAGGCCGTAGGCGAGCTTGCTGCCGTCGGGCGACGCCTGCCACCAGTCCAGCGAGACGTGGCCGCTCTTGGTATCGAGCCTGGTGGGATCGACCAGCACGCGGTCCTTGGCGCCTTTCCTGCCGACCTCGCGCACGAACAGCTTGAAGTTGTTGGCGCCGGCCGGACGCTGCTGATAGAACAGGCGCGGGCCGGCCTTTTGCAGGCGCGATGGCGTGGTGGTATCGCCGGACAGTTGGCGAATGCGCTTGAGCAGCGCGTCGCGCTTGGGCAGATGGTCGAGGATGCCGCGCGCATAGGCATTTTGCTGCCGCAGATAGGGCAGCCATTGCGGGTCTTTGTCGTTCTCCATCCAGCGATAGCGGTCGACCATCGCTTCGCCGAAATAGGTGTCGGTGACCGGTTCGACGCGGGCCACCGGAATCGGCGCAACCGGCGCAACCGGCGCAATGGTGGCGGCGACGGCGACCGTGGCGCCAACGGAAAAGGCAAGCAACGCCGCATGACAGACCGGATGACTCATCTGAACTCCTGTGGAAAGAATGATGTTCTGGCTTGAAGAAAGCAAGAGTTACCCGGATGCGCCCTGGCGGACACCGGGATCACCGGCGTCAAGTCGGTGTAATTGGCGATGCCGCCCATGATTTCATCGCTGTGCGGGCCGAAGCCGGCCTGGAACGACCCGGCCGAGTCGCAGAACGGATGGCACGTGACGGCGTAGATGGCGACCGAACCGGCGCGCCGCCGGCCACGCCCTGGCCCACTGTGTAATACTTGCAGTGTTGCGCCATGCGCTGCTGCACCCTCGGCATGTGCTGCTCGAGGGAGTAAGCCATGTCGAAGCGGGACTGCAGGGTATTCGGGGACATCACAGCTACTTCGATCACAGCGCATCTCCTTGTATTGGTTTTGTGCCAACCTGCAAGGCAATCGTGCGCCAGCGCCCGGTTTTTGGCAAGCACTTCCCCATCCGTGTCGTTGAATTTCGAAAGGTCGCGCCGCCCATGCCGCTCCAGTACCTGACCGACTTGACCGCCAAGCCGCGCACCCGCCGCGCCGACCTGCATATCGGCGTCATCCTCACCCTGGTGGCTGGCGCCCTCAACGCCGGCGGCTTCCTCGCCATCGGCCAATATACGTCGCACATGACCGGCATGGTGTCGGCGCTGGCCGACCAACTGGTGCTGCGCAACTTCGAGTTCGCCGGCATCGCGGCGATGTCGTGGCTGGCCTTTGTCAGCGGCGCGGCGACCACCGCGGTGATCGTCAATTACCTGCGGCGCGCCAACGTCAGCAACGTCTACGCCGTCCCCTTGCTGATCGAAGCGACCCTGATCCTGGTCTTCGGCGCCTTCGGCGGCACGCTCAAGAAGCACGAATTCGTCGACGTCTCGTTCGCCGTGATCGTCCTGTGCTTCACGATGGGGCTGCAAAACGCCCTCATCACCAAGATTTCGCGCGCGGAAATCCGTACCACGCACCTCACGGGCCTGACGACGGACATGGGGATCGAACTGGGCAAACTGCTGTACTGGAACCGCCACCGCGCCGACGACGGCCGGGTGGCGGTCACCGCCAACCGGCGCAAGCTGCGCGTGCACGCCACCCTGATCGGCTCGTTCCTGGTCGGCGGCATCGGCGGCGCCCTCGGTTTCAACTATGCCGGTTTCATCTCGACGGTGCCGCTGGCCCTGGCGCTGGCGGCCATTTCAATTGCGCCTGCGTTCACCCGTCGGCGCGCCTGAACCGCCGCCGTGTTCTCTGCCGCGCCGCCGCTCAGCCGCTCAGTCCTTGATTGGCGGCGCCGGCTCGGCCAGCCGGGTTTCCAGTTCCGCCATGCGCACTTCGAGCGCCTCGAGCTTGGCGCGCGTCTTCGCCAGCACCTGCGCCTGGATATCGAATTCCTCGCGCGTTACCAGGTCGAGCTTGGAAAAGCCCTGCGTCATCATCGCCTTGACGTTCTTTTCGATGTCTTTCGCCGGCGAACTGTCGATTGCCTGATTGATCTTGCCCTGCAAGTCACTGAAGAAGCTGTTCATGTCCATGTCGTTTCCTTGTCGTAAATACAATCGCACGCACCATATAAGTGCACAAAAGCCTTAAATCGGTGCATGCTTTGGCGTGGATCGTGCGCTGCACAATTCGTACCGTTAATAATTATCAATATTGTGTCGCGAGCGCGGAAAAACAAGCTGCTGCGCGCCAATTCGGGGCTGGCATGCATTCTGCTAATGGTTGCTATAAGTAGATAGCCGCTGCGATGCACGCCACGCCAGATTCTAAACCGCAACCACCACAATCCGTTCAATCCAATAGGGAATCGCCATGAAAAACCTGAAAAGCCAGTTGAAACTTGTCGCCGCGATCACTCTTGCATTCGCCGCGCTCGGCGCCGCCTCGAGCGCCCGCGCCGAAGATGCGAAACCGGACAACGAGGTCAGCTTCAACGCCGCCGTCACCACCGACTACCGCTATCGGGGTATTTCGCAGTCGCGCCTGAAGCCGGCTCTGCAGGGCGGCGCCGACTACGTCAACAACCCAACCGGGCTGTACGTGGGTACCTGGCTGTCGACCATCAAGTGGATCAGCGACGCCGGCGGCGACGGCAACGTCGAATGGGACATCTACGGCGGCAAGAAAGGCGAGATCGCGCCCGGCATCAGCTACGACGTCGGCGGCCTGTACTATTTCTATCCATCGAACGGCCTGGCGACCAGCGCCAACACCTTCGAACTGTACGGCCAGGTTGGCTACGGTCCTGGCTACATCAAGTATTCGCATTCGACCACCAACCTGTTCGGCACCTCCAACAGCAAGAACAGCGGCTACCTCGACGTCGGCGCCAACATCGATCTCGCCACCGGCCTGGTGCTGAACCTGCATGCCGGCCATCAGGGCGTCAAGAACAACGGCGCCTTCGCCTATACCGACTACAAGGTCGGCGTGACCAAGGACTTCGGTGTCTGTTCGGTGGCGCTGGCGGCAATTTATGCCGACACCAAGGCGTACGTCAGCCCGTCCGGCAAGAATCTGGCCAAGACCGGCCTGGTGCTGTCCGTCTCTAAAACTTTCTAAACGAGGCTTTGTATGAAACTGATTACCGCCATTATCAAACCGTTCAAGCTCGATGAGGTGCGCGAAGCACTGTCGGCGATCAACGTGCAAGGCATCACCGTCACCGAAGTGAAGGGCTTCGGCCGTCAGAAGGGCCACACCGAACTGTATCGCGGCGCCGAATACGTCGTCGATTTCCTGCCGAAAACCAAGATCGAAGCGGCAGTCGACGACGCCATCGTCGACCAGGCGATCGAAGCGATTGAAAAAGCGGCCCGCACCGGCAAGATCGGCGACGGCAAAATCTTCGTGTACAACCTCGAGCAGGTGGTGCGCATTCGTACCGGCGAAACCGGCAACGAAGCTCTTTAAGGAGAATCCAGATGAATAAAAATATAACAAAATGGCTGTCCGGGATCGCTGTCGCCGTCGCCATGTGCGGCGCCCTGAGCGCCAGCGCGCAGGACGCCCCGAAACCTGACGCCTCGGCCGCCGCCGTCGCCGCCGCCGCGTCTGCCCCGGCCCCGGCTGTCGTCACGGCACCGGTCGCCGCGCCCGCCGCGGCCCCGGTCGCTGCCGCCGTTGCCGCCCCGGCCGGCGCCGCCGCCCCGGCCGCCGCGCCGGCCGCGCCCGTCCCCAACAAGGGCGACACCGCCTGGATGTTCATCGCCACCATCCTGGTGATCATGATGACGATTCCCGGCCTGGCGCTGTTCTACGGCGGCCTGGTGCGCTCGAAAAACATGCTCTCCGTGCTGCTGCAGGTGTTCATGATCTTCGCGGTCATCATCGTGCTGTGGTGCATCTACGGCTACTCGCTGGCGTTCACCGAAGGCAGCGCCGTCATCGGCAAGTTCGACCGCGCCTTCCTGAACGGCATCTGGGACCCGACCAAGGCAACTTTCAGCACCGCGGCCACCTTCAGCAAGGGCGTCGTGATTCCTGAATTCGTCTACGTCGCTTTCCAGGGCACGTTCGCCGCCATCACCTGCGGCCTGATCGTCGGCGCCTTCGCCGAGCGCGCCAAGTTCACCGCGGTGCTGCTGTTCGTGGTGCTGTGGTTCACCTTCGGCTACTTGCCAGTGGCCCACATGGTCTGGTTCTGGACCGGCCCTGACGCCATCAAGGACGCCGCCACCCTGGCCAGCGAAACCGCCAAGGCCGGCTGGCTGTGGCAAAAAGGCGCGCTCGACTTTGCGGGCGGCACCGTGGTCCACATCAACGCCGCCGTCGCCGGCCTGGTAGGTGCGATCATGATCGGCAAACGCGTCGGCTACGGCCGTGAATCGATGGCGCCGCACTCGCTGACCATGACCATGATCGGCGCATCGATGCTGTGGGTCGGCTGGTTCGGCTTCAACGCCGGTTCGGCACTCGAAGCGGGCGACGTCGCCGCGCTGGCCTTCATCAACACCTTGCTCGCTACCGCCTGCGCCACCATTTCGTGGGTGTTCGGCGAGTGGATCACCAAAGGCAAGCCATCGATGCTGGGCGGCGCTTCCGGCGCGGTGGCCGGCCTGGTGGCCATCACCCCGGCCTGCGGTTACGTCGGTCCGATGGGCGCCTTGGTCATTGGCCTGCTCGCTGGTATCATCTGCCTGTGGGGTGTGAACGGCCTGAAGCGCATGATCGGCGCCGACGACTCGCTCGACGTGTTCGGCGTACACGGCGTCGGCGGTATCCTCGGTGCCTTGCTGACCGGCGTGTTCGCGGCGCCGCAACTGGGCGGCCAGGGCATTTTCGACTACGTCACCAACAAGATGTCGACCGACGCCTACTCGATCAGTGGGCAGGTGTGGACCCAGGCGCAAGCCATCGGCACCACCATCATCTGGTCGGCCGTCGTGTCGCTGATCGCCTACAAGCTGGTGGACCTGGTGGTCGGCCTGCGCGTACCGGAAGAAGAGGAACGGGAAGGGCTCGATATCACGAGCCACGGCGAATCTGCCTACCACGCCTGATCCTCGTCTCACGCACCGGCCCGCGCAAGCGGGTCGTCCGGGCGCCCCATGTGGGCGCCTTTTGCATTGGTGGTCC
>JARXKM010000250.1 GCA_030272785.1 Pseudomonadota bacterium
TTTGGCGTGCTGGTTGAACATCGAATCGACGATGTGGATGAACGCCTCGTAGCAGGAGAAGATGCCGTGGCGCCCGCTCAGCAGGTAGCCTTCGAGCCAGCCTTCGCACTGGTGCTCGCTGAGCATTTCCATCACCCGGCCGTCGGGCGCGACGTGCTCGTCGCAGGCCAGCACCTGCGCCGTCGAGCAGCGGCTGGTGACCTCGAACACCGCGTCCCAGCGGTTCGACGTGGTCTCGTCCGGGCTGAAGACGCGAAAGTTGTGCATGTTCCGGCGCACCACGTCGCGGATGAACTGGCCCTGCACGCGGGTCGGCTCGGACAGCACCGCGCCGGGCGCCGGCAGCGCCACCGCATAGTCGCGAAAGTTCGGCAGGTCCAGCGCGCGCAGCAGGGTGCCGCCATTGGCCACCGGGTTCGCGCTCATGCGCGCGGTGCCGCGCGGCGCCAGCTCGGCCAGGTCGGCGCGCAGCTTGCCGTGCCGGTCGAACAGGTCCTCGGGCCGGTAGCTGCGCAGCCATGCTTCGAGCAGCGCGAGGTGGCCGGGCCGCTGCATGTCGGCGATCGGCACCTGGTGCGACCGGAAGCTGCCCTCGGCCTGCTTGCCGTCGACCGTGGCCGGGCCGGTCCAGCCCTTCGGCGAGCGCAGGATGATCATCGGCCAGCGCGGCCGGGTGGTGAAGCCGTGCGCGCGCGCCGCGTGCTGGATCGCGCGGATGCGCGCCGTGACGGTGTCGAGCGTGTCGGCCATCAGGCGGTGCATCGCGGCCGGGTCGTCGCCTTCGACGAAGAATGGCTCGTAGCCGAAGCCGGTAAACAGCGCCGCCAGTTCGGCGTGCGGGATGCGCGCCAGCACGGTCGGGCCGGCGATCTTGTAGCCGTTCAGGTGCAGGATCGGCAGCACCGCGCCGTCGATGGCGGGATTGAGGAACTTGTTGGAGTGCCAGGCGGTCGCCAGCGGGCCGGTCTCGGCCTCGCCGTCGCCGACCACGCAGGCCACCAGCAGGTCGGGATGATCGAAGGCGGCGCCGAACGCGTGCGACAGCGAGTAGCCCAGTTCGCCGCCTTCGTGGATCGAGCCGGGCGTTTCCGGGGCGACGTGGCTGGGAATGCCGCCGGGGAAGGAGAACTGCTTGAACAGGCGCGCCATGCCGGCGGTGGTTTCGGCCACCAGCGGGTACGTTTCGCTGTAGGTGCCTTCGAGCCAGGCGTTGGCCACCAGGCCGGGACCGCCGTGGCCGGGGCCGGCCACGTACAGCACCGACAGGTCGTGTTCCTTGATGACGCGGTTCAGGTGCACGTAGATGAAATTGAGGCCGGGCGTGGTGCCCCAGTGGCCCAGCAGGCGCGCCTTGATGTGCTGCGGCGCCAGCGGCTCGGCCAGCAAGGGATTGTCCTGCAGGTAGATCTGGCCGACCGACAGGTAGTTCGCCGCTTGCCAGTAGGCGTGCATTTTGCGCAGCAGCGCCGCGTCGCTCATGCGCCGCTCCGTTCGAGCAGTTGACGTACTTGCTGGGCGATCATGCGCTGCTCGTCGGTGTGGATCACGCGCACGCAGACGGCGCTGGCGTCGGACGAAATGACCGTTGCGTTGGCGGCGTTGCGCTGCGGGTCGAGTGCGATGCCGAGCCAGCCGAGCGAGGCGCAGATGCGCGCGCGCACTTCCGGCGCGTGTTCGCCGATGCCGCCGGCGAACACCAGCGTGTCGACACCGGCGAGCACGCCGGCCATCGCGCAGACGGTCTTCATGGCCTGGTAGCAGAACAACGTGACCGCTTCGGCGGCGCGGATGTCGTCGGCCTGGCTGGCCAGCAGCACGCGCATGTCGCCGCTGGTTTCGGATACGCCCAGCAGGCCGGCGTCGTGGTTGACCATGTGGTTGAATTTGGCCGGCGTCGACTGCTCGGTGCGCGCCAGGTACAGCGCCAGGCCGGGATCGAGATCGCCCGAGCGGCTCGCCATCGGCAGGCCGCCGGCGGGCGTGAGGCCCATGCTGGTGTCGACGCTGAGGCCGTCGCGCACGGCGGTAATGCTGGCGCCGCCGCCAAGGTGGGCGAGGATCACGCGCCCGTGCGCCGCCGGCGTGCCGGCCTGGCGCGCCAGTGCGTCGACCAGCCAGGCGCACGACAGGCCGTGGAAGCCGTAGCGGCGCACGCCGAGCGCCTCGTAGCGGCGCGGGATCGGCAGCATCTGCGCCACCCGCGGCATGGCGTGGTGGAAGGCGGTGTCGAAGCAGGCGAATTGCGGCACGGCGGGAAATTTGCGCTGCAGTTCGTCGATCAGCAGCAGTTCGAGCGGCATGTGTTCGGGATCGAACGTGGTCAGCTGGTGCAGGTCGCGCCGCATCGCCACCGTCAGCTGTTGCGGCGCCCAGTAGTCCGGCCCGCCGTGGACGACGCGGTGGCCGATGGCCGCCAAGGTGGCCGGGTCGAGCCGCTCGCCGAGCCAGTCCATCAGCACGCGCGCGGCGCTGAAGTGCTCGGGGATGCCGAAGTGGCGCGAGAACGATTCGGCGGTGCCGACACCGTTCATGCTGAAGCAGCCGCTGCCGGTGCCGATGCCGTCCACGCAGCCGTCGAACAGTTGTTCGGGCGGCGCGTCCGGCTCGGTGCCGCAGCGGAACAGGGCAAACTTGATGTTCGACGAGCCGGCGTTGACCGCCAGGATGGTGGCGCCGGGTGGGGGCATGGGCATGAAAACTCCTGTCGGGATGACAATTCAGTGTAGGGATCCCGCTTTCAAAATTCCTTGATGTGCATCAAAGGCGCGGGGCAGGTGGCCCGGCATTGCGATTGCCAAGCACTGCCTGTTGAAGCGCTTCCCGCAAAACGTCGAGTGGGGCGCGGCCGCCGGGCGATATCGCCTTCCTGAGCATCAGCCCGCAGGTGATCTCGATGCTCGACTACACACAAGGCTTCGGCCTTACCGAGCTGGTGGTGGCCCAGTAGTTGCTGTTGTCTGCCGTCCCTGTTGGCTTCCTACGGCTAGCTCAGCAAGGTCGCGTGCACGCCCGGCGCGCTGGCCGGGTCGCGCAACACCAGCACCGGGATGGTGCTGTGGGTCAGCACTTTCTGGGTTTCGCTGGCCAGCAGCAGCCCCTTGATGCCCTTGCGGCCGTGCGAGGCCATCGCGATCAGGTCGCAGTTGCCGGTGCGGGCCGCCTCGATGATTGCCTCGTACGGATAGTCGGACGTGAGCAGCAGGCTGGTGCAGGGGACGCCGGCGGCGGCGGCGCGCTGTACCACCAGTTCGAGATATTTTTTGGAGTGTTGCTCGCGGTCCTTGCGGACTTGGTCGTGCACCGATTCGGTCACGCCCGGCTCATAGGTGAACATGTGCAGGATCGGCATGACGTGCACCGCGGTGATGCGCGCGCCGGTCAGCTTGGCCAGGTGGATGCAGGCGTGTACCGCCGATTCCGCCGCTGGCGAGCCGTCGGTGGGCAGCAGGATGTGCTTGAACATGGCTGGTCCTTTCAGGTGGCGGGCACGGCGGGCAACGGGCTGGTCATGCGCCGATCATGGCGAGCAAGGGATAGTGTGAAGGAGGCCAGGGCGCGCTCGCTTTGACGCACATCAATCGGGCGCCGTGCGCGCCCCTCACTAGTGGCCGGGGCGCAGCACCATCACCGGCAGCGTCGAGTAGGCCAGCACGTTTTGCGTCACGCTGCCGGCGAGCAGCTTGCCGATGCCGTGGCGGCCGTGCGAGGCCATGAAAACCACGTCGCAGTGGTTGTCGGCGGCCGCCTTGATGATTTCGTCGTGCGGGAAATACGACATCGCGATGACGCCCTTGCATGGCACGCCGGCGGCCTGGGCCAGCTGCACCACCTTGTCGACGTTGTCCTGCGCCAGCCCGAGCAGGATGCGGCTTTCGGTGGCGGCGTCGAGCACGACCATCGCTTCGGCGGCCATCATCGGGTAGGGCTGGGCAATCGAGACGGCAACGATGTCGCCGCCCTGCGCGCGCGCCAGGTCGATGGCGGCGGCGGCCGCCTGTTCCGACATGGACGAGCCGTCGGTGGGCACCAGAATATGCTTGAACATGGGCGCC
The DNA here is from genome assembly GCA_030272785.1 of Pseudomonadota bacterium. Taxonomy (GTDB): domain Bacteria; phylum Pseudomonadota; class Gammaproteobacteria; order Burkholderiales; family Burkholderiaceae_D; genus JAFCUW01. The sequence continues at coordinate 4,053 of JARXKM010000250.1, forward strand.
CTAGCGGTACACCAGCACCGGCACGCTGCTGTGCACCAGCACCTTTTGGGTTTCGCTGCCGAGCAGCACGCCCTTGACCCCGCGCCGCCCGTGCGAACCCATCACGATCAGGTCGCAGTGGCGGTCGTGGGCGGTAGAGATGATCATCTGGTACGGGTCGTCCGAGACCGCTTTTTCGGTGCTGCAGGGAACGCCGGCCCTGCTCGCCGCCTCGCCGATGGCCGCGAGGTACTGGTCGGCGCGCTGCGCGCTGTGGAGCGCGTATTCCTGCTGCGTTTCCTCGACCATTTCCGCCTTGTAGGTGAAGGTGTGGAATTTCGGTACGACGGTCATGCCGATGACCTCGGCACCGAGTTCCTTGGCAAAGCCGATCCCGGCGAGGACCGCGCGCTGGGCCAGTTCGGAGCCGTCCGTCGGTAACAGTATTCGCTTAAACATGTTTCCTCCTGAAGTGGGCCTGGCGTGTCGGCCATTGGTGAGCATCCAGTCTCCACGCCTGCCGCGCCGGCGTCCTTGATGCACATCAAAGCGGACCGGCCGCAACAGACTGGCATCAGGATGGGCACATGGGAAAGCGGCGCTTGCTGGTACAGGGACACCCGGACAGCGCCAGGCCAGCTGTGCCGCGCGCCCTCGAGCAGGCTTACGCGCGGGGCGCTACGGCGCGCGCGTCGCGGCGGCGAGGGTGCTGCGCACCAGCTTGACGAACGCCGGGTCGAGCGCGCCCATTTTCTTGGTACGCCCGACCACGCTGCCGTCGCGGTCGAGCAGGACCAGCACGGTGGTGTGGTTGTATTCGCCGTCCGACAACTGGCGGTACTGGATGTCGAGCGCGGCGGCGATCTTGCGCACGCTGGCTGCATCGGTGCGCGCCAGCGTCCAGTGAGCCGGCTCGAGCCCGCGCTCGGCGGCGACCTTGGCGAGCACCTTGACGTCGTCGCGGTCGGGGTCGAAGGTGATCAGCAGGCTCGCCAGGCCGGCACGTTCCTGTGCGCTCAGGCTTTGTTCGGTCATGCGCACGGTGTCGATCAGCATCGGGCAGACGAACTGGCAAGAGTTGTAGAACATGCTCACCAGAACAGGCTGGCCGCGCCGCGCCGCCAGCTTGAACGGCTGGCCCTGCTGGTCGGTCAGGGTGGCGTCGATCTTGTACAGCGAGGTGCCGGGCAGCGCCGCGGGCGTGGCGGCTGCGGCCGGCAAGGCCAGCGCGGCGGCGCCGCCGATCAACGTGGACAACAGGGTGGAGAACACGAGCGGGCGCAGGCGCCGCAACAGGGTCGGTGTCATGGTAGTTCCTTCGGTAGGGGTTTGGCGCAGCGAAATCCCAGGTTATCGGTGGTATCGGCGCCGCGCAGCGAGGACAGCAGCGCGATGCGCATCAGGATCGCGTAGTTGTCGCGGTCCTGCAGGCTGATGGCGCCGGCGCCGCAAAACTGCAACTGGTCCGGGTCGCCCTGGTTGCGGCTGTCGGCGCTCACCAGCAAGGCATTGAAGTCGTCCACCCATTCCCAGATCAGGCCGTGGACATCGCGCACGCCGTAGACATTGGCGGCGCCGCCGATCGACGCCGGCGCGTTGCGCGAGGACTGGCCGTACCAGGCCAGGATGGCGGCGCGCCAGGCCGGGTCGCGCCGCGCATCGGTGCGGGTGGCGTCGGCGGCGGCGACGTATTCCCATTCGTACCAGGTAGGCAGGCGCGCGCCCTCGCTTTCGCAAAAGGCCTGCGCGGCAAACCAGCTGACACTGGTCACCGGGCGCGTGGCGACGGCGTCGGCCATAGGCTGCAGCGGGTGGCGGTGCAGGTAACTGTCGTCGGCGAACAGCGCCGGCGCCGCGCCGCGCCGCCACGCCGGATGGGCGTCGATGAAGGCCTGGAATTCGCGGTTGCTGACCGGCGTGCTGCGCATCGCGAAGGCCGACAGCGCGATCGGCACGTCGGCCGCGCTGCCGCCCGACAGCACGCTGGTGAGCTTGCCAGCCGGGATGCTGACGTAGTCGGCGCCGTGCACCGCGCCGCCCAGCAGCACGGCCAGCGCGGCCAGCGCGAGCCCCAATGTGGATGACGTGGCGGCCATGGCGTCGCTCAGTGCGCCGGGGCGGCCGCTTTGACCGGGATGGCGCGGATCGCCTTGACGTCCGAGGTCTTGACCTGGCCGCCCTTGTTGCCCCAGCTATTGAGCACATAGGTGAGGATATTGGCCACTTCGTCGTCATTGAGCTGATTCATCGGCGGCATCACCGAATCGTATTCCTTGCCATTGACGGTCAGCTTGCCCGACAGGCCGTGCATGATGACGCCGGCGGCGCGGTGCGGATCGGCGTTCAGGTAGTCGGAGCCGGCCAGCGGCGGGAATACGCCGGGCAGGCCGGCGCCGCTGGCCTGGTGGCACACCGAGCAGGTGCCGTTGAACAGCGCCTTGCCGGCGCCGACCTGGTCGGCCAGGGTCAAGGTGCCGCCGGCCGCCGCGGCGGTGGCCTTGGTCACCGCCGCCATGTTCGGCGCGGCGCGGTCGCCCAGGTAGACCGAATCGACTTCCTTGCCCGAATAGACGGCCTTGTTTTCCGGCCCCTCGACCTTCATGATCGCCAGCGCGCCCTTGTTGAAGGCGCGGAAGATCGAGTGGTCGACGATCACGTAGCTGCCCGGCACCTTGGTGCGGTACTCGACGACTGCGGCGCCGCCCGACGGGATCAGGGTGGTCTGGACGTTCTTCTGGAAGTTCGAGCCGCCTTCGAAGCGCACCTTGTCGAAGATGGCGCCGATCACGTGGAAGCTCGACACCAGGTTGGGGCCGCCGTTGCCGACGAACAGGCGCACCGTCTCATTGGTCTTGGCGGTGAGCGCCTTGTCGCCGGTGAGCGCGCCTTCGGCGCCGTTGAACAGCACGTAGGTTGGCTTCTCGTCGATGGCTTTTTCCATGTCGAACGGCTGCAGGCCCTTCTCGCGGTACTTGCCGGCGGTGTAGAAGTCGCCCTGCATCACGTAGTATTCATGGTCGACCTTGGAGAGGCCCTCGGGCGGCTCGACCAGGATCAGGCCATACATGCCGTTGGCGACGTGCATGCCGACCGGCGCAGTGGCGCAGTGGTACACGTAGATGCCTTCGTTGAGTGCCTTGAAGGTGAACTGCG
>JARXKM010000251.1 GCA_030272785.1 Pseudomonadota bacterium
CGCGCTCCAGCCGCACAGCGCAAACAGGCTCGCGCCGCCCTCGAGCCGGCCGCTGCCATGCACCACCATCTGGTCGAAGCCGGCCAGCTGCAGTTCGCGCCGCAACAGCTCGAAGGTGGCATCGCCGCCGCGCCGTCCGCCGCCGCTCAGCGCCGGCAGGCGTTCGGCGTCGCGGCAGTGGCGCGCCAGGCGCACCGCCAGGCCGCCGACCGGATCGGCCCACCGGCGCACGACGGCGTCGTCGAGCCCGCCGTCGTGCAGGCATTCGAAATGCAGCAGCGCGTCGCCGGCGTCCAGTTGCAGGCACAGCATCAGCCGGTGCGGCAGCAGCGCCTGCAGCTGTTCCTGGCACAGCCGCTGGAACTGGCGCAACTCGCGCACCTGGACGGCGGCCTCGATCACCCGCAACAGGTGGTCCTGCTCGCGCAGACTGAGGATGATCGGTTCCAACGCGCGCCTAACGGCAGGGGATCGGTGCGGACATGAGCCAAATCCAATGTAAGCAAAGTGTGTCTGTTGAACAGCTCGCTTGACTATGCACGAAGCCGCCGCGCTTGGACAATACGATTTTATTGGTCGATTCAGAGCCCTGTCGAATAAATACAGGGAAACATCAGGAAAACCACGACTGGCGTGATGATAATGCGGCGCGGTGACAGGATGATGCCCGCGCCGCCCGCTGCCGCGCGCAGTGCCTGGACATGCCGGTTGGCGCCGGCCGGCGCAAAAAAAGGAGGCCGCGGCCTCCCTTTTTTCCCATGCGGCGCTCAGGCGCGCTGGTAGATGTCCTCGAAGCGCACGATGTCGTCTTCGCCCAGGTAGCTGCCGGACTGCACTTCGATGATGTGCAGCGGCACCTTGCCGGGGTTTTCCAGCCGGTGGTTCATGCCGATCGGGATGTAGGTCGATTCGTTCTCGGACAGCAGCTTGACGCTCTCGCCGCAGGTGACGCGGGCGGTGCCGCTGACCACCACCCAGTGCTCGGCGCGGTGATGGTGCATCTGCAGCGACAGTTTTTCGCCCGGCTTGACGGTGATGCGCTTGACCTGGAAGCGGTCGCCCGCGTCGATCCCTTCGTAATGGCCCCACGGCCGGTAGACCTTGGTGTGGTACAGGTGCTCGGTGCGGGCCTCGGACTTGAGATGCTCGACGACCTGCTTGACGCGCTGCACCTGGTCCTTGTGGGCGATCAGCACGGCGTCGCGCGTCTCGACAATGACCAGGTCCTGCACGCCGATCACGGCGACGATGCGGCTCTCGGCGCGCACCAGCGAATTCGATACGCCGTCGAGGTAGACGTCGCCGCGCCGGCTGTTGCCGTTGGCGTCGCGCCGCTGCACTTCCCACAGCGCCGACCAGGAACCGACGTCGCTCCAGCCGATGTCGGCCGGCACCACCACGGCGCGCTCGGTGTGTTCCATGACGGCGTAGTCGATCGAGTCCGACGGGCAGGCGTTGAACGAGTCTTCGTGCAGGCGGCAGAAATCGAGGTCGCTGTAGCCTAGCCGCACCGCCGCTTCGGCGGCGCCGGCGATTTCGGGCCGGAACCGGGTCAGCTCGGCCAGGAAGCGCTCGGCGCGGAACAGGAACATGCCGCTGTTCCAGTAGTAGCCGCCGTCCGCCAGGAACGCCTGGGCGGTGGCGCGGTCCGGCTTTTCGACGAAGCGGTCGACCTGGTAGCAGTCGTCGGCGCCGTCCACCGCGGCGCCGCGGTGGATATAGCCGTAGCCCGTTTCCGGCCCCTGCGGCACGATGCCGAAGGTGGCCAGCGCGCCCTCCTCGACCATCACGGCAGCGCGCCGGACGGCGGCGGCGAACGCGACCGGGTTGTCGATCACATGGTCGGCCGGCAGCACCAGCATGACCGCCTGCGGATCGATGGCGGCGAGGAAATGGGCCGCCGCCGCCACCGCCGGCGCCGTGTTGCGCCCGGCCGGCTCGAGCAGGATGCCGAGCGGAGCAACGCCGATCTCGCGCAATTGCTCGGCCACCAGGAAGCGGTGCTCGTTGCCGCACACCACCACCGGCGCCATCAGTTCGGGCCAGTCGGCCACCCGCAGCGCGGTGTCCTGCAGCATGGTGCGGTCCGACACCAGCGGCAGCAGTTGCTTGGGCAGCACCGCGCGCGAGAGCGGCCACAGGCGGGTGCCGGCGCCGCCGGACAGGATCACTGGATAAATTTTCATGGATGCTCTTTCTCTTGTTGGCCAGGCTCGGACTCGTCGCCCTTGCGGCGGCGGCTGCGCCGGTCGCGGGCGTTGACCCATTCTTCGGAAGCGTATTCGGACACATGCTTCATCTCGCCCTTGCGGTCGACGCTGTAGTCCTTGAACACGATCATCTCTTCCAGGCTGACGCCGGCAAGTACGCGAGTATATTCGAACAACACGCTGCGCACCACCTCGGCGCCGGCGCACAGGTGGCTGCCGTGGCCGATCCAGCTCGGCCCGACGATGTGCACGCCGGCCTCGATCTTGCTGCCCGAACCGATGTAGACCGGGCCCTCGATGGTGGTGCCGTGCCAGTCGATGCTGGTGTTGAGGCCGACCCACAGGCCTTCTTCGATACGCGTGCCGGGCATGTCCATGTGCGCCACTTCGCCCATCAGCACGTTCTGCAGCACCTCCCAGTAGTCGGACACGCTGCCGATGTCGAGCCAGTTGAACGGCCGGCTTTGGGCGTAGAACGGCAGGCCGCGCTCGGCCAGCAGGGGGAACAGCTGTGCGCCGATGTCGAACGGCACGCCCGACGGAATCAGGTCGATCACTTCCGGCTCGAAGATGTAGATGCCGGTGCTGATGAAGTTCGAGCGCGCCGCTTCCTGGCTCGGCTTTTCCTGGAATTCGGTGATGCGCCCGTCGGCGTCGGAGACCACCACGCCGTAGCTCGATACCTTGTCCCACGGCACTTCGCGCGTCACCACCGACGCCAGCGCGCCCTTGCGGCGGTGCTCGAACAGCGCCGACTTGATGTCGAGGTCGATCAGGGCGTCGCCGCACAGCACGATCGTGGTCTGGTCGAAGAAGCCGCCGAACTCCTGGATCTTCTTCATCCCGCCGGCCGAACCGATCGGCATCGGCACCACCTCGCCGTCGTCGTTGGTGTAGCCCTCGAACGAGTAGCCGATCTGCACGCCGAACTGGTCGCCTTCGCCAAAATACTCCTCGATCTTTTCGTGCAGGTAGCTGACGTTGACCATGATCTCGGTCACGCCGTACTTGGCCAGGTGCTCGACCAGGTAGGCCATCACCGGCTTGCCCAGCAGCGGGATCATCGGCTTGGGTAAGTCGTAGGTCAGCGGCTGCACGCGGGTGCCCTTGCCGGCCGCCAATATCATTGCTTTCATCGCATCCTCGTCGGTGTCATCGTTCTAGGTCGTCATGGTCTGATAGCGCCAGGCGTCGGCGCACATCTGCGCGATGTCGCGCGTCGCCGTCCAGCCCAGTTCCGTGCGGGCCCGGCTGGCGTCGGCGTAACAGCTGGCGATGTCGCCCGGACGGCGCGCCACCAACTGGTACGGGATCGTCCGGCCGCTGGCCTGTTCGAACGCGCGCACCATTTCGAGCACGCTGTTGCCGCGCCCGGTGCCCAGATTGTACGTAACTACCCCGGCCGTTGTCGCCAGCTTGTCGAGCGTCTTGACGTGGCCGATCGCCAGGTCGACGACGTGAATGTAATCGCGCATGCCGGTGCCGTCCGGGGTCGGCCAGTCGCCGCCGTAGACCGACAACTGGGCGCGCTGGCCGGCCGCGACCTGGGCGATGTAGGGCAGCAGGTTGTTGGGGATGCCGCTCGGGGTTTCGCCGATCAGCCCGCTTTCGTGGGCGCCGACCGGATTGAAGTAGCGCAGCAGCGCGATGCGCCAGCCGGGCTGGGCGACGGCGAGGTCGCGCAGCATCTCCTCGATCATCAGCTTGCTGCGCCCGTAGGCGTTGGTGGCCGACAGCGGGAAATCTTCGGTGATCGGCAGCGCGGCCGGGTCGCCGTACACCGTCGCCGACGAACTGAACACCATGGTGGCGACGCCGAACTTGGCCATCGTCTCGAACAGCACCACGCTGCCGCTGACGTTGTTGTCGTAGTAGCGCAGCGGCTGCTGCACCGATTCGCCGACCGCCTTCAGGCCGGCGAAGTGGATCACCGCATCGACCGGCTGCGCGGCAAAGGCGGCCTCGACGGCGCCGCGGTCGCGGATGTCGGCCTCGATGAACGTCACCGGCTTGCCGGCGATCCGTTCGATGCGCTGCTGCACGCCACGCGCGCTGTTGCTCAAGTTGTCGAGTATCACCACCCGGTGGCCGGCATGGAGCAATTCGACGCAAGTGTGGGAGCCGATGTAGCCCATGCCGCCGGTAACCAGAATATTCATTGTCTTGTTCGCTTAAAAAAATGGCAAGGCTGCCCGATGGCGCGCACGGATGCTAACGGCGCGCCGCCTCCTTGATCAGCAGCCAGATGAAGGCCATGTCGTCGATGAAATAGCGCCGGAACATGCGCCGCGGTTCCTGCAGAAAACGGTAAAACCACTCGAGCCCGGCGCGCTGCATCCAGCGCGGCGCGCGCCGCACGCGGCCGACGGCGACATCGAAGCTGCCGCCCACGCCCATCGCGAACGGCACCTGCATGGCGCCTTGGTGGCGGCCGAGGAACTGTTCCTTCTTGGGCGAGCTGATCGCCACGAACAGCAGGTCGGCGCGGCTGGCGCGCACCTGCTCGGCGACCGCCGCCTCTTCCTGCTCGCCGCCCCAGTAGCCGTTGCGGCAGCCGGCGATGCACAGCTGCGCATGGCGGGCGACGAAGTGCGCGCGCACCGCCTGCACCACCTCCTCGCGCGCGCCGAGCAGGAACACGCGCCAGCCGCGTTCGGCCGCGCGCGCCATCAGCGCCTCGAACAGGTCGATGCCGGCCACCCGTTCCTTCAAGGGCTTGCCGAGCAGGCGCGCGGCCCACACCACCGGCATGCCGTCGGCGTTGACCAGGTCGCAATCGTTGATGATGGCGCGCAAGCCGGCGTCGCGGCTGGCCTTGACCAGCTTGTCGACATTGACCACCACGTGCTGATGCGGCCGGCCGGAGTCGATGTAGCCTTCGACGCGCGCGAGCGTCTCCGCCATCGACAGGTTGTCGATCTGGCAGCCCATCAGGGTGATGCGCGCGCTCATGCGCGCCCCGCGCCGGCCTGCGTGCCACCGGGCCGGGCGCCCGCCATCGAATTGCTGCGCATGCTGTTGCCTCCCCGAATCGGCTGTTTTTACGAAAACATGATTGTAAAGCGGCACTCTACCGCACCCGCGCACGCCATGGTTGTTATTTTGAGCACATGACATGGCTGCTTCGCTTCGTAGGCCGGCGAATACCATCCCAGCGGCGGATCGTCGGCGCCGTGCAGCAGCTCGAGCTGCAGCTGCGCGCCGCTCACCTGCAGCTGCAGCGAAAACGCGCGGCCGCGCACGCGCAGGCCGGCGCCGTCCAGTTCGGCCACCAGGCCGGGGGCGAAGTGCCAGAACTGCTCGAGCCGGTGCGCCTTGCGCGCGGCCAGTTCATCGCGCACCAGCAAGGTCGCGCCGGCGGCGTCGAAGCGTACGCTGCGCCGGTGCCGCACCGGGTCGGGCAGGCGCAGATAGCCGTCGTGCGAGCCGCAAAAATCGAACGCGCCGGGCGCCTGCGGCATGCGCTCGATGCGCGCGCCGGCGTGCCGCAGCCACATGAAGCGCCCGCCGCTGACCGACTGGTCGAGGCCGTCGACGCGCACCGTGTTGTGGGCCGCGGTGCCGCGGAAGTAGTCGCGCCAGCGCGGCTGCTGCCAGTACGAATAGGTGCCGGGATCGACCAGGCATGGCTCGCCGCCGATCGACAGCGTGACGGCGAGCGCGTCGGCGTGGCCGTGCGCGGCGATGCCGAGGTAGCCGAGCGGGCCGCAGTCGAGCATGCCGAGGATCTCGCGCGGCTGGCCGAAGCGCGCGCCGAACAGCAGGTAGCCGCCGTCCGGGAAGGCCCAGCCGCGCTGCGGTCCGGCCTCGCCGCATGCCGGCGGACGCGCGCCCGGCAGCGCGTGCAGCAGCCAGCGCGCGCCGGCGCAGGGCGCCGGCGCGCCGTCGAACACGGCGCCGGCCAGCGCCAGCAGCTGGGCGGCGCGGTCGGTGCCGTCCGGGCCGAGCCGGAACGCGATGCCGTCGTCGCCGTCGCCGACCATCGGCACGTGGCCGCCGACATCGCGCACCGAGCGCAGGAAGCGCACCGCGCGGCGCAGGCGTTGCCAGTAGCGGGGCGAGAACGGCAGTCCCCAGGCCTGGCCGGCCAGGCCGGCGGCGAACAGGAATTCGGCGCTGAACACGTGGTAGGCGAAGGCCTGCTCGCGGTTGACGCCGTCGCGCGAATACTGCAGCCCGAGCTGGCGTTCCAGGCCGGCCGCAGCGCGCGCCTGCCAGCCCGGCGAAGCGGCCCAGCACGGCCAGGTGGCGGCGCCGACGAACAGGCCGGCCAGTTCGCCGATCAGGTGGTTGTTGGCCGACGAGTGGCGCGACAGGTGGCGCGCGATATGGCGGCAGTGGGCGTGGATGCTGCGCAACCAGTCGCGGCGCAGGCGCTGGCCGGCGGCGCCGGCGAACAGTGCGCTGGCGTCGCCGCCCAGCAGTTGCCAGAGCAGGCTCCAGTTGAGTAGCCGGATGCCCAGTTCGAGCGCGCTGGTCCAGTTCGGGCCGCGCCGCGGCGGGCACTGGTCGAGCCAGTCGCGCAGCTGCGCCGCCAGCGTCTGCAGGTAGCGCGCATCGGCGCTGACGCTCGCCGCCTGCGCCAGCCGCACCAGGTGCAGATGGCGGTTCAGCTCCCACACGTGCTTGATGTCGCCCACCAGCGCGCGGTCGGTGATGTCGATGGCGCCGCTGAAGGTGGCCGGGCCGACGATGCCGGTGGCCGGGTCGCGCTGCCACTGCGGCCGCGCGCCGACGTCGGCGCGCAGGCCGGCGAACAGGGTGACCTGGCCGGCGCAGATGCGGTCGGCCTCGCGCAGCAGCGCGGCCGCCTCGCCCGCCGCCAGCGGCGGCGCGCCGAGGACGCCCGGCTGGCGCGGCGCGGCACTCGGCGCGGGGTCGGCGGCGTCGAGCCAGCCTCGCCGTTCGAGCACGGCGACGCCGGCCTGGCC
>JARXKM010000021.1:0-17236 GCA_030272785.1 Pseudomonadota bacterium
CTGCCGGCGGCACCGAAGGAAATTCGCCTGCACTTCAACGAGAACCTCGAGCCGGCGTTCAGCAAGATCGAACTGGCGAGCGGCAAGGGCGTCGCCGTCGCGCTGCCGAAGACCGACATCGACAAGGGCGACCGCAAGGTCATGTTCGCTGCAGTGCCGCCGCTGCCGCCGGGGCAGTACCAGGTGCGCTGGACGGCGATGACGTTCGACGGCCACAAGACCAAAGGCCAGTTCGCGTTCCGCGTCAAATAGCATGGCGGTCGAGTGGGCCTGGATGCAGCAGGCGTTCACGGTGATGCTCAACCTCGCCGTTGCGGTGGCGGTGGGGGCGTCGATGTCAGCGATCTGGATGGCGCGCGGCGGCGCCCGGTGGGCGGTCGCTCCGCGCCGGCGCCTGCGGCTGGCCGGCCTGGCGGCGCTGGCCGTCGCGATGCTGGCCAGTGCCGGCGTGTTGTGGCTGGAGGCGGCCGCGATGGCGGAGGTGGCGCCGGCCCAGGCTGCGCCGGCGGTGCGGGCGATGCTGACGGCGACCCATCTTGGCGTCGCCTGGCAAGTCGGCATCGGCGCGCTGCTGTTCAGCATGGGCGCCCTGGCGCTGCGCGGGCCGCGTGCGCTGGCGTTCAACCTGCTCGGGTTGGCGGCGTTTCTCTACACGCGCAGCATGGTCAGCCACGCCGCCGCAGACGGTGACTTCAGCGTGCCGATCGCCGTCGACTGGCTGCACCTGATGCTGGTGTGCTTGTGGACGGGCGAGGTGGCCGTCGCCGGCTGGCTGGTGCGCTTGGACGACGGCGACTGGACCCGCTACGCCGCGGCGCTGTCGCACACGGCGACGTTGGCGCTGGGCGGCATCGTCGCCACCGGCCTGTTTGGCGCCTGGCGCAACGTCGGCAGTCCGGCGGCGCTGACCGGGCAGGTCTACGGCACGATCCTGCTGGCCAAGCTGGCGCTGGTGGCCATCGCCGTGCTGCTGGGCGGGGCGAACCGCTTTTTCGTCATGCCGTCGCTCCGCGGCGACAACGCCTGCGCGGCCGCGCGCCGCTTCACGGCCATCTTGCGCATCGAGAGCGTGGTGCTGCTGGGCGTGCTGGTTCTCGCCGCCGTCCTCAGTGCGACCGCGCCGCCGACGGCGCTCTGAGCAGTTAGCGTTCGGCATGCACTTCGGGTACACTTGCCAGTTCCATAATATCGGCGGGAGCATGATGGCGGTAGAGCGTGAGCTGGCGATCCACTGTCGCGGCCTGATCAAGACGTACGGCGAGGGCGAGGCGCAGGTGCAGGCGCTGCGCGGCGTCGACCTCGATGTCGGCGCGGGCGAGCTGCTGATGCTGGCCGGACCGTCCGGATGCGGCAAGACCACGCTGATCTCGATTTTTGCCGGCATTCTCGACCAGGATGCGGGCCAGTGCCGCGTGCTCGGCGACGATTTCCAACAGATGGCACCGGATGCGCGCGCCCACTTTCGCGGCCGCTCGATCGGCTTCGTGTTCCAGAGTTTTCACCTGCTGCCGGCGCTGAGCGTGGCCGAAAACGTCGCCCTGCCGCTGCTGATCAACGGCATGGCGCGCAAGGCGGCGCTGGTGCGCGCCCGCGACCTGCTCGAGCGCGTCGGCCTGGCGGCGCGCGCCGACGCCTTGGCGACGCAGCTGAGCGGCGGCCAGAAACAGCGCGTGGCGATTGCCCGCGCCCTGATCCATGAACCGAAAGTGATTATCTGTGACGAGCCGACGAGCAACCTCGACCACGCAACCGGGCACCAGGTCATGACGATCCTGCGCCAGGTCGCGCTGGCATCGCAACGGGCCGTGCTGGTGGTCACCCACGATGCGCGCATCTACGAGTTCGCCGACCGCATCGCGCACATGGACGACGGCACGATCGTCGACGTGTGCGTCCAATGACGCGCAAGCTGCTGTTGCCGCTGCTCGCCATCGGCGGCGTGGTGCTGATGGCGATCGCCATCGCGGTCGACAACCAGCCGGCGCCGCCGGCCGCCGCGATCGCCACGCCGAAGGCACCCTACGCTGCGTGGGTCGGCGGCGCCGGCATGCTCGAGGCCAGCGGCGGCAACATCGCCGTCGGCACCGCGGTGTCGGGCATCGTCACCGCCACGTTCGTCAAGTGGGGCGACCAGGTGCGCGCGGGCGACGCGCTGTTCAAGGTCGACGACCGCGACGTGCAGGCGCAGCTGCTGTCGGCGCGCGCGGCGATCAGGGAGGCCGAGGTGAAACTGCAGCAAGGCGCCGGCCAGCTGCGGCTGGTCGAAAGCGTGCCTGACCGGCGCGCCGTCAGCACCGAGGAATTCGACAACCGCCGCGCCGCGGTGGCGCTGGCGCAAGCGGCGCTGGCGTCGGCGCGCGCGCGGCTGGCGCAGCTGGCGCTGGAAATCGACCGCCGCACGGTGCGCGCGCTGGCGCCGGGCAAGGTATTGCAGATCAACATACGGCCGGGCGAGTTCGCGCAAAGCGGCGTGCTGGCCAGGCCGCTTGTATTGCTTGGCAACGACGAGCGGCTGGCGCTGCGCGTCGATGTCGACGAGTTCGACGCCGCGCGCATCAGGCCGGGCGCCGCTGCGGTCGCCTTCGTGCGCGGCGAGCCGCAGCGCGCGGTGCGCCTGACGTTCGAGCGCATCGAGCCCTACGTGGCGCCGAAAGCGGCGCTGACCGGCAGCGCCACGGAGCGGGTCGACACGCGCGTGCTGCAGGTGATCTACAGCGTCGCGCGCGCCGGCCTGCCGGTGTACATCGGCCAGCAGATGGATGTCTATATCGAGGCGCCGGCGGCGCGGACGGCGCCGTGAGGCCGCTGCGCTGCACGCCGGCCCTGCTGTGCATCGCGCTGGCCGGCTGCGCCGTCGCGCCCGCGCCGGTGGCGCCGGCCGCGCCCGTGCTGCCGGCGCAGTGGCGCAGCGGCGCCGGGGCCGGCATGGCGGTGGCGCACGCCGACATCGCCTGGTGGGAGCGCTTCGACGACGCCGCTCTGACGTCGCTGATCCGCCGCGCGGCCGCCGCCAACCTCGATGTCGCGCTGGCATCGGCGCGCGTGCGCGAGACGCGAGGCCGCGCCGGCATCGCGAGCGCGGCGCTGCGGCCGGGCGTGCGTGCGCGCGCCGCGGCCACGCGCGAACGCGACAGCGAACACGCGCCGGCGCCGGTGCTGTTCGGCGCCGACGGCAATCCGGAACGGCCCGGCGCGCGCGCCGACAATCTGTTCCAGGCCGGCTTCGACGCCAGTTGGGAACTCGACGTGTTCGGTGCGGGGCGGCAGGCGGCGCTGGCGGCGCAGGCCGACGTCGACGCCGTCGAGTTCGACCTGGGCGCGGTACGCGTCACGCTGTTCGCCGAGGTGGCGCGCAACTACGTGGTGTTGCGCGGCCAGCAGCAGCACATCGCGGCGGCGCGCGCCGACCTGGCCGATCAGTCCAGCGCGGCCGGCCTGGTGCGCGCGCGCCATGCGGGCGGCCTGGCGAGCGAACTCGATGTCGTGCGCAGCGACGCCCAAGTCAAGCTGCTGGCCGCGCAGATCGCGCCGCTGGAAACGGGCCGCCGGCTCACGCTGCACCGGCTGGCGGTGTTGCTGGGACAGGCGCCGGGCGCGCTCGACGCGGAGCTGGCGGCCGCGCGGCCGATCCCGCTGGCGCGGCCCGGCCTGCCGACCGGGCTGCCGTCCGACCTGCTGCGGCAACGGCCGGACATCCGGCGTGCCGAACGCCAGCTGGCGGCGAGCGCGGCGCGGATGGGCGTCGCCGCGGCCGATCTGTACCCGAGCTTTTCGCTGGGCGGCAGCGCGGGCTTGGCCAGCGTCTCGGCGGGCGACTTCTTCAGCGTCGCCAGCCTGCTGTGGAAGGTCGGCCCGACGATCAACTGGCCGATCCTGCGCCGCGGCCAGGTGGTCGCGTCGATCGCGGTGCATGACGCGCGCCAGCAGCAGGCGCTGATTGCCTACCGTATCGTCATCCTCAACGCCCTCGAAGAGGTGGAGAATGCCATCGCGTTCTACCAGGATGCGCAAGCGCGGCAAGCCGCGCTGGCCGCGGCGCTGCAGGGCCAGGCGCTGGCGCTGAGCTTGTCGCGTTCGCGCTACCTCGGCGGCCTGGCCGACCTGCGCGACGTGCTCGATGCGCAGCACCGCCAGGCCGTGCTCGGCAGTGATGTGATCCAGGGCGAGGTCGATGTCGCCACCGCCGCGGTGGCGCTGCACAAGGCGCTCGGCGGCGGCTGGTGTGCGCTACCGGGCGGCGGCGCGACCGATGTCGCAGCGGAGGCGCCATGCTCTACATTGCCGTAAGAATGCTGCTGGGCGATCGCGCCAAGTACGCCGGCCTGATCTTCGGCATCGCGTTCACCTCCTTCCTGGTGACGTTTGCGGCGTCGTATTTTACCGGCTTCATGACGCGCGGCTTTGCCCTGATCAGCGAAAACGACTACGCCCAGGTGTGGGTGATGGACCCGGCGGTGCGCTCGGTCGAACAGACCACCAACTTGCCGGGCTGGGCGCTCGGGCGCGTGCGCAGCGTCGACGGCGTGCTGGCTGCGCGGCCGCTGGCGCTGGGCACGGCCGAGGCGCGCTTCGCCGATGGCCGCTTCCAGTCCTTCCAGGTGATCGGCGTCGACGATGCCGCTCTGGCCGGCGCACCGGCGCTGTCGGGCGGGCTGGCGCGCGACCTGCTGCGCGCGCCGGATGCGGTGGCGCTCGCCGCCGGCGGCACCAGCGGCAAGATCGACACGCCGCTGCAGCGCGCCGATCAGTGGCCGCGCAACATGGCGCGCAGCGATGTGCCGATCCGCGAACTGGCCGGCGGCGACGAGCTGCTGGTCAACGACCGGCTGGTGCGGGTGGCCGGACTGGCCGCGGCGCTGCCGCGCTTTCCGCCGCGCCCGCTGCTGTACGCGCCGCTCGGGCGCGCGCTGGCCATCCTCTCGCCCGGGCGGCGCCAGATCACGTTCGTGCTGGTGACTGCCGCGCCGGGCGTGCCGGCGGCAACGCTGGCGGCGCGCATCGAGGCGCGCACCGGCTTGCGCGCCCGCACGGCGGACGACTTCAAGGCCGATACCGTGCGCTGGTTCCTGGTCAATTCGGAAGACGTCGGCGACATCGCCTCGATGCTGATCCTGGCCATGTCGGTCGGCTTCGGCGTGACCGGCGTGATGTTGTACATGTTCACCATCGAGGCGCTGCCGCACTACGCCGTGCTGAGCACGATGGGGGCGACGCGCGCCACCTTGCTGGCGATGATCTTCGCCCAGGCCGGCATGGCGGCGCTGGTGGGCACCGGCCTGGGCCTGGGCCTGTGCGCCATCGCCGGCCAGTTCGCCCGGATGGCCGCCTACCCGTTTCGCATCATGTGGTACACGCCCGTGGCCGGCGCGGCGATGGTGCTGCTGGTGAGCGTGGTCGCCGCGGTGCTGAGCGCGCGTCCGGTCTTCAAGCTCCAGCCGGTGCAGGTGTTTGCCGGACGTTGACGGCGCTGGGGAGGGGGCGAGGGCGGTTCGCGCGGCGAAAAAAAGGAGCGGCAAGCGCCGCTCCTCGCCAGGCCGGTATGCCTGAATGGCTTTACTTCTTGTCGTCGTTCTTGTGGCTCTGGCGTCCCGCTTCGGCGTGCTGTTCCGGGGTGCCGCCGCGTGTGCCGGAGCCGGAACCGCTGCTGCCGGAGCCGGACTGCTGCGAGCCGGGGTCGTTCTTCTGGCTCTGGCGTCCTGCTTCGGTATGCTGTTCCGGGGTGCCGCCGCGGGTGCCGGTGCCGGCGCCGCTGCTGCCCGAGCCCGAGCCCGACCCTTGCGAGCCGGACTGCCGTGAGGTGTCATCGTTCTTGTGGCTCTGGCGTCCTGCCTCGGCGTGCTGCTCCGGCGTGCCGCCACGGGTGCTGCCGCTGCTGCCGGTGCTGGAGCCGCTCTTGCTGTCTTTGTCCTGGTTCGTTGCCATCATGTTTCTCCTTCAATGAGGTGAGTTATCGGCGCAATGCCTTGCTGTCAAACACTGCAGGACCTCCATGGTAGAACACGACGCGCACCCGCCATATGGGAACACGCCTGCTTGTTTTGTAGGACAAATGACTACGTAAATTACCAAAGGCAACACCGTTTCAGCCGAACATTTCCCCCGATGTCCGGGCCAAGGTCTTGGCGAAGAAATTGTACAGGCGCACGCCGTCGGGCGTTTCGAGGAAGTGCTGCGCGCGCTCGGCCAGTTGCGCCAGCGTTTCGCCGGCGGCCAGCTCGGCCTGCCAGTGGTCGAGCCGCATCTGGTCTTCCAGCAGGGCCGTGGTGGCCGACATGGTTTCCCTGATGACGTGCTCGAGCAATTGCGCCGCCCGCGCTGCCGTCACCGGGCGCTGCATGGTCAGCGCCGCGACGAACGCTGCCAGTTCCGCGTCGACCGCGTTGCGGAAGATGCGTTCGGCGGCTTGATCGGACAGGTGGGTCGGTTGTTGGAGGGTCGGTTGTTGAATAGTCATAGTGGTGCTCCGGTTGTGCAAAAGGCTAGCCTGAGCGCCGCGCTGCCGCAGGTCTGTTCGGTAGATAACACCGCCGCCAGCGAACCGGAGCAGCCGCAGCCGGTATAATCGGCGATCCCCCCATTTTGCACGCCAGAACCGTTTGAACAGCCCGACCGCCCCCGCTCCCAGTGGATTTCGCCGCGACCTGCACCGCTGGCGCCAGCTTGTCACGCCGGCCTGGGTGGCCGGGCTGGTGGCGGGCGCGCCGCTGGCGGCGGCACCGGCGGGCGACTGGCGCCTGTTGGAAGTTGGCTTCGGCGCCGCCGCCGCGTTCGCGCGCGGCCACATTCCCGGCGCCGGCTACCTCGATACGGCGCAGCTGGAAGGCGGGCCGCTGTGGAACAAGGTCGACGACGCGGCGCTCGAACGGCTGCTGCTCGGCCTTGGCATCCGCCACGACACTTGCGTGGTGCTGTACGGGCGCAATCCGCTGGCCGCCGCGCGCGCCGCGCACCTGATGCTGTACGCCGGCGTGGCCGACGTGCGCCTGCTCGACGGCGGTTTCGCCGCCTGGCGGCAGGCCGGCCTGCCGCTGGCGCCGGGCGCGGCGCGCGTGTGGCCGCCGGCCGGCCAGTTCGGCGCCGCCGTGCCGCGCCATCCCGAGTACCTGTGCGACACCGGCCAGGCGCGCGCGGTGCTGGCGCAGGCTGACGGCGCGCTGGTGAGCATCCGCACCTGGAACGAATTCATCGGCCGCACCTCCGGCTACAGCTATATCGACGCGCGCGGCGAGATCGACGGCGCCCGCTGGGGCCGCAGCGGCGACGACGACGACGTCAACAGCATGACCGAGTTCCATCACGCCGACGGGCGCATGCTGCCGGCGGCCGAACTCGCGCGCCTGTGGCGCGCCGCCGATATCGACCCCGGCCAGCACGCGGTGTTCTATTGCGGCACTGGCTGGCGCGCCTCGCTGGCGTTCTTCTATGCCTGGCTGATGAACTGGCAGCGCATCGCCGTGTACGACGGCGGCTGGTGCGAGTGGAGCGCCGATCCGGCCAATCCGGTGCGGTGCCGGATCGATGCGCCAGATCGCTGACGCGGATCGGCATGGTTCTCTTGAAGCAATGGCCGATTCGGGCATACAATGACAGACGCATTCACGAAAGTCCGCATGAATCTGAGCAACTTTATCACCGCACACATGGACGTCATCCTGGCCGAGTGGGAAGCGTTTGCCGGCACGCTCGAGCCGGCCGCCGGCCATATGTCGCCGCTGGCGCTGCGCGATCACGCCAAGGGTATCCTGCACGCCATCGCGCTCGACATCCAGACGCGCCAGAATGCGCTTGAGCAGCAGCAGAAATCGCAGGGCTTGGCCGATGAGGCGGACGGCATCGAGAGCGCCGCCTCGATCCATGGCGCGCTGCGCCACGACAGCAATTTCTCGCTGCTGCAGTTAAGCGCCGAGTACCGCGCCCTGCGCGCCACCGTGCTGCGCCTGTGGCTGCCGAACGTGAGCGCGATGTCGGCCAGTACCAGCGCCGAGATGGTGCGCTTCAACGAGGCGATCGACCAGGCGCTGGCCGAATCGGTGGTGACCTATTCGGCGCGCGCCGACCAGACGCGCGAACTGTTCCTGGCGGTGCTCGGGCACGACCTGCGCGCGCCGCTGTCGACGCTGTCGATGGCGGCACAATTGTTGACGAGCGAGAAGACGCCGGCGGCGCAGGTCGGCCCAATCGGCGTGCGAATCGAGCGCGCCTCGCGCGTGATGGGCATGATGGTCGACGACCTGATCGGCTACGCCCGCACCCAGCTCGGCGCCGGCATGCCCACCACGGTGGTCGTCGCCGACCTGCGCTCGGTGTGCGAAGCGGCGCTCGAGGACGCCGGCTCGACCCACCCGGGTACCCGCTTCGACGTCGCCCTGGACGGCGACCTGCACGGCCGCTTCGACCCGGTGCGCCTGCACCAGCTGCTGACCAACCTGCTGATCAACGCGGCCCAGTATGGCGGGCATGCCGCGCCGGTGCTGCTGCGCGCGCACGCCGACGCGCAGACCCTCACGGTCGAGGTCACCAACCAGGGCAGCACCATCCCGCCCGACTCGTTGCAGTCGATCTTCCGCCCGCTGGTGCAACTGCCGGCCGAAGCTAGCGACGAGCGCCCCCGCACCAGCCTCGGCCTGGGCCTGTTCATCGCCCGCGAAATCGCGCTGGCGCACGGCGGCAGCATCGCGGTCAGTTCCAACGAGGCCAGCGGCACCACTTTCTGCGTGCGCCTGCCGCGCAACAGCTGAGCGTCGCGGCCGGCGGCCGGCCGTGTCGGCGCAATCCCGCGCAACGGCGAGAAACCTTGAGCCCGCTATGTGGGGTAGCCGACAGATCAGTGGACAATTAAGGCGGATAACGTCAGTGTGCGGGCACGTTTGCCCGCTTTGGAGCTGCCATGAAACCTTCTGCCCTCGTGCTTGTCCTGTTCGGCGCCTGCGCCGCCGGCGCATCGGCGCAGGACGGCGGCGCGGCCGCCCCGCGCGCCGACGGCACCACGCCGCGCTACGCGCAGTACGCCGCCGATGCGATCATGCCTGTCGGCAACAACAACAATAACAACAGCAACGCCGGCGACGCCGGCCAGGTCGGCGTGCTGTTCGGTCGCCAGGCGGTCGGCGCGACCGCCGGCAAGGGCGGCCTGCACTTCTACAGCGGCGACGCCCACCCGGTGGCGCCGCTGTCGGCCTACGCTGCCGGCGACGTCGCCGGTGCGCCCTCGGGCAACCGCGCTTGGGGCATGTCGCTCGGCTTCGAGCAGGGGCCGCTGACGATCCGCGCGGCGCACCAGAACCGCGACCTGACCCCGGTGGCGCCGGCCACCCCGATGGGCAACAGCACCGAGGCGAAAAATTCGCTGTTGTCGGCCAACCTGCGGGTCGGCATCGCCACCGCCTACGCCGCCTACAGCGTCAACCGCGGCT
This sequence comes from Pseudomonadota bacterium, assembly GCA_030272785.1. Taxonomy (GTDB): domain Bacteria; phylum Pseudomonadota; class Gammaproteobacteria; order Burkholderiales; family Burkholderiaceae_D; genus JAFCUW01. The sequence continues at coordinate 9,414 of JARXKM010000021.1, forward strand.
GGGGCAGCTCGCCGCTGTTCAATCCCGACAATCCGTACGGCGCCTCGATGGCGTCGACGCCGTCGACCGACAGCCGCGACGTGCTGGTCGGCCTGGCGGTGCCGTCCGGCGCGACCACCTGGCTGGCCTCCTACGTGCACAAGAATGACCGCGACCTGGCCAACCGCGACGCCCGCCAGTTGGCGCTCGGCGCCAGCTACGCGCTGTCGCGCCGTACCGATTTCTATGCCGCCTGGTCGCTCACCAGCGGCCGCGCCGGCGCCGCCATGGCCGGCACCGACCATGGCGGCGCGCGCAGCGGCGCCGACGCCGCGCTCAATCTGGGCATGCGCCACGCCTTCTGACGCCGCCGACGCTACGTTCGGTACCGAACAGAACAATGTGCCGATCTGCAATATAGTCGCTGTGAGGGCAGGGACGCCGTGGTACCCTGTCTTCCCCACCGAATGCAGGCGCCGTCGTATGTCCAGTAAGCAAGATCCGAATCAGAATCACCTCTTGGCCGCCATGCTCGACGCCGAGTTCGCGCGCCTCTCGCCGCACCTGGAAATGGTGCAGCTCAAGCTCGGCGACGTGCTCTACGAGTCCGGTGACAAGCTGCAATACCTGTATTTTCCGACCACGGCGATCATTTCGCTGCACTACCTGCTCGAGAACGGCGGTTCGTCCGAAATTGCCGGCGTCGGCAACGAAGGCGTGCTGGGCGTGTCGCTGTTCATGGGCGGCGAGAGCACCCCGAGCCGGGCGATGGTGCAGACCGGCGGCTTCGGCTACCGGCTGCCGGCCCATGTGTTGCTCGACGAATTCAATCGTGCCGGCACGGTGATGCGCTTGTTGCTGCGCTACACCCAGGCGCTGTTGACCCAGATGTCGCAGACGGCGGTGTGCAACCGCCACCACACGGTCGAGCAGCAACTGTGCCGCTGGCTGTTGCTCACGCTCGACCGCCTGGGCGACAGCGAGCTGACCATGACGCAGGAGCTGATCGCCAACATGCTCGGCGTGCGGCGCGAAGGCGTCACCGAGGCGGCCGGCCGCTTGCAGGGCTACGGTTACATCAGCTACCGGCGCGGCCACATCACCGTGCTCAGCCGCAAAGGGCTCGAGCAGGACGTCTGCGAGTGCTACGCGGTGGTGAAGAAGGAATTCGCCCGCCTGCTGTCGGACGTGCACCAGCGGCAAAGCGCGTGAACGCGGTCACCGTCACCGCGCGGGCGCCGCGCCGCGCGCCTGGTCAGCGCCTTGCGCTTTGGCTTTGTTGCAATACTGGATGTGAACTATGCAGATGATTAAACCACCCTCGGTCGAGCGGCTGATGCTGGCCGGCTTCCTCGCGACCTTCGCCGTGCTGCTGCTGGTGGGGACCATCGCGCTGTCGTATGCGGTCGAGTCGAGCGGCGCGGTGAACCTGATCAAGACGTCGATCATCCTGCTGTCGGTGTTTTTGACGCTGCTGTTCTTCAAGATCCAGGGCGCCATCCGGGCCCGGTCGGCCGCGCAGCGCGCCGAGCTCGAAGTGCCGCTGCTCAAGTCGAGCGCGCTGCAGGACGCCATTTTCAACAGCGCCAACTTTTCCAGCATCGCCACCGACGCACAGGGCGTGATCCAGATTTTCAATGTGGGCGCCGAACGCATGCTCGGCTACACGGCCGCCGACGTCGTCGACAAGCTGACGCCGGCCAATATTTCGGACGCCCAGGAACTGGTGGCGCGCGCCGCCGCCCTCAGCAGCGAGTTCAGCACGCCGATCCGGCCCGGCTTCGAGGCGCTGGTGTACCGCGCCTCGCGCGGCATCGAAGACATTTACGAACTGACCTGCATCCGCGCCGACAACACGCGCTTTCCGGCCCTGATCTCGGTGACGGCGCTGCGCGACCCGGTCGGCAAGGTGATCGGCTACCTGCTGATCGGCACCGACAACACCGCCCGCAAGCAGGTCGAGGCCGAACAGGCGCTGCTCGACCAGCGCCTGCGCGACCAGCAGTTCTACACGCGCTCGCTGATCGAATCGAACATCGACCCGCTGATCACCACCGATCCGCGCGGCATCATCAGCGACGTCAACAGCCAGATGGAGCAGCTGACCGGGCGCACCCGCGACGAACTGATCGGCGCGCCGTTCAAGAATTATTTCACCGAGCCCGAGCGCGCCGAGGAAGCCATCACGCGCGTGCTGCGCGAGAGCAAGGTGACCAACTACGAGCTGACCGTGCAGTCTGTGGACGGCAAGCAGACGGTGGTGTCGTACAACGCCACCACGTTCCACGACCGCGACCGCAAGCTGCAGGGCGTGTTCGCCGCCGCGCGCGACGTCACCGAGCGCAAGCACTTCGAGGAGGCGCTGCTGGAAACCAACTTGGCACTCGAGACGGCCAAAGCGGCGGCCGAGAAGGCCAACCGCGCCAAGTCCGAGTTTCTCTCGAGCATGAGTCACGAACTGCGCACCCCGCTCAACGCCGTGCTCGGCTTCGCCCAGCTGATGGCCTCCGAAGTGCCGGCCCCGGCGGCCCACCAGCAGCGCTCGATCGACCAGATTCTCAAGGGCGGCTGGTACCTGCTGCGCCTGATCAATGAGATCCTCGACCTGGCGATGATCGAGTCCGGCAAGGTCACCATGTCGCAGGAATCGATGTCGCTCACCGACGTGCTGCAGGACTGCCGCGACATGATCGAGCCGCAAGCGGCCAAGCGCGGCATCACGCTCACGTTCCCCAAGTTCGACACCCATTTCTTCGTGCATGCCGACCGCACCCGGGTCAAGCAGGTGATGATCAACCTGCTGTCGAACGCGGTCAAATACAACACCAGCGGCGGCTCCGTGATCGTCCAGTGCAACGCCGTCGCCAAGGGCCGGGTGCGCCTCAGCGTCAAGGATACCGGCGCCGGGCTGGCGCCGCACCAGCTCGAGCAGCTGTTCCAGCCGTTCAACCGCATCGGCCAGGAACAAAGCGCGGAGGAGGGCACCGGCATCGGCCTGGTGGTCACCAAGCAGCTGGTGGAACTGATGGGCGGGCAGATCGGCGTCGAGAGCAGCGTCGGCATCGGCACCGTGTTCTGGGTCGAGTTCGACGCGGCCAGCGCGCCGACCCTGGCGCTCGAGCAGATCGACGAAGTGACGTTGCAGCGGCGCACGCGGGCGCGCGCTGCCGGCGAGCTGCCGACCTTGCTGTACGTCGAAGACAACCCGGCCAACCTGGCGCTGGTCGAACAGCTGATCGGGCGCCGCGGCGACCTCAAGCTGCTCACCGCGATCGACGGCCACCTCGGCATCGAGCTGGCGCGCGCCTACCTGCCCGACGTGATCCTGATGGACATCAACCTGCCCGGCATCAGCGGCTACGGCGCGCTCAAGATCCTCAACGAGGATCCGGCCACCGCGCACATCCCGGTGATGGCGCTGTCGGCCAACGCGGTGCCGCGCGATATCGAAAAAGGACTCGAGGCGGGCTTCCTGCGCTACCTCACGAAACCGATCCGGGTGCGCGAATTCATGGACGCACTCGATTACGCGTTGAAGCATGCGGCCGAACATGGCCTGGCCGCACCGGTCGAGCCGGGCCAATAATGTTGCGCATGTTGAAGATTATTCTGGGAAAACCTTATGCTTGAAGCCTCCGAAATACTGAATGCCAGCGTCCTCATCGTCGACGACCTGGAAGCGAACGTGATGTTGCTCGAGCAGGTGCTGCGCAACGCCGGCTACACCAACATCACCGGCACGCAAAACCCGCGCGAGGTGGTCGGCCTGTACCAGGCGCACCGCTACGACCTGATCCTGCTCGACCTGCAGATGCCCGAGATGGACGGCTTCCAGGTGATCGAGGCGCTCAAGGAAATCGAGACCGGCGGCTACCTGCCGGTGCTGGTGATCACCGCCCAGCCTGGCCACAAGCTGCGCGCGCTCAAAGCCGGCGCCAAGGACTTCGTCAGCAAACCGTTCGACCTGGTCGAGGTGCAGACGCGCATCCACAACATGCTCGAAGTGCGCCTGCTGTACCGCAAGCTGGCCGACCACAACAAGGTGCTCGAGCAGACCGTGCTCGAACGCACGGCCGAGCTGCGCGCCAGCGAAGCGCGCTTCCAGCGCTTCACCGAACTGTCGTCCGACTGGTACTGGGAACAGGACGCCGAAGGGCGCCTGACGCAAAGTTCCGGGCCGGTGCGCGAGATGCTCGGGCTGGGCGAGGCGGCCGACGCGCAAGGGTGGAATCCGCAGGAACGCGCCGCGCTCGAGGACAATATCGCGAACCGCCGGCCCTTCCTCGACCTGATCTACAGCCGCACCCGGGCCGACGGCAGCATCCAGTACCTGCAGGTGAGCGGCGAGCCGATGTTCGACGCCAGCAGCCGCTTCGCCGGCTTTCGCGGCGTCGGCATGGACGTGACCGAGCGCATGAAGCGCGCCGCCTGATCGCGAAATTCGTTATGCTCCCATCATGATTTTTCATCGTGATCGGGAGACACCATGAGCGGCAGCAGCACCCTTGATCCGGACAACTTTCCGGAACCACCAGACCGCAGCCTGGGCAAAGGCCACGGCACCGACGCACTCGGGCCAAGCGACAATTCCGACTCCGGCAGCGACGTCGTCGGCGGTCCCGGCTTCGCGCTTGGCATCGACGACGACCTGCTGCCCGACCTCGAGCGCGGCACCAGCGAAGACAGCGAACGCGGCCACGGCACCGACAGCGCCGGCCCCGACATGGGCGACGCCGACCTCGACAGCGACAGCGATTCCGGCGGCACCGGCGAACGCGCCAGCGCCGGGCGCGACACTTCGGTACGCGACGGCGCCGACATCGACGTCGACACCATCCAGTCGTTCGACGACGTGCCGCTCAGCGACGAGGACATCGACTTCCTCTCGAGCAGTCCGCCGAACCAGGCGCCGCGCCGCAAGTAGGCGCGCGCCCCCAAGAACGCAACACCATACTAGCCGGTCAGGCGCGCCTTGAAGAAGTCGACGGTGCGCTGCCATGCCAGCTTGGCGGCGGCGTCGTCGTAACGGGGCGTGGTGTCGTTGTTGAAGCCGTGTTCGGTGCCCGCATAGACGAAGTACTGGTAGGGCGTGCCGCTCGTCTTGAGTGCCGCCTCGTAGGCTGGCCAGCCGGCGCGCACCCGTTCATCCTTTTCGGCGTCGTGCAGCATCAGCGGCGTCTTGATCTTGGCCGCCTCGGCCGCCGGCGGCTGGGCGCCGTAGAAGGCCACCGCCGCGGCCAGCTCCGGGATCACGGTCGGCAGGTAGTTGGCGATGCCGCCGCCGTAGCAGAATCCGACCACGCCGACCTTGCCGTTGCCGCCTGCCAGCGTCTTGAGCATGTGCGCGGCGGCGACGAAATCGGCGCGCGTCTTGGTCTGGTCGAGCTTGCCGAACAGCGCGCGCGCCTTGTCCTCGTCGCCCGGATAGCCGCCCAGCGGAAACAGCGCATCGGGCGCGAAGGCGATGAAGCCGTCGAGCGCGAGGCGACGCGCGATGTCTTCGATATGCGGATTGAGGCCGCGGTTTTCATGCACCACCAGCACGGTCGGCAGCTTGCCCTTGGCGTTGGCCGGCTGCACCAGGTAGCCGCGCAAGGTGCCGTAGCCTTGCGGCGACGGGTACTCGACGACACTGGTCTTGATGCGCGGATCGGTCGCGGCCACCTGCTGTGCGGCGAAACTGGGCGACAGTGCGCTCAGCAAGCTGGCGGCGGTGGCGCCGCCGACGGCATAGCGGCCGGCCTGCGCGAGAAAGCCGCGGCGGTCGAGTTGACCGTGCACGTACTGGTCGAACAATTTCATCACTTCGGGGTCAAAGTCGTTGGCGGTCAGTCGTGTCATCGCGTGTGTCTCCTCGGGGAATTATGGGTGCCATGCGCGCCGGTGCCGGCGCGGTGGCACGATGATAACCCGGTTGCGCGCTCGTTGTCGGATGGCTCAGCGCGGCAGCGCGTGTGGTTCCGTTGCGAGCACTGAAGCCTGTCAATACGGGTGATCGTGCGTGGCTTGACGCGGCAAGGCGAAAGGGCGAATCTATGGAAATGGAAGAGCGCATCGCAGTGTTGGAGAGGGATGTCGACGCAATCAAGTCGGAGCTTGCGGTGATTCGGCATGACCGTGCGAATGCGGAAGAAATTAGCGATCGCATTTCCCGGATCGAAATCGAGTTGGTGGTGATCAAAGGTGATGTCGCGCAGTTGCGACATGATGTGTCGCTCTTGAAGAACGACGTTTCGCAGTTGCAACAACGTCTATCGCAACTACATCTGGATGTATCGAAGCTGCAAGCGGACGTATCGAAGCTGCAAGCGGACGTATCGAAGCTGCAAGCGGACGTATCGAAGCTGCAAGTGGACGTATCGAGGGTGCAAGTGGACGTATCGCATTTGCAAAAGGATATGGCCCAGACACAAAAGGATGTGGCGCAGACGCAAAAGGATGTTGCGAGAGGATTGGAAGAAATTGTTGCAATACGCCTCGAACTAATGAGGCTCAATACGGAACAGGTTCAATTTGCGACCAAGGCAGACTTGTACGCGCTGAAAGCGGACGTGAAGTCATTCGAAGCCAACATCAAGGGATGGATGCTGGTCATTTCGCTGGCATTGATGACCTCGACGTTCGCAATGATCTACCCGCTCTATGGCATCAAGGCGCCACCGCTTGTAAAACCGACACAGGCGCAGCAGACCGTCCCGCTGGCGGAGGCTGCGCCCGCCAGCGTGAAATGACCGATTACTTGCGGCCCGGCTGATAGATCTGGTCGAAGATGCCGCCATCGGCGAAGTGCGCCTTCTGCGCCTTGGTCCAGCCGCCCGCCACGTCCTCGATCGTGAACAGCTTCAGTTTCGAGAACTGGTTGGCGTACTTTTTGGCGAATTTGTCGACCGCCGGACGATAGTAATGTTTCGCCGCGATTTCCTGGCCTTCGTCGCTGTACAGGTATTGCAGGTAGGCTTCGGCGACCTTGCGCGTGCCGCGCTTGTCGACCACCTTGTCGACCACCGACACCGGCGGCTCGGCCAGGATGCTGACCGACGGCGCGACGATTTCGACCTTGTCCGGGCCCAGTTCCTTGATCGCCAGGTAGGCTTCGTTTTCCCACGCCAGCAGTACGTCGCCGATGCCACGCTCGACAAAGGTGGTGGTGGCGCCGCGCGCGCCGGAATCGAGCACCGGGACGTTGCGGTACAGCTTGCCGATGAAGTCGCGTGCGCTTGCCTCGGTAGCGCCCGGCTGGCGCAGTGCGTAGCCCCAGGCGGCCAGGTGGTTCCAGCGTGCGCCGCCCGAGGTTTTCGGATTCGGCGTGATCACGGCGATGCCCGGCTTGATCAGGTCGCCCCAGTCCTTGATGCCTTTCGGATTGCCTTTGCGCACCAGGAATACGATGGTCGACGTGTACGGCGCGCTGTGATGCGGCAGCCGCTTTTGCCAGTCGTGCGCGAGCAGCCCGCGTTCGCTGATAGCATCGAGGTCGCTGGCGAGCGCGAGCGTGACGACATCGGCGTCGAGGCCGTCGATCACCGAGCGCGCCTGCTTGCCCGAGCCGCCGTGCGATTGCTTGACGGTGACGTTGTCGCCGGTGCTCGCCTTCCACTGCCGCGCAAACGCGGCGTTGAAGTCCTGGTACAGTTCACGCGTCGGATCGTACGACACGTTGAGCAAGGTGATATCGGCGGCAGTTGCAGCTTGTGCCAGCAGCGCCAGCGCCAGCAGCGATTGGCTTATTTTTTTGAGCAACATCTGATTTCTTTCGAGGACAGGGAAGCTCTAGCGTAAATGCCCATGTACCGAAAAGGAAGGAATGAAATCAGTTGTCGATATCTGTTTTTTGAACCGTTTTT
>JARXKM010000021.1:17336-29413 GCA_030272785.1 Pseudomonadota bacterium
GACAGGATCAGCAGCCAGCGGCGCATCAGCAGCACTTCGACGTGGCCAGGCTCGACACCGGTGTCGCATTCGATGACCGGGTTGACGGCATAGTAGCGTTTGCGGAAATCGCGCGTGACCAGCACTTCGCGGCGACCGAAGCGGAGCATGAAGGGGGTGGGTGCGTATTCCATGCCGAAGTTGCTGTTCAAGGTGGTCATGACGATTTCCTTATGAGTTTTTGTGTGGGACCAGAGAATTCAGAATAGCATAACTACTGTATAAATCCACAGCTACTGTACGAATAACCAGTATTTTTTCAAAGTGTGGTTTTTCCACCAACGAGCCCGATGCCGACATCCTTCTTACCGCGCCTGCACCGTTTCGTCGCGGCGCGCCTGTCCCCCGAGGGCGAAACCGGCCTGCACCTGACGGTCGGGCTGGCACTGATCGTGGCGACCGCCTGGCTGTTTGGCGGCATCGCCGAAGACGTCGTCCACAACGAGGCAATCACGCTGCTCGACGTCAAGGTTGCGCAGTGGTTCCACGCGCACGGCACTGCCGCCATGACCAGTTTCATGCTGGGGGTATCGAACCTGCACGGCATGGTCGGCGGACCGATCATGGCGCTGCTGCTGGTGCTCTATTTCTACGTCAAAAAACAGCACTACTGGCTGATCGCCACGGTGGCCGTGCTGCCGGGCGGCATGTTGTTGAACGTGCTGCTAAAGTACGTCTTTCATCGTGCACGACCGAGTTTCGATCACCCCTTGCTGACCTTGCCGACCTACAGTTTTCCGAGCGGCCATACGGCCAATGCCGCGCTGCTATATGGTTTGCTGGCGTGTTGGCTGGTGCTGCAGGTGCGCGGCTTTGGCGCGCGGCTGGCGATCGGCGCCGGCGCCTGCGTGATGGTAATGTTGGTCGGCATCAGCCGGATGTATCTGGGCGTGCATTACCTGTCGGACGTGCTGGCGGCCGCGGCCGAAGGCGGCGCCTGGCTGGCGGTCTGCATCACCGCCATTTCCACCTTGCGGCGGCGGCGCATGATGCAAGCGGAACATCATTCAAGGAGCGGAATCTGAAACGCATCGTAGTCATCATTAACGGCGGTGCCGGCGACGGTCACGACGAGCAGGCGGCCGCCCGGTTGCGGGCAAAATTCGACAGCCACGGCTGCGCCGCGCAGGTGACGCTGGCGCAGGGCGGCGAGGCGATGATCGCGGCGGCGCGCCAGGCGCTCGATGACGGTGTCGACGTCGTTGTCGCCGGCGGCGGCGATGGCACCATCAACGCGGTCGCCTCGGTGCTGGCCGGCAGCGGGGTGGCATTCGGCGTGCTGCCGCTGGGCACGCTGAACCACTTCGCCAAGGATCTCGGCATCCCGCTCGAGCTTGATGCCGCGGTGCGCAACGTGGCCGAGGGCGAGCGCCGCGCGGTCGATGTCGGCGCGGTCAACGACCGCATATTTCTCAACAATTCCAGCCTGGGCCTGTACCCGGACATGGTGCGCGACCGCGAAAAGCAGCAGCACCGGCTCGGCCGCGGCAAGTGGCCGGCGGCCGCCTGGGCGACGGTGGCGGCGCTGCGTCGTTTTCCGTTTCTCAACGTCACGCTGGCGGTCGATGGTCAGGTGCACCGGCGCAGCACGCCGTTCGTTTTCGTCGGCAACAACGAGTACACGATGGAGGGGCTGTCGATTGGCGCGCGCGCCAGCCTCGCCGACGGCAAGCTGAGCCTGTACGTGGCGCAGCGTCCCGGCCGGCTCGGCCTGATCCGCTTCGCCTGGCGCGCGCTGTGCGGCCGGCTGGCGCAGGAGCGCGACTTCGACGTCATGCTGTCCGACAAATTCGACATCGCCACGCGCCACCGCCGCCTGCGCGTGGCCACCGACGGCGAAGTGACCGTCATGGCGACGCCGCTGCACTACCGCATCATGCCGGGGGCGCTGGCGGTGATCGTACCATCGCAATCGACCATCTAGAGAGGCCACCATGCGCACCTTAGTCCATCTATCCGACCTGCATTTCGGCAGGGTCGACGCGGCCCTGCTCGCGCCGTTGCGTGCCGTCATCGAACGCATCGCGCCCGACGTGCTGGTGGTGTCGGGCGACCTGACCCAGCGCGCCAAGAGCGAAGAGTTCGAGGCTGCGCGGGCCTACCTCGACACCTTGCCGGGGCCGCAGATCATCGTGCCGGGCAACCACGACATTTCCTTCTACAACGTGTTTCGCCGTTTCGCGCAGCCGCTCGAGCGCTACAAGCGCTACATCACGGACGACCTGGCGCCGATGCATGTCGACGACGAGATCGCGGTGCTGGGCATCAACACCGCGCGTTCGCTGACGTTCAAGGATGGCCGCGTCAACCGCGCCCAGGTCGAGCAGGCGTGCGCGCGCTTTTCCGCGCTGGCGCCGGAGGTGGTGCGCATCGTCGTCACGCACCATCCGTTCGACCTGCCGCCTAGCGCCGACCAGAGCGACCTGGTCGACCGGGCGCCGATGGCGATGGCGGCGTTTTCCGAGTGTGGCGTCGACCTGCTGCTGGCGGGCCACCTGCATGTCAGCCATGCCGACAGCACCGAGGCGCGCTACCAGATCGGCGAGTACGCCGCGCTGGTGGTGCAGGCGGGCACGGCGACGTCGACGCGCGGACGCGGCGAAGTGAATTCGTTCAACGTGCTGAGGGTGGACAGGGCGCGCATCGAAGTGGACCGCTACGGATGGGATGAGCTGAGCGGGTCGTTCTCGCTGATGGGCACCGAACACTTCCTGCGTAGCGGCGAAGTGTGGGCCGCGCACGACGCCGGCATGCTGGCCGCCGGCATCTAAGATTGAAAACCGGGACAGACCCGGTTAATTTCGCCTTCAAAACCGGGACAGACCCGTTTTACTAGGCATCTAAGATTGAAAACCGGGACAGACCCGGTTAATTTCGCCTTCAAAACCGGGACAGACCCGTTTTACTAGCAATAATAAACCGGGTCTGTCCCGGTTTAAATCCAGTATTCGGTCAGGCGCGCGGCCCATTCCTTGACGCGGTCGGCCCACGGCCGGTGGCTCCACGCTTCGCGGCTCACTTCTGTCGAGTCGCGTAGGTCTTCGGCAAAGGCGTTCTCCATGTTCTGGCCGAACGCCGGATCGAGCACGATTACGTTCAGCTCGTAGTTGTGGATGAAGCTGCGCCGGTCGATGTTCGACGAGCCTATCGTTGACCAAGTGCCGTCGATGACGGCCGTCTTGGCATGCAGTACCGCTACCTGCAGGTGGAAGATCTTCACGCCGCTGGCGAGCAACTGGTCATAGAAGGCGCGCCCGGCATGCAGCACCAGACCGTGGTCGGTGACGCCCGGCAGCACCAGGCGCACGTCGACGCCGCGCTTGGCGGCGCCGCACAGCGCATCGACAATCTGCTGGTCCGGCACGAAATAGGCCGAGGTGATGTGGATGCTCTTCTTCGATTCCTGAATGGCCAGCACCAGCGACTTGTAGATCTCGAAACCCTTGTCCGGGTCGCTCGCGAGCACCCGCAGCACCTTGTCGCCGGCCGGCGCCAGCGGCGGGAAGTAGTTCGCTTCGGGCAATTCGCCGGCGTCCTGGTGCACCCAGTTGTTGACGAACGACCATTGCAGCGCCGCCACGGCGGGCCCTTCGACCTTGATGTGGGTGTCGCGCCAGCCGACCTTCCTGCCGTCCGACTTGTTCGGGTTGCGGCGCGAGCCGAAGAACGAGCTGTTGGCGTAGGTGCTGCTGATGTTGATGCCGCCGGTGAAGGCGATGCTGCCGTCGACCACCATCAGCTTGCGGTGGTCGCGGTTGTTGAGCTCCCACTTGCCGACCCGCGCGGCCGGGTTGACCGGGTTGAACGCAAGCAAGGTGATGCCGGCCGCCTTCATGCGGTCGAAAAACGGCTGCGGCGTGCCGAACGTACCGACGCTGTCGTAGAGCACGTTGACGGTGACGCCTTGCTGGCGCTTTTCGATCAGCAGGTCGGCGAACTGCTGGCCGATCGGATCCTGGTCGAAGATGTAGGTTTCCAGGTTGATGGACGACTTCGCCTCGCGCGCGGCGGCCATCATTTCGCGCATGGTGACGGGGCCGTCGAACAGCAGCGTGACCTTGTTGCCGGCAATCAGCGGCACGCCCGTGGCCGCCTCTTCGAGCACCGCCAGCGCCTTCATGTCCGGCGTCGCGCGCGCCCAACGCCGTTCCAGCAGGGCGGCCGCCTGCTTGGCGCGCAGCGCGCCATTGGCCGTGGCAACGGTCGGGTTCAGCTTGGCCGCCACCGGCGCGCTGTTGGGGACCACCTCGGGCAAGCTCGCGCATGCCGCCATCGCCACCATCAGGCTGGCCAGGATGATCCCATTTCCACTGCGCGAGTTGCTCATGTCGATCCTTTAGGTATGTCCGTGACGCTGGCCTGCTGGGGCGGGCCGATGAAAAAATCGAGCGGGGCGGCCAGGAAACGCCGGCCGATCGCCCGCAGCAGGCGCAGGCCGTGCTCGAAGCCGATCTTGCGCGCACGCAGCGCCACCCACAGCGCCAGCGAGAAACTGACCAGCAGGTTGACCGCGCCGATGGCCAGGAATCCGGCCACCGATGTGGCTGCCAACTGCCAGCTTACCCGATGATCGAGAGCAACGAGCGCCGTGGAGAAATTGGCGGCCGAGAACGTCACGTGGCGGATGTCGAGCGGCAGGCCAAGCAGGTAGCCGAGCGTGCCGATGCTGCCGAGCAGGATGCCGAAATAGAAGTTCCCCATCAGCCCGCCGAGATTGTTTTCGACGTAGCCGGCCAGCCGCGCCAGGCGCTGCTCGCCGAGCAGCCGGCCGAGGCCGCGCAGCTGGCCGACCCGCCGCGCCATCCGGGTGTACAGCGCCTTGTTGTCGTAGTAGCCCGAGATCAGGCCGGCGACGAACAGGCAGACCCCGGCGATGGCCGCGTACAGCAGCGCCAGGCTATGCAGCGGGTCGATGTCGTGCAGCAGGTGCAGCGCCTTGTCGGGGCTGACCAGGTGGGCGCCGCTGACGCTGTGCCACAGCATGGCGATCGCCCAGGCGACCGGCATCACCGTGGCCAGGTTGCCCAGCACGGCGACGCACTGGGTGCGGAACACCTTGTTGATCAGTTCGGCCATGGTGTCGAGGTCGATGTGGCGGCCATCCTTGCTCGACAGCCCGGCGGCGATGCGCGCCGCCGTCATCGCCGGCTGCTTGGTGGCGATGGTCAGGTGCATCACGTGGATGAGCATGAAGCCGAGCGAATAGTTCATGCTGAACAGGAATGCTTCGACCAGCGGCGCGCTGCGCAGGTACGCCAGCAGCGTCTTGAACAGCGCCATGCAGCCGACCACCACGCCGGCGCCGGCCGACGACAGGAACATGTGCCACAGCTCGGCGCGGCTTTCGGCGATGTAGTGCTCGCCGGTGCGGCTGGCGTTCTCGGTGACGTTGCGCGCCAGCAGGTCGATATTGTCGGCCACCAGGCCGCGCACCTCGTACTTGGTGTTGTGCGCCTCGACCAGCTCCTGCACCATGGTGATGGCGCCGGCGCGCCGCAGGCTGGTCGGCGGCGCCGCCGGTGGCGTCGCCTCGTTGGCGGCGGCCACCAGATCGACCGTCGGCGCGCTCGGCAGATCGCCGCTGACGTCGACCAGGAACAGCAGCTTGCGCAGCCGGTCGATGCTCTGGGTCAGCGCCACCAGCAAATAGGTCAGCGCCACGCTGGTGCCCTGGCTGGCGGCGTTCTTGCGGATCTTGATGATCGCCGTGTCGCACTGGTCGAGCATGACGAGCAGGTGGCGCGCGTCTTCGGGCGCGCCGGCGCCGTCGGCCATCATGCGCGCGTAGCCGTCGAGGTAGTGGGTGACCTCGATGTTTTGCATCAGGAACGGCGAATCGAAGGTCTCGATGTCGGGATTGCTGCGGATCAGGCGCGGCTCGAGGCCGAGCGCGCAGACCCGGCACGACAGCGTGCGGATCGCGTCGAGCATGCCCAGCACGGTGGTCGCGCGGGCCGCGCCGGCGTGTTCGCGCGGTGTGGCGGCGGCGATCACGTCGAACAGGGCCAGCCAGTCGGCGGTCGGCACCGCGTTGATCCAGCGGTAATCGGTGTCGACGAACAGCACTTGGTCGATGGCGTCGCTCAGGTAGTTGTCGTCGAGCGCCGGCGGCAGGAAGCGGTAGGCGATGCGGCGTTTCAGTTCGACCACGAAGCCGTCGTTCGACAGGATGCCGATGTCGGTGTACAAGCTGGCGTGGCGGCGCTGCGCCAGCAGGCTGCACAGCGATGCGCCGAGCCGCGCGGCCAGGTCGGGATTGCCTTTGAGTAGGGCGGTCAGCGCCTGGACGTTGGCGGCGGTGACGCCAGCCTGGCTGGGGTGGCGCGGCCGCAATTTGTCGACCAGGTCGACGAGCTGGTCGATCCGCCCTGTGTGGGGAACGATGCGCTCGAGTGTGGCAAGCATGGGGGGTCTGATGATGCTGGTACGAAAGGGACAGTATACGGCGCGCACCCCCGCAAACTTTGTACGTTACCGCACTTAGTTCGTCGTTACATATCTCCCGGCAACATTTGCGCGCATGGCGGCGCGCGCGGCGCCAGCGTTTACGGCGCCGCGGGCAGTAGCACCGGCTTGATGGCGCCGCAGTCGACGCCCAGCCAGCGGCCGGCCGACTCGATGGTGAGCGTTTCGGCGGAGCCGGTGGCGGTGGTGGTCACGCGCGTGCTGGCGGCATACGCAACCGGGCTGGTGAAGGTTGCGCGGCCTTCGCCGTTCGCCTGCGGATTGGTGCAGGAGAACGAGAACGACATGCTGTTGCCGACCACCGGCGCGTGCTGGTAGCTGCAATTGCCATGCTGCTGGATCGGCAACTGCTGCCTGGCCGCCATTTCCGGCGTGACGCACATCTTGGCGACGACGCCGTCGTTGCTGATGACCACGCCTTGCTTGGCCATCATGGCTTCGATCTGCTTGCGCTGGCCGGGCTCCATGCCGGCCAGTTGCTGCTGCGCCATGGCCATCGCGCCGGCCAGCTGGCCACCGCCGCCGCCCATCTTGTTGTTGATCTCCCATAAGCCCGGCTTGAAGGTCTGCGCCATGGCCGGCTGGGCGGCGAGGGCGCAAGCGAGTGCGCAAAGAGGCAGTGCGATCAGGCGAAATGTCATGTTGGCTCCGGTGTCCGATGGCGTTGGAGGCCAAGCATAAACCAAAACCGGCCGATTGGCCGTTTGCCAGCGCCGCCGATGTTGACCTTCGCCGGCGGCCGAGAATGTCAAACGCCCTCAACCACTTGCGCATCGGCGCCACGCGGGGTGAGCGCGGCCAGCGCGGCCGCTGCCACCAACAGCGCCGGCACATCGCCCATCAGATGGCCGGTCTGGCCGGCCTCGGTGAGCGCCTGAACCGCCATGATGGCACCGTGCACGACACTCGACCAGACCGTGAACCAGATCAGGCTCAGGTTGGCGAGCGGATTGCGCGCGGCCAGGATCAGGAAAACGCCGAGCGTCGCGTAGATGCCGACGATCATCATCGGGTAGCTGGAATGGCCGAGGTGCCACGCCCAGCCAGAAGGCCAGAAGCGCATCAAGGGGTAGAGGGCAAGGCAGGCGATGCCGGTCAGCACCAATGCAACCCGCAGGTAGTTGAGACGTTCAACTGTGGTCATGCGGCACCCATGCGGCAGGTTCGACATGATCAAAGTGGTAGCGCATATTTTCCAGCCGTGCAGCCAATTTCACGTGAGCGCGACCAGCAGCAGCGACAGCATCGCCCGCGCGAACGCATACGCCGCGCCGGCCATGACGGCGCCGACCAGCACGCTGTCCCACGACTTGCGCGGGTAGCGCCTGCCGTAGCGCTGCCTGACCAGCAGCATCTGCTGGCGCGCGGCGCCGAAATACCACACCAGCAGGAACAGCAGGCCTAGCGGATGCAGCAACAGCGGCTCGCTGCCCAGCCTGGCGTTGAACGCGCCGGTGATGATCTGCAGGGCCAGCAGGCACAGGCTGGCGTAAAACCAGCGCCGCGCCGAGGCCGCCCGTTCCGGCTGGCCGAGCGCGCGCCAGTTGTGCATGTGGATGAACGCGCCGAACGCCGGCGTAAACAACAGGCTCCAGCGGGCCGCGGCGGACGGATTCCAGATCGCGCAGTCGTTCGCGTCGGGGGAGGGCAGCTCGCCAACATTGCTCATGGGGACCTCGCGGAGTTGGTCGTCGTCAATTCTTGCTGATGCGCATGTCACGCATGCCAATATGCGCCGGCGCGGACGATGCCATCTTGATTTTCCCCATGACGTTTGTCACCTACGCCGGCGCGCTTTGCATCTGGCGCCGGCACAGCAGGCGTGATAGCGTTCGAGGATAGCTCCGACCCATCACCAGGAAAGCGATCTCCCATGAAGCACATTGACACCTTGCGGCAACTGGCAAGCCGGCCATGGCTGCCGCCGCGCTTCGGCAAGGCGCCCTACCTGTGGATCCTGATGCTCAGTTTCATGCTGTGGAAATACCTGCACGTGGCGCCGTCCTGGCGCGAGCTGGCGCTGCTCGGCGCGACCTTGCTGGTGTACCCGCCGCTCTACTTCGCCAGCTACTGGAGCGTGGGGCCGGCGCGGGCGTTGTTGATCGTGCTCACGTGCCTGTTCGGCGCGCTGTGGGCGCCGCACAATTTCGGCGCCAGCACCTTCTTCATCTATGCCTGCGGCATGTGCGCCGGCATTCGCACGCCCGGCCGCGCCTACGCCGCGCTACTGGCGGTGCTGCTGACGGCGGCGCTGGTGGCCAGCGCGCTGCCCGGCTTCGCGCTCGACTTTCTGATGCCGGTGCTGATCGTCGGTACGCTCGTCGGGCTCGGCAACGTCATGGATGCGCGCCTGTCGCGTTCGCGCGACCAGTTGCTGCGCAAGCAGGAAGAGGTCGAGCAGATGGCCACCATCGCCGAGCGCGAACGCATCTCGCGCGACCTGCACGACTTGCTCGGCCACACGCTGTCGCTGATCACGCTCAAGGCCGAACTGGCCGGCAAGTTGTTCGAGCGCGATCCGGCCGCCTGCCGGCGCGAGATCGGCGACATCGAGCGCAGCGCGCGCGAGGCGCTGTCCGAAGTACGCAGTGCCGTCAGCGGCTACCGCCAGACCGGCTTCGCGCACGAGCTGGCCGGCGCGCGCGCCAGCCTGGCCGCGGCCAGCATCGAACTGCGCGCCGACGTGCAGGCGCTGGCGCTGCCGCCCGCCGCCGAAAACGTCATGTCGCTGGCGCTGCGCGAGGCGGTCACCAACATCGTGCGCCACGCCGGCGCCACCCGCTGCGAGCTGACCCTGACGCTGACCGACGGCATGATCGTGCTGCGCATCGCCGACAATGGCGCGCACCTGGCCAGCGGCGCACAGCTGCGCCACGGCAACGGGCTGACCGGGATGCACGAGCGCATCGCCGCGCTCGGCGGCAAGCTCGCTTTGAGCGTCGAGCGCGGGCTGGCGCTGGAATTGCGTCTGCCGGCCGGGGCGCCGGCATGATCCGCGTGCTGATTGCCGAGGACCAGGCGCTGGTGCTCGGCGCGCTGGCGGCGCTGCTCAAACTGGAGCCCGACCTCGACGTGGTCGGCTGCGCCGGCAACGGCCGCGACGCGCTGGCGCTGTGCGCGCAACTGCGGCCGGACATCGTCCTCACCGACATCGAGATGCCGTTGATGACCGGGCTCGAACTGGCCGCCGCGCTGGCCGCCCAGCGCCTGCCGTGCAAGGTGATCATCGTCACCACCTTCGCCAGGTCGGGCTACCTGCGGCGCGCGCTGGCGGCCGGGGTGCGCGGCTATCTG
Organism: Pseudomonadota bacterium; assembly: GCA_030272785.1. Classification (GTDB taxonomy): domain Bacteria; phylum Pseudomonadota; class Gammaproteobacteria; order Burkholderiales; family Burkholderiaceae_D; genus JAFCUW01. The sequence goes on from JARXKM010000021.1 coordinate 27,135, forward strand.
CTCAAGGACGCGCCGGCCGACACGCTGGCGGCGGCGATCCGCAGCGTGCAGGCGGGCGGGCGGGCGGTGGCGCCGGAGCTGGCGCTGGAAGGCTGGAGCGGGCGCGACGATCCGCTCACCGAGCGCGAACGCCAGGTGCTGCGGCTGGCCGGCGAAGGCAGGAGTTCGGCCGAGATCGCCAAGCAGATTCATTTGTCCGAGGGCACCGTGCGCAACTACCTGTCGGAGGCGATCAGCAAGCTCGACGCGGCCAACCGGATCGATGCGTTCCGGCTGGCGCGCGACGCCGGCTGGCTGTAAGCCGGCGCGCAGGTCGCCGCGCAGGTCGCCGCTCAGCTGCGCGTGTCGCGTTCGGCGACGTAGATCTCGACGCGGCGGTTGCGCGCGCGCCCGGCCGGATCGGTGTTCGCCGCGACCGGCTCGCGTTCGCCGCGCCCTTCGATGACGATGCGGTTAGTCGCCACTCCGCGCGCGGTGAGGAAGTCGCGCGTGCGCGCCGCGCGGTCGACCGACAGCGGCTCGTTGATGGCATCGCTGCCGGTGTTGTCGGTGTGCCCGATGATGGTCACGGTGGTGGCTGAATTTTCGTTGAGCGTGCCGGCGAAGCGCTCCAGCACGGGCCGGAAGTTCGGCTTGATGTCGGCGCGCCCCGTGTCGAACGAGACGTCGCTGGGAATCTCCAGCTTGAGCCGGTTGTCCTGCGTCTGGCTCACCTGCACGCCGGTACCGCGGGTCGCCTGTTCCATCTGCTGCTTCTGCTGCTCCATGCGCTTCGACCAGATGTTGCCGATCAGCCCGCCTGCGGCAGCGCCGATCACTGCGCCGCCGGCCGTGCGGCCGCTGCCGCCGCCGCCGGTGCTGGCGCCGAGGATGGCACCGAGCCCGGCACCGATGCCGGCCCCGGTCGCGGTGCCGCGCTGCGTCTCGTTCATGTTGGCGCAGCCCGACGCGGCCAAGGTCAGCACGGTCGCGCCGAGCGTCGTCTTGCTCCACTTCGATAAGGTATGCATATCGTCTCTCCCATAGAAAAATCCGTTTCGTAGTCGCGTCCGTTCAAAAACGGGGCGCGACCGCGAAACGGATCGGGCAGCTTCTTGCCGGGTCCGCGAACGGCGCGCTAGATGCCTCGACCGCTGATCAGGCGAACCAGGATCATGATGACGGCAACGACGAGCAGGATGTGAATAAAACCGCCGACGGTGTAAGAAGTGACCAGGCCAAGCACCCACAGGATCAGGAGAATAATTGCGATGGTATAGAGCATGATGGAGTCCTCGTTAGATGATAAAACGACTGGTGCGTCGTGAAGCCAGTATTCCCGGTTGGCCGCAAGCGGTCGGTTCGCTGGCGTACATTAAGAATAACTTTTTTGCTCAGTCCGCAACCCCGGCACCCATCCCATGAATCCAACCAGGCCGACCACCCCGATCAGGCACGTCACCGTGCCGCCGGCGATCAGGAACATGACGTCTTGCGGCTGAATGTCACTGCCGCCAATGCCTGCGCCGGTACCAGTTAGACCAAATCCGGCGACGAAAAGTCCCCAAACAATGGTGCCGATCCAGGTGAGTTTGTTCATGATGTTGCGCTCCTGATGGGTGGTTGCGAAGCGCCCTCAGCGGGCACAATTCATCTTGAGGCTTGCCAAGTTGCAAATCCGTTCGGTGTCGCACATTGCACCTTAGAAAACAAAACGCCATGCGCAGATTGCCGCATGGCGTAGTTTTTTGGCACAGGCGGCAGCGCCGCCGCCGGCTGGTCGCGCGCTGAGCCCGTCGTTAGCGCACCGAGTGCAGTACGCCGTTGACCACGCGCACGCGGTCGCCGTCGTGCCAGCCAGGGGCGTTTTGCTGATGGAAGGTGCGCGCGGTGCCATCGTCCAGGCGGACCCGGATCTCGTAGCTGTGCGTGGCCTTCATGTTGCCCTCGACCTGGTTGCCGACCACCGCGCCGCCGACTGCGCCGGCGACGGTGGCGAGCTGACGGCCGTGGCCGCCGCCGAGCTGGTTGCCGAGCAGGCCGCCGAGGATCGCGCCGCCGGCCGCGCCCACGCCGCTGCCCTGGGCGCGGGTGGCAATCTCGCGCACCGATTCGACATTGCCGCAATTGGCACACCAATTCTTGGCCGGCGCCGCGGCAGCGACTTGTTCCGGACGATAGTTCGAAGGCGTTTCAACGACGCGTGGTGACGGCGCGTAGTGTTGCGCTGTTTTCGGTGTCGCATAGTTCTGCGCCGTTTGCGATGGCACGTATCGTTCTTGCTGCTGCTGCTGCTGCTG
>JARXKM010000021.1:29513-33572 GCA_030272785.1 Pseudomonadota bacterium
TGCTGCTGCTGCTGCTGCTGTGGCTGCTGCTGCGCCACCGGCGCGGCCAGTTGCTGGTACGGTGCCGGGGCGTCCATCTTGGCGGCCAGCGCCATGCGGTCGGCCTCGGTCAGGTCGCCGCGACCGGCGGCGGTGTTGCCGCTGATGGAGGAGGGAATCCAGCCCATGATGGCGGCGGTGCCGGCCAGGCAGAACAGGACGACGGCAATCGCCGCGATGATCATCATCGGGTGGTGGGTGCTGCCTTTTTGAATCAGCGGTGCGTTCATGATGCTTCCTTTTGGTTATATTTTGGCCGCCTGCATGGCTGTTCCGGCTGCGGCCGGGCGCTGCGCAGCGTCCTCTTGATTGGCATCATTCTCGCTGGGAACATGGCGCCGTTCCGTGCGTCACCGTACATACTTTCGCTTTTATAGCCGTTACGCTGATTCAAATTGTTTGTAAATGTAAGGCGTTCCGTTTAACAAATGGTTCCTGATAATGATCGCTGCCAGACGAGAAATATGTTTCAACACACGCAACCGAGCCGCGAGGGATCAGTGAATTTCGCAGCGGCCCCCGAGGCCGCGGCGAGATCGGGCAACCTGCTGTTGGGCGCCTTGCCCGAACACGACTTCGCGCGGCTGGCGTCGCTGCTCGAGCCGGTGCAGGTCGAGGTCGGCGAGGTGTTGTACGAGCCGGGCGGCCTGATTCACTCCATCTATTTTCCGCACGACAGCCTCATTTCGCTGTTGGGCGTGGCCGAGGGGCGCATGACGCTCGAGGTCGGGCTGGTCGGCCGCGAAGGCATGTTGGGCGCCACCGTGGCGCTCGGTCACGAAGTGGCCCAGGTGCGCGCCGTGGTCCAGCGCGCCGGTCGCGCCAGCCGCATGGACAGCACGCTGTTTCGGGCCGCGTTCGCGCGTAATCCGTCGCTGCAGCGGGTGCTGTACCGTTACACCGACACCTTGCTGGCGCAGGCCCTCCAGATCGCCGTGTGCAGCCGCTTCCACGTGCTGGAGGCGCGCCTGGCGCGTTCGCTGCTGATCACGCGCGACCGCCTGCAGTCCGACAAATTCCATCTCACCCACGAATTCCTCGCCCATGCCCTCGGCGTGCGGCGGGTCGGCGTGACCAAGGCGGCCAGCGCACTGCAGCAGCAGGGGCTGATCATCTACAGCCGCGGCAACATCGAGATCCTCGACGTCGCCGGACTGGCGGCGGCGTCGTGCAAGTGCTACGAGATCGTCAAGGAAGCGGGCGAACAGGCCCTGGCCACCGCCTTCGAATAAGCCGCTGCGCTTGGGGTGCGCTGAGGGTGCGCTGAGCGTGCGATCAAGGCGCTGCCCTCAATGCCGCCACGCCTTGGCCGTCGCCATGACGGCTACCTCGATCATCAGAACAGGTGCGCGCCGCCGCCGTCGATGGAATATCCGCACACACGGGCTGTCACCGCGGCCAAATATCCCGCGCCCGCAATGCAAAACGCCCCGGCGAGCAGGGCGTTCGTTCCTGCGGGCAAGGCAGCTGCGTATTAACGGCTGGTCTTGACCTGGTTGCCGATCACGCCGCCAACTGCTGCACCGCCAACGGCGCCGATCGGGCTGCCGCCAGTCAGTACGCTGCCGGCAACTGCGCCGATGCCGGCGCCAACTGCGGTGTTCTTGTCCTGGTTCGACATGCCGGCGCAGCCAGCCAGGCCAAGGGCCAAAGTGACGAGCGAAGCGCTGACGACGATATTTTTGAGGGTTTGCATGTGGTGCTCCTGGGTTGGGGTACTTCCGGCGCAGGCCGTGATCGGCTTATTTGACGCCACCGCTGGGGCCGTGTCCGAATGCCGGCACTGACCCCGCGGGATACTGACAGAACGCTTACTTGGTGGTCTTGACTTGGTTGCCGATCACGCCGCCGACGGCTGCGCCGCCAACGGTGCCGACCGTGCTACCGCCGGTCAGCACGCTGCCGGCAACTGCGCCGACGCCCGCGCCGATGGCGGTGTTCTTGTCCTGGCCCGACATGCCGGCACAGCCTGCCAGGCCGAGGGCCACGGTGACCAGCGAGGCAGCGGCGACGATTTGTTTGATGGTGTTCATAGGATTCTCCTGTGAAAGATGGAATTACTTCAGGCGCAGGTCGTTCTTGACCGATTTCACGCCATTCACGGAACGCGCGACCGACGATGCGGTCGCGATGTTTTCAGCCGAGCTGACGAAGCCGCTCAACTGGACGACGCCTTTGTAGGTCTCGACGTTGATTTCCGACACTTTCAGCGTCGGCGCATTCAGGATGGCGGCCTTGACGCCGGTGGTGATGGCGGCATCGTCGATATACTGGCCCGGGGTCTCATGCTTGTCGGTCGCAGTCGATGCGCAACCGACGACGGTCGACAACATCAGGGCGGCGAGCAGGGTCGAAACGATTTTCAGGTTTTTCATTTTTAGTCCTCAATGGTGGGGATATTATTTATTGCTTATTTATTGTTAAGCTCGCGGCGCGGCATGTTTCACCTGCACCGTTGAGACACAGAGTAGAGGCTGCGACCTGGCCGGTCTGTTCGGCAACGCACACAGTGTTGCGAAGCAGATATGCCCCAGGCGCCAGGCGCGGCATCCGGCACCGGCATCCTATCAGCGCCGGGCGTGCGCGGCCGGCGGCGGCGCCACCGGTTTGACGCGGGCGGCGGCGAGCAACTGGCCGCAGGCGCTGTCCTGGCCGGGGCCAGTATTGATCAAGGGCAGCAAGGCGGCCAGCGGCGCGAGCGCCGACAGCGCCACCGCGCCGCCCGCCTTGAGCGCCAGCACGCCCTTGTCGACGCTGACCTTCGGCTGGCTGAACGGGCCGCTCACGTGCAGCGGCGCGCGCAGTGAGAAAATGCGCAGGCTTTTGGTTTGCGGGCGCAACGTCAGGTTCATCTGTTCGTCGGCCAGGTTGACGGTGCCGTCGGCGGTGATGACCGCTTCGTCGGTGTCGACGACAAAGGTGCGCGTCTGCATCAGGCCGTTGGTGACGGCGAAATCGGTGGCCATGCAGTTGAGCTTGACCGGTTTGTCGCCGAACAGCTTGGTGAGCACGACGTTGCCGATGTTCAGGCCGGCTTCCTCGAGCAACAGCTTGCTCACCGAACCCTGGTTGATCAAGGTCTTGAGTTCGCCGTTCGAGCTGGCCAGCAAGGTCGAGATCGAATTGCCGGTGGCCGATAGCTGGGCGTCGCCGTTCACTTCGCCGACCGTTGCCTGCATCTTGTCGATGGTGGGGAACAGTTGCTTGATCTGCAGGTGGCGCGCGGTGACCTTGGCAGTGGCCTTGATGGCATCCTTGCCGTCGCGCCCGCTGCCGTCGAGCTTGATGTTCGACACCATGCTGCCGCCGGCGATGGTGAAATTGAGCGGGTTCAGGGTCAGCACGCCGGCCTGCATCACCAGGTGGGTGCTCAGCTTGCTGATCGGCAGCTGCTTGTCGCGCACGATGCGGTCGGCCGAATACTTGACGTCGGCGTCGACGGTTTTCCAGCGCTCGGTGCGGAACGTTTCGACCGGCAGCACCTTGCCTGCCGGCTGCACCGGCGCGACCCCGCGCGCGGCCTTGCTGGCGTTCGAATCGGCGCCCACCAGCGGCCCCAGGTCCTTGAAGGCGAGCGTATGCGACAGCACTTCGCCGCTGAGCCGGCCGCGTGGCTTGCCGGTCTGGAATTCCAAGTGGCCGCTGATGTCGCTGCTGCCGACCTTGCCGGTAAACTTGTCGTACGTCCAGTGGCTGCTGTTGCCGTCGATGGCGCCGATCAGCCGTCCTTCGGTGCTGTAGGCCGGGGTTTCCGGCAACAACACGCCGGTCGCAGCATACAACTGCGCCATGCTGGCGCCGGCCACCTTGAGCTTCAGGTCGATCGCCGCCAACTTGGCCGGGCGCGTCACGGTGCCTTCGGCGCTGACATGGGTGGCGCCCATGCGAAACTCGGCGAACACCGGAAACGGCGAGCTCTGTTGCTTGAGCGAGAGCACCGCGCCGGCCTTGCCGCCGCCGGTGATCGGCTTGCCGTTATAGGTGCCGTGCAGTTTCCAGCTGACGCCGTAGGTCTTGTCG
>JARXKM010000252.1:0-1579 GCA_030272785.1 Pseudomonadota bacterium
AGTGTGGTGCGACGCTGCCGCTCTAGCGTGCAATTCTGTTCGCTAGCGTACAGTGGCCGCGGCCGGCTTGGCGCATGCTTGATCCACGATTAACGCAACGGGAGTACAGCATGTCCACCGTGATTGCAGGCCATTTTCAACTCCAGGACGAAGTCGACCAGGCGCGCAGTGAACTGCTGGGCGCCGGTTTTCGCGAAGGGCAGATCAGCGCCTTCTTCGTCAACCAGCCCGGCCAGCACGACCTGACCCCGATCGGCGGCGACCACCAGGTCTCGGCCGGTGCCAAGGAAACCCCGATCGGCGTGCTCGAAGGCGCCGCTGCCGGCGGCGTGGTCGGCGTCGCGCTCGGCGCCGCCACCGCGGTGGTGACCGGGCCGGTCGGGCCGATCGTCGGCGGGCTGGTCGGCGCCCATGTGGGCTCGCTGTTCAGTTTTTCGAAGATGAAGGAAGGCGGCGAAGCCGAGCAGGGCGGCGAAAACCAGCTCGAGCCGCGCAAGCCGGGCATGCTGGTGGCAGTGGCGGTCGACGACGCCGCCGGCGAACAGCGCGCGCTCGAGGTGCTGCGCGATCTCGGCGCCCACCATCTCGAGCGCGCCGAAGGCAGCATCGTCGGCGGCGACTGGGTCGATTTCGATCCGCTGAGCATGCCGGCCATCATCGCCTGAGCGACGTCGCGACGCAAATCCTGCCGGCAATATTGACTTCTTAGCATGCGCCTTGATATTGCTCAATATTGCCCTTGGCAAGCCTCATAGACTGGTTCCTTCACGCCGCGACCGCGGTGCTGACGTGAATCACTTCTGGAAGGCGGGCGAGCATGGAAAAACTCAGGGTGGCGTTGGTAACGGGTGGTATGGGCGGGCTGGGGACAGCGCTGTGCCGGCGACTTGATGCGGCCGGATTCCGGGTGGCGACGACCTATTCGCCGGCCAACCCGAGCCCGGAAGGCTGGCTGGCGGCCCAGCGCGACGAAGGCTGCCGCTTGCGCGCCTACAAGGTCGATGTGAGCAACTATGCCGACACCGAATGGATGCTGCAACAACTGCTCGCCGAGATGGGGCGGCTTGACTTGCTCGTCAACAACGCCGGCATCGTGCGCGACGCCAGCGTGCGCGACATGGCGTTCGCCGACTGGTCCGGTGTGCTGCACACCAACCTCGACAGCGTGTTCAACCTGAGCAAGCAGGCGCTCGAGCCGATGATGGCGCAGCGCTGGGGGCGGATCATTAACATTTCCTCGGTCAATGCCCAGCGCGGCGCGCCCGGCCAGGCCAATTACGCCGCGGCCAAGGCCGGCATGCATGGCTTTACCAAGGCGCTGGCGCTGGAGGTGGCGCGCCACGGCATCACGGTCAACACCGTCTCGCCCGGTTACCTGCGCACCAGGCGGGTGACGCAGTTGCCGGCGGTCGAGGTGCAGTCGGCCATCTTGCCGCAGATTCCGGTGGGCAGGCTGGGCGAACCGGCGGAGGTGGCCGGCCTGGTGGCCTACCTGGCGTCGGACGCGGCCGGCTTCGTGACGGGCGCGAACATCGCCATCAACGGCGGCCAGCACATGTGCTAGCGACATGTGCTAGCG
>JARXKM010000252.1:1679-7109 GCA_030272785.1 Pseudomonadota bacterium
ACATGTGCTAGCGACATGTGCTAGCGTGCCAGGGGCTGGCCCGGGCCGGGAGTTGCGGCGCTAGTGGACGCTAGTGGACGCTAGTGGCGTTCGGCGCGCGTTTGGCAAGTGATGCACAGGCGCGCTTCGGGACGCGCCTGCAGGCGCGAAAAACCGATCGGGTTGCCGCATTGTTCGCAGTCGCCATAGCTGCCGTCGTCGAACCGGGCCAGCGCCCGCTTGAGGATGCGCATCTGCGCCGCGTTGTGGCCGGCGGCCTCTTGCGCCAGGTCGTTGAGCAGGCGCACGGTGGCCTTGTCGGCGGGGGACGTCTCGACTTCCTCGACCGCCAACTCGCCCGCGCCGGCGCGCGCGGCGTCGGCTTGCCGCGCAAGGGCGTCGCGGCGCCGTTCCAGCATCGATTTCAGGAGCGCGAGCTGCTCCTGGTCAAGGCCATTCATCGGGGCACCTTTTCCGGATCGCCGAGCCGGTGGCTGGGCTGTTACAAGTGTAGCGCGATCGGGGCGCGATGAACATGGCCGCACGCGCGCCCGCGGCGTCGCCGGCGCCGGCGCAGACGCGGACGCCACCCCGCGGCGCTCAGGCCGGCTTGACGGGCGGCTTCGGCTGATCGGCCTGCACCGCCTTGACCTGGGTGCGGATCTTGTCGAGCGCGGCCAGGATCGGCGCGGCCTGGCCGGTGGCGGCGGCGCCGGCCAGCGACAGCAGGCCGCCGACCAGCCCGACGACGTCGCCGATCAAGGCGATCTTGCGGATCTTTTCGGCCGCCGCCACCGTCAGTTCGATCACATGCTGCTGCGGCTTGCCGAGCGTCTTGACGACGTAGGTGGCGGCGTCGGCGTACAGACTGTTGGCGCGCTGGCGCAGCAGCACCTCGTCGTCGAGCAGGGCGCGCGCGGTGGCCTGGTCGGCGTCGCCGATCGGGCCGCCGTTATGCGCCTTGATGTCCTTCATCACGCGCGCGTGGATCTGGTCGGCGCAGGCTGACAACTGGTCCGCCAGCGCCTCGATCTGCGGCACGGTGGCCAGGCCGTTGGGGTCGGTATCGGTATTCATCGCGCGCCTTTCGCTGTCGTTCAGTTAGGGGGTGGCGCCCAGGCCGCCGCGGATCGTTTGCAGGTCGCGCACGTAGCTGGCCAGAATGGTGCGGATTTCGCCGCCGTGCAGGTCGGCGAGGTGCTCGCGCAGCTTCTGATGGCCCAGCGACACCTTGGTCAAGCCCTGCACCGCCAGTTCGTAGCGCTTGTCGAGAATCTTGTATTCGGCCGACTTGTTCAGGTAATGCACCTTGGCCAGGGTCACCAGCATGCGGTCCTGCGGCCGCGTGGCGAACGGGATCTCGATGTCGAAGATGCCGAGGATGGTCTTTTTCTCGTTGTCGTTGGTCTTGGCGTAGAAGCGCGTCAGGGTCAGCATCGCGTCGAGCAGGGTCTGCAGGTCGCGGTCGCCGTCGCGCACCATGGTTTCGACGCTGCGGCCCTGGTAGCCGGAGGCGATCACGCGCGTGAGCAGGCGCGTCAGGCCGGTGTAGGCGATCACGTGCTTCTGTTCGAGTCCGGTCTCGGCGTTCGCCTTGAGGCCGTTGCCGAGGTCGTCGAGGCGGTCGGTCAGGTCGTAGCGGGCGTCGCCCGCGAGCAGGCTGAGCGTCTGCATGTACAGCACCACCGCTTTCTGGGCGCTCTGGAAATCGTCGTACACGGCGCGCCGCTTGAGGTCAGTCTCCTTGCCGATGCGTTCGGCGGCCGGTGACAGGTACAGCTGTTCGCGTGCGTAGGTATCGCGAAAGCGGGTCGACAGTTCGGCATAGGCGCCCAGCTTGGCCGACTGGTCGGCGAACTCGCGCACCTCCTGCAGGCTGACGTTGGTCGTGGCGCAGCCGCCCAGCAGGGCGCCGGCACACACGATCAGCAGGACAAACAGGGCGAACCGGACGAACAGGGGGCGACGGGCGGTCATGGGTCCTTTCAGGCCGCGCGGAAAGGCGTGCCGGAAGGAGATATTCTTGCCCGTCTAGCCCCTGCTCATCTTGCTCGATGTCAAGTTCAACGGACCTTGGCGCGATCGAAGTGCGGATTCTGGATCACGCCGAACAGATTGCCGTACGGATCGCGCAAGGTGGCCACGCTGATGCCGCCGCCGACGTCGGTGACGGGGGCGTCGGCCAGCGCGCCCAGCGCGAGCAGGCGCTGCACTTCGGCGCCGATGTCGGCGCTGCCCCAGTAGGCGGTGGCGCCGGCGCTGCCAGGTACGCCGTCGGGGATCAGGCCCAGTTCGAAGCCGCCGACCTCGAAGCCGACGTAATACGGCTCGTCAAAGTACGGCTCGCGCTCGAGCACGCGCTGGTACCAGGCGGTGGCGGCGGCCAGGTCGGTGACGGGATAGATGACGGTGCGCAAGCCTTCGATCATGGTGTTTTCTCGCTCAGTGGTACGGATGGATGGAGCAGCCACGCATCGCGCCAGCCGAGGCTGGCGGCGCTGGCGCCGGTGGGGATGTATTCGCAACCGATCCAGCCGGCGTAGCCGAGCTCGTCGAGCAGGTGGAATAGATACGGGAAGTTGATCTCGCCGGTGCCCGGCTGGTGGCGGCCGGGGTTGTCGGCCAGCTGGATGTGGCCGATGCGCGGCAGGTTGGCGCGCAGCGTGTTGGCCAGTTCGCCCTCCATGCGCTGCATGTGATAGATGTCGTACTGCAGCAGCAGGTTGTCGGCGCCGCACTCGTCGATGACGGCCAGCGCCTGGCCGCTGCGGCTGAGGAAATAGCCGGGGATATCGAAAGTATTGATCGGCTCGATCAGCAGGCGCAGGCCGTGCGCGCGGCAGGCGGCGGCGGCGAACCGCAGGTTGGCGACATAGGTGGCGTGGGCGCGCTCGGGGGTGACGTTGGGCGGCAGCTTGCCGGCCAGGCAGTGCAGCTGGCGCACACCGAGTTCGGCGGCGTAGTCGAGCGCCAGCGCCACGCCATCCTGGAATTCGCCGACGCGGCGCGGATCGCAGGCGATGCCGCGCTCGCCGGCGGCCCAATCGCCGGCCGGCAGGTTGAACAGCACCAGCTGCAACTGGTGGCGCGCCAGCCGCGCGGCGATCTGGCCGGCCTCGAAGGCATACGGGAACAGGAACTCGACCGCGTCGAAGCGCGCCGCGCGGGCGGCCGCGAAGCGATCGATGAACGGCACTTCGCCGAACATCAGGCTCAGGTTGGCGGCAAATGTCGGCATGGCGTCAGGTGGTGGGCGTCGAAGCGGCTATCGTAGCCGATTTCGCATCGTTCATCGCGCGCATCGGCGTGAGCGCGAACGCCAGCACGGTGCCGCACAGCAGGAACACGCCGGCGCCGACGAACAGCTGGACCAGGCTGACATGCTGCATGACCAGACCGGTGAGCGAGGCGGCCAGCGGCGCCAGTCCCATCAGGATGAACATGAAGATGCTCATGGTGCGGCCCAGCATCTCGCGCGGCACACGCCGCTGGATCCAGGTAAACACCGCCACCTGCATGAACCCGGCCAGGGTGCCGAGCACCAGCATCAGCAAGGCGGCTTGCCAGGCGGCGCCGATCGCGCCCATGAACATCAGCAGCACGCCGGCGAGCGCATCGACCGTCAGCAAGGTGGTGCCGAGCGTGCCGACGCGAAAGTTGCCCTTGAGCGAAGACAGGCCCATGCCGAGCAGGTTGCCGGCCGCGTGCGCGCCCATGATCAGGCCGAGCGCGGCGGCGCCGCCGAGCCGGGTGCTGGCCAGCACCGGCAGCGCCACCTGCATGATGCCGCCGATGACGAAGGAAATCACGCCCCAATAGACGAAGGCGCTGCGCATCTCGGCGTCGCGCCAGACCATCGCCAGGCCGCTGCCGACCGCCTGCATGACGCGCTGCGGGGCGGCGCGCACGGCCTCGGCGTGCAGTTGCACGCGCTGCAAGGTCCAGATGGTGACGGCGAAGGTGAGCGCGTCGAAGGCGAAGGCGATGCCGAGGCCGCGGGTATCGGCGATGCCGGCCTCGCCCTGGCCATGGCCGGACAGCGCGATCAGCAGACCGGCCAGCAGTGGGCCGGCCAGCGCGGTGAGCACGCGCATGCCCATCAGGATGCCGTTGGCCATTTGCAACTGCTGCGGCGCCACCACGTTGGGCAGCATCGAGGTGCCGGACGGGATGCTGAACGCCGACGCCAGGCCGATGCCGAGCGCCAGCGTGTAGACCAGCGGCAGCGTGACGTGGTCGCTGAGCACGAGCGCGGCGAGCAGACCCAGCAGCGCCGCGTTGGCGTACTTGGTGAGCATCAACACGCGTTTGGGCGAATAGCGGTCCACCAGCGCGCCGCCGATCAGGATGAAGATGGCGCGCGGGATGCCCATCACGGCGATGACCAGGCCGAGCGCGAGCGCGTCGTGGGTCAGCTGCAGCACCAGCCAGGGCAGGGCGATCAGGGTGAACTGGTCGCCCAGCAACGAGATGGCGCCGCCCGCCATCATCCAGCGAAAGTTCGGTTCGCGCATCAGGGCGGCGCGTACGGCACGGGGATCGGTCATGGTCGTTGCCTGGTCAGGTGGTCGAAGCGGTGATGCCGGCCAACTGGCCGAACAGGTCCGACATGGCAGTCAGCCGGTCGGCGTCGACCGATTTGAGCAAGTCGCTGCTGACCATGTCGGTGGTGGTGGTGGCGTGCGCCAGCAGCTCCTCGCCGGCGGGAGTGACGGCGGCGAAGCCGACGCGCGCATCGCGCGGATCGTGCTGGCGCGTGACCAGGCCGATTTTTTCCAGCGGCAGCAGGGTGCGCGTGACGCCCGACGCGGTCAAGCCGAGCCGCTCGGCCAGGTCGACCCGGCGCAGGCGGCCGCCGGGGGCGCGGCTCAAGTGGTTCAGCACCTGGAAGTCGCCGAAGCTGATGCCGTGGTGGTTGCCGAGGGCGCTGTCGAAGCGGCGGATCAGCACTGCATGGGCGCGCGCCAGGCGCAGGCAAAAATCGGTGGGCGCGGTGGTCGGCGAGGTAATCATCAATATCCTTTCGTTTAACTGTATAAATACATGATTACGCAAGTATATGCCGATTACTTGCACTGTCAAGTAAAATTCTATGCTGGGGTCAAATTCCGTGCTGGGGTCAGGTCTGACAATCGGACATTTTTCCGGGGTCAGGTCTGACAACCGGACAATCGACTGGGGTCAGGTCTGACAATCGGACATTTACTGGAGTCCGCGGCTGCCCGTCTGATATGCCGGGCAACTTTGCAGTAGGCGTTTGCGACGAGTCCGTCAGTTTTTCCACGACTCAACGGCAATTTTGTCCGATTGTCAGACCTGACCCCAGAAAAATGTCCGATTGTCAGACCTGACCCCACCGAAATGTCCGATTGTCAGACCTGACCCCAAGTTGTGTGGACCTGACCCCAAGTTGTGTGACCCCAAGTTGTGCGGGTTGCAGGGGCGAAAAAA
>JARXKM010000253.1 GCA_030272785.1 Pseudomonadota bacterium
TTAATGAGACGGGCAGCCTTCACCTTGCCGTTGCCGACCCTGGTGGCGCTGTTGCTGACCGGCATGCGCATGAGCATTCAGGCAGAGCTCGATGTGTTCTTTGGCCATACGCCCACGAGCGGGCCGCCCTGCGCGAAGTCGACCGGATCAACCATGCGTACGCGCACGCCGCGCTCAAACCCTTGATGCCGACACTGCTGCTCGGAAAAAAAAGGGCGCCAAGCAATTGCGTGAGGTGCTGAACCTGATGGCGACACAGACCTACCTCATCGAGAAAACCTGTCAAAACCGCGCAAACCCAAACCGAAACCCCACAAGCACATGGCGCAAAAGCCATGTTTAGCGCGGACGACATCCTTCGGTGGATTGCTCCGTAGGTGGGTCAATTTTCGGTCAACGGGAACCTCGTGGCTCATTGCATTAACTTTTTGTCGGGAAACTTTACACATGGAGCGTAAAAAAATCCATGCGGAATTTAGAGATACCCTTAAGTCATTGATTCTTCATATAAATATTTTTCTGGAATGATTTATGCTTGACGTGACGACCAAGCGCCATAGGGACATTTGATGCGTTTCCTTTGGGGCACTTCTTATGAGCGTTCGCAAGGTACGCTTATTTAGTGACTGATTTGAACTGGCACTTCTTAATTTCCCACTTTTCATGGAAATTTGGGGTCTCGACTCTGCCGTTTCGGGAAAACAAGTAGACACTTCTCTCTGATTCAGTAATAGCGATGAATGCGACTGGGCTGGCCAGATTAATCCACCCAAGTTAATGTTTTCGCTTAAGAAACACAGTTGAAATGCAATAAGAAGCTTGCCAGCAGAATCACCAACTGCATCGCCAGTGAAATTTTTTACTTCACTGGTTGCCATGTGCCTTCCAGCACTTTTTAAGGGCCTCGCCGTGCGTTTGCAGTCCGCCGAATTCCTACAACCCGCTCGACACGCTGACTACCCGGCGGCGGTTTCACGGCAGCGCAAATTGCCATTGCCGACCTTGGTGGCGCCGATGCTGACCGGCATGCGCATGAGCATTCAGGCTGAGCTCGAAATCTGCTTTGGCCTTCTTTGGCCATCTACAAGACAATTTCCAGTTGCTGCGCACCGTGTCCGAGCAGGCGTTCGCGCAAGCGCGCCAGGCTGTCACCGACCGCCATTCCCTCGCACAACGCCTTTGATAATTGATGTGTCGACGATCAAGATATGAGGAAATTATTGAACGATACGCACGGCATCCAGCGCGCACTGGCTCTCTGCATGTAAATGCATTTCCCGATCGGCCGAATTCGCTTACCGGTCTTATATGCGTCGTGACGCCTTAAATTATGTCCGCAAATAATATTATCCAGATAATTTATTATGTTTTGCTTTATTTTTAGGGGGTGGCAATCGTTTCATCAAAGCCTAACTTTTTTCTAAATTTCGGCGAACTCTTTCGGCGATGATGTGAAACAGGTGGGTTCAACGTAGAAATAGAAAAGGGGGAAATAAATGAAAATTCATAAGATATCCACGAGGGCGATCTTTGGCCTCGGCAGCGGGTGGCTAGCGCTTGTTCGCCGCATCCTCATTCCGCTTGCCGCAATAATGATCGGCGCCGCCGCACAAGCTAGCGTGGTCACCTGGGGCCCACTCGGGCTAAACGATGATGCGAACAGTCGTTTCATTGCAACTGTCACGTGGTCACAGAGCGGGGCACACAACGAAGTCTACGACATCCTGTTGCCGGACTTCAGCGCGTCGGATTTCAGCACCTCGTTCAATGATGGGAGGCAACTCGCTTTCAGCCTCTCGGCATCGGCAGGCGGTACGCCAATCACCGGGTTTTCCTATGAAATCGTTGGTGCGTTCGGCGACTCGAACTCGTATGCCACTTACGACTTCAACAGCGCTACGGCCAGCGGCAACGCGACAGGGAGCTTGACCACCGGGCTGCTCAGCCTGGTGCCTGGCACGAGCCAGGACCTGACCGGGGTATTCTATCTTTTTGAGTCGGGCGCATTCACCTCGATCTCGGAAATTCGGCTCACCGCCAAACTTGCAGGCGAAGTTCCAGAGCCCGGTTCGCTGCCATTGATCGCGTTGGGGTTACTGGTGTTGTTGGCGCTTGGTCGCCACGAAATCAAGCGCCGCGGTCGTGCAGCAGCCACATTGGCCCTGGGAATTGCATTGGGTTTCTGCGCGATCATGCCGGCCGTCGCCCAGACCTCCACCACCGCGAAGGTGGGAGTGACAAAGAAGAACCTCACCAGTTCGTTGATGAGCCCGATGGGCGCGCGGGCGAGCAACTTGCGTAAGCAGATTGCCAAGATCATCGCTGGCGGTAAGCGCGGCACGTTCTCGTTGGCGATCGACGCCGGTGGCGATCCGGGCGAAGAGTGCGATGACTGCAACTTTGACCCTGACTTCACGTTCCCGGGCGGCGGTTCCAACGCCGAGATCCGTGTTGCGGTCGATCCTACCGGCCAGAACGTTATTGTCGGGTTCAACGACGCGCGCGGCTTTAGCTCCTCACCGGTCACGCTGTCGGGCGTGGCCCGTTCCTCGGATGGCGGCTTGACCTGGGTCGACGGCGGACGCCTGCCCAACGGCCCAACGACGACCGTTGGTGGCACCGCGTTTCCGCAGATATTCGGCGACCCCGATGTGAAGTGGGTGGCCGGCGGCACGGGTTGCAATTTCGTGTACTCGTCGATCATGGTCAAGGCCATCTCGGCAGTCGGTACTGCGCAGACCCTAAGTATGCACACCACCACCAACTGCGGCGTCACCTGGAGCAACCCGATCGAAGTCACGCCGGCCACCAATCCGACCGGTGTGCTTGCCAGCGGCAACGCCCGCGACGCCGCCGACAAGGAGTTCATCGACGTCGACCCAGATACAGGCCGCGTCCTGATCAGCTGGACCAATTTCACCATCGGCGCGGAAATTCGCGCAGCCTATTCCGATAATCTGTTCAGCGCGGCTCCTACCTGGTCGACAGGCGTGATCGTCTCACCCGTAGGTTTTCCGGGTACTGCGTCGGTGCAAGGCTCAATGCCCCGCTTCGCCGGGAACGGTTCGCCCAATGCTTACGTCACTTGGGAGCAGATCTTGACAGCAACGGACCCGAGCGGCTACAACAAATTCAACGTCGGTTTCTCACGCTCCACAGACAACGGCGCGACCTGGTCTGTGCCAGTCAGTTTGACCTTGGCAGCTCAACAGCCGGATCAGATTCCGGGCAATGACCGCGTTCATGCGTTCCCCTCGATCGCCGTCGACAATTCGGGCGGCGCCTACCAAGGCGCTATCTACATTACCTATGTGTCCAATGCCAGCGGCGACGGCGGCAACGTGATGTTCCAGCGCAGCACCGACGGCGGCCTTAGTTTCACCGCCCCGGTCTCGTTGAGCCCGCGCCCCGGCTTCGACCGTTCGCAATGGTTTCCCACGATCGCGGTCGACAAGAACACGGGACGCGTGTCGGTCATCTATTACGACCAGAGCATGGCCAGCACGGGTGATCTGACGCAGGCGACTTGGGTCTACTCCGATAACGGCGGCTTTAACTGGTCCTCGCCCAGCCGCGTCTGCGCCCCGCCGGCCGGCACCGGCGCCACCAACGCCTGCGACCGGGCGTTCAGGGCCGGTTTCGGCAATGACACCAGCCAGCCCAATCTGGGTGACTACATCGGCGCCGACGCCGTGATGGGTGGTTTGTACACGTCCTTCGCCGGTACGCCGAAGATCGTCAGCTACACCGATGGTCAGCCCTCGTCCGGCAGCATGACCACGCCCGAGGTGCGTTTCAAGAAAATGGTCACGGCCAGCCCCTCTCTCGACATCGGCACTATTACGCTCGTCGATAGCGGCGGCAATGGCTATATCGACGCCGGCGACACGGTGAAGATGATCGTGCCGTTGACCCACTTCGTCACCAACCCGGCCACCAGTCCAGTGACCTATTCCAGCGTGAGCGGGACGCTGAGTACCACCACGGCGGGCGTCACGCTGCTGCGCCCGACGGCGACGTATTCCAGCATCGCGCCTGGAGCGACGGTTGCGAATGCCCTGGAGTATATCTTCCAGGTCAGCCCCAGCTATACACCGGGTACACCGATCGACTTCAAGTTGGCAATCAGCACACAACAAGGTTCAGGCTCGATGGCGTTCTATCGCAATACGGGCACGCCGGTGGCCACGACCATTTTCGCGGAGAACTTTGACGGCGTCGCGCCGGGTATATTACCGTCAGGTTGGTCCACCATTCATGCTGGCGGAACCAATACAGTTCCCTGGACCACCAAAAATACCTTCTGCAATGCGACGGGCAATAACGGCCTGTTTCACGCTAACGCGAACGACGCGGCCAACCCGACGCGTTTTGAGCGCGCGCTCTCCCCGTTGGTGAAGGTGCCGGCCAATGCCGCCTATGTCACCTTGGAATTTGACACCTGTTATGACACCGAGGACGACCCCAACTACAACGTGCTGGCCTATGATGGTCTGATGCTGCGCATCACCGATCAGACCGCTGGCCGCGTTCTGCGTTCGGTCCTGGTTGAAGCGTTTGCCGAGGAGTTCACCACCGGCCTCGCCAATCACCTTCCAAAGCATCTGCCGCGCAATAGCAGCACCGCCTACCTGCAGGATCTATCGGCCTGGGCCGGTTATTCGAATGGTGTCAAGCCCGTCAAGCTGCGCCTGCCGGGTATGCAAGGCAGCACGGTGCAGATGCGCTGGGAATACACCCAAGACAGCGGTGGCACCTGCGCGGACATCCGCCCAGGACATAGCTGCGGCGTGTTGGTCGACAACATCGTCATGAAAAGCGTGACACTGAAGTCGGACGAACTGGCTTCGCTGTCGCTGGTGCCGGTGGCCGGCATGCTGGGCAAGTACACTGCCACGGTCAAGGTACAGCCCATCGCAGGCGCCGGCGGCATCGCGGTCGCCCTCAGCAGCAGCAATCCCGGCATCACCACCATGCCCGCGAGCGTGACGGTTCCGGCCGGCGCGCAATCATCGGCGCCGTTCACCGTGACCATCAGTCCTGCGGTATCCGGCACCTCGGTATCGATCTACGCTACCGGCCCGTCGAACATCCGCACCGCGGGCATCCGGTTGCCGTAATCGAGCGCCTGCTGAACGTCGCCAGCGCCTGCCACTTATGGTTCGCGCTGGTATTCACCACACGCCGCCGGTTCGTCCGGCGGCGTTTTCATTAGCAAGGCAAAACATTGCGCCTGCTCGATCACGGGCTGCAGCGCGGCGGCCCGCTCCAGGCGATCCAGGCTGGCCCGCTGCGCCTCGCTGAGCAGGCTGCGCACGGCAGAGCGGTAACGAGCACGTACGGCCTCGATCCGCTGCGCCGCCGTCGCCAATTCGGGATTGCCGGGCACTTCGGTGCGCAGCCCGGGCTTTTTAAACGCCGGCTCGGCAATACGCTGCGCCGCCCGCAGATCGGCCAAGCGCGCCCGAAGTTCGACGCTGTCTTGCCGATACTGCTCGTGAAGCCGCACAATGGCGTTGATCTGCACAGCTGTCAGCGCGAGCTGTGATCTCAACTCGTCTGGCAATGGCGAGATCGCAGCTTGGGGCCGTTGTGTGGTCGACGTTGGTTGTGCCACGCAAACCGATGCCAATAACAGCAGAAAAACGGGGACGGAGAAGATATTCAAGCCATGCATAAGAAAAACTCGCGAACAGGAAGTTTAAACTATTGAATTGTAGAATTTGTTTCAGGTTTTTTGTCGCAAAAACCATTATGCGCCCCGACAGGGAAACAGCGCGCCAGCCATAGAATCCCAATGACGAACAGGGAAATCCAAGCGCCCAACAGGAGTATTCCACAGTAAATCGATTGTCACCATCGCCATTTTTACGGATCGAAAACAGCGTCCCAGGCCCAACCCGCCTCGTTCTGCAGAAATCGATCGCGCGCCCTCTCGGCGTAATGCACGCATCGTTTTTGCTGCCACGTGAACATCCTTCACGCCCAACCGGATCGACTTGACGCCGAGTTCTCTACAGCGTGACGGCGGCGCCGCCCTGGGCGCTGGCGATCTGCGACAGCGCGGCGAACAGCTCGGAGCCGTCGCGCGTGTTGATCCATTCCTCGCCGACCCGCTTGTAGTGGAAGCCGCCCGATTTGGCGGCCACCCACAGCTCCTGCATCGGCGCCTGGCTGTTGATGATGACCTTGCTGCCGTTGTCGATGAATTCGATCTCCAGCACGTTGCCGCTGCGCTTGCATTCGACGTCCAGCAGGTCCTCGTCATTCAAGCGATCCATCGCCGTTTCGATCGTGCCCAGCGCGGATTCGGCCAGGGCCAAAAATTCTGTTTCGCTCATGCTACACTCCAAGCTCTTAATCAAACCGTGATTCTAATCGTGAAGTCATCCCTTGCGCTCTTTATCGGCGCCGCCGCGCTGCTGGCCGGCTGCGGCAACCCCGGCCCGCTGTACATGCCGAAGCCGCCGCCCAAGCCGGCAGCAGCACCGGCGCAGCCCGCCATTCCCGTGATTCCGCCTTCCTCCCTACCGTCTGACCAACACTGACCATGTCGCAATTTTCCTATCATGACGGCGTGCTTCACGCCGAGAGCACGCCCCTGTCCCATATCGCCGAGCAGTTCGGCACCCCCACCTACGTCTATTCGAAGGCGGCGCTGCTGGATAATTTCGATGCCTACGCCAACGCCTGCGCCGGCCGCGACGCGCTGGTGTGCTATGCCATGAAGGCCAATTCGAACCTGGCGATCCTCGACCTGCTGGCACGCCGCGGCGCCGGTTTCGACATCGTCTCGGGCGGCGAACTGCTGCGCGTGCTGGCCGCCGGCGGCGATCCGGCCAAGGTGATTTTTTCGGGCGTGGGAAAAAGCGTCGCCGAAATGCGGCTGGCGCTGTCGCACGACATCCTGTGCTTCAACGTCGAGTCGATCCCCGAACTGCACCGCCTCAACGAGGTGGCCGGCGCGATGGGCAAGACGGCGCGCGTGTCGCTGCGGGTGAACCCGAACGTCGACGCGCGCACCCACCCGTACATCGCCACCGGCCTGAAGGCGAACAAGTTCGGCGTCGCCTACGACGATGCGC
>JARXKM010000254.1:0-3695 GCA_030272785.1 Pseudomonadota bacterium
GGACATCACCCTTTCACGGTGAGTACAGGGGTTCGAATCCCCTTGGGGACGCCAGTTAGGAAGCCGGAGCAGACCAACGTGCATGCGCGTATAGGTGCTTCGGTTTTTTTTATGGCTGCCGCCTTTGCCTATCTTCTCGGCGCCAAACGCGCGGCGGACGTTGTTAGCCGTCAGCCGTCAGCCGTCAGCCGTCAGCCGTCAGCCGACTGCAGCTGCGGCTGACGCTGCGCCGCAGTGCCGCGTATCGCTTCAGGCCGCGCTGCCATCGATCGCTGCGCCGTCCACCACGACCTTGCCGAAAAAGCCGAATTGCAGGCTGGCGGCGATGCGCCGCGCCACCAGAGTGAAGTCGGCGGCGAGCGGCGCGTCGAACAAGCGCGCGGCCGTCGCTTCGAACAGGGCCAGCCAGCGGCGAAAATGTTCTGGCTCTACGCCCGGCAACGCCATGTGCTTGGCGAACACGTTGCCGTGGAACGGCTGCGTCTTGAGCATGGTGGTGCACCAGAAATCGACCATGCGCCCCAGATGGGTTTCCCAGTGGGCGCCGATGGCCGCGTTGAACACCGGTGCAAGCACCGGATCGGCACGCACATCGTCATAAAAGCGGTGCACCAGCGTGGCGATCGACTCTTGATTCAATTCCAGGTGCGGCATGACGATCCCATTCATGTTGACGGCAACAGCGCCGGACGGGCCGGCGCCGCCAATGATGGAGTCTACATGAATGTTTATGTCCACGTTTTCACCGCCGACGCAAGCACGCGCGGCGCATCGGCGCCGCGTGCGAGCCTGCCGGACCGGCCGCGATCGGAGGTCGCGGACCGGTCTGTCTGCGAGCGGCGACCCGTCACCAGAAGATGCGGTCGAAGCCGGACGTGCCGAACTGCATGCCGGGCACCGGGGCGAACTGGCCGCCTGGCAAAAATCCCGCGTACACGGCGCGCGGATCGGTCGCGTTCGTCAACGGCCCCGAGGCGAACGGTTCGAACGCGCTGCCGTGTCCGCCGAAATTCGGTTGCCCGAGCGAGGCGGTGCTCAGCAGCGAGCCGAGCGCGCCCTGTGCCTGGCCGCCGCCATTAGGCCCGAGCATCGCACCGAGCATGCCCGTCGGGCCCGTCGCCTGTTGTTGCGCCACCGGCCGTCCCAGCGGCGCTTGCAGGCCGATCGCCACCAGCACATCGGGCATGCCGTAGCCGGTGCGGTCCTGCTCGCCCAGGCTGACGCGTCGCGCGCTCATCTTGATGATCTGGAACAGGCGCTCGACCCGCTCCGCGCCGCGCGTCTTGAACACGGACTGGAAGTCGGGATGGTGGGCCAGCACCAGCGCGGCCAGGCCGGTGACGTGCGGCGCCGCCATCGAGGTGCCATCCCATGCGGCAAAATTATTTGGCGGCACCGCCGAAGTGATCGCCACCCCGGGCGCGCAGATCGCCACTTGCGGGCCGTGGCAACTGAAGCTGGCCGGGAAGTAGCCGTTGGCGTCGACGCTGCGGGTGAGCGTTTGCGTGTGGTAGCTGTCCGGCGGGAACTCGTTGAGTTTGCCGATCGCCGCCACCGCCAGCACATGCGGCGACGAGGCCGGATACTGTACCGGGCCGCCTGAATTGCCGGCCGCGACGATGCAGGCGATGCCGGCCTGCTTGGCGCGCACGATCTGCTGCTCGAGCGCCTCGGACGGTTCGGCGCCGCCCAGGCTCAGGTTGACGACGTCGATCTGGTGCTCGATGCAATACTCGAGCGCGTCGATCAGCTGGCTGATCTGGCCGCCGGGGAACAGCTTGCAGGCGTGCACTTCGGCGTCCGGGGCGAAGCCGCGCAGGCCGGTGGCGATGTCGGAGCCGGCGATCACCGCGGTGCAGTGCGAGCCGTGCCCGAGCGTGTCCTCGTTCCAGGTATTGGGCGAGCTGGCCTTGTGGATGATGTCGAAGCCGGCGCCGACCCGGTTCAGGTTCTGGTGGGTGGTGGCCACGCCCGAGTCGATCACCGCGACCTTGATGCCCTGGCCGCGATAGATGTTCGGCAACTGGTCGAGCCGCATCGCCTTCTGGCCCCAGCCGTATGCTTTCTGCTGCGGAAAGCCGGCCAGCTGCGGCCAGTCCGACAACGCGCGCATCGACACGACGTTCATGTCGCTGGTGCTGATGTCGGGGTCGCGCTGGTAAAACGTCCAGTAGTCGGACTTGGCCTTGACGTACAGGCCGCTGATCGTGTGGGGCGTTTCGCCGAACAGCGTCAGGCGCGCCTGGCCGCTGGCATCGGTGACAGCGGTGGCCGGCAGCAGGCTGCCGAACAGCGACACCTCGGCATCGGCGAGCGGTGCGCCGTCCTTGCCCAGCACCAGCACGGTGGTGTCGAGCGCGGCGCCGGCCGCCGGCATCACGCTGGTGACCATGCCCGGCAGGCGCAAGCCGACGTCGAGCATGGCCAGGTGCTGGTCGCGCTCGACCAGCACCTGGCCTTGCCCTTGCTGGTACAGCGCGCTCGCTTTTTGTTCGGACATGCGCGCCACCAGCACGCCCTGGGCGGCGTCGGCGCCACCGAAGCCGCCCAGGCCGGTGGCGAAGGCGCCGACGACGTTGCGCGGGCCGACCGTGCCGAGCACTTCGATGTCGGGGTGGGCGCGCAGCGTCTGTTCGATGGCGTCAAACTGCAGCGGCTGGAAGCCGAGCGCATGCAAGCCGCCCGACTGCTGGCGCGGCGCCACCAGGAATTGTTTCTTTCGTCCGCCGACCTGCTGCTGGCGCGCGTCGGTCGTGGCGTCGCTGGCGCCGCCCGGGTCGCCCTGGGCGCCGCGCGGGCTGGTGGAAGATGACGCGCGCGGCGCCGTGCGGCCGCTGTCCTGCTGGGCGTTGCTGCCCGGCGTCGTTGCTGCACTATCTGGCGGACCGGCCGGTCCGCCATCGGGAGTCTTAGGCATGTGGTTTCCTTTTCGATCGCAAGGTCCGTGCTGCGCTAGCGAAACAGCGACAGCGGACGGTCCGGTTCGATCATGAGTTGATGCGATAGGCTAAATTGCTGTTCAAGGGAGCGCGCCCGGTCATGGCTCATCTCGGCCACGACGGTGTGCGGCTGGCCTGGCGGGCCGATCCGGTCGACGATGATGATCGACGCATCGGCGCCGATGGCGGCGATGAAATCGGCCAGTGGCACGGCGTCGGCGACGGCGCGAATCAGGAAGCGGGCCCGGTCCGGGCCGGTTTGCAACAAGGGCATGCCACTCTCCTTTCTCGTGAAATATTCCCCGTCCGCGCAGGACGGGGAAACAGCCATTGCGCGGCTCCGTTATTGCTCAGGCCGGCAATGCGACGCCCTCATTGCCGCGGTCTCAATGCAAGGTCTGCTGGCCGCCGTACATGGCCGCCTGCGTACCGCCCACTTGACCGGGCTGGAAGCCGTAGGCGTTCGGCTGCTGGCCGAACTGCGCCGCCTGGCCCATCTGCGCCTGCTGCTGCGCCTGCTGCTGCGCATAGGCGGCCGCGAGCGGATCGACGCCGAACGGCAGCATGCGGCCGAGCTGGCCGACGGTGCTGCCGATGGTGCCGCCGAGGCCGGAATTACCGAACACGTCGCCGATCGCGGCACCGAGCGGCTGGCCGACCTGGCCGATCAGGTTGCCGAACCAGCCCTGCGGTGCGATCTGGCCAGCTTGCCCCGGCTGGCCTTGCTGGGCCTGTTGCTGGGCCTGTTGCTGGGCC
>JARXKM010000254.1:3795-7072 GCA_030272785.1 Pseudomonadota bacterium
GCCAACTGCTGGGCCAGCTGTGCGTATTGGATTTGCTGCTGCTGCAGTTGCTGCTGAATCTGCTGGAGTTGTTGCAATTGCTGCTGAATTTGCTGCGGTCCCTGCGGGGCGATGCCCGACGGTCCGGCCGAGAATGGCAGCATGCGGCCTAATTGGCCGGCCGCGCCGCCGATCGCGCTGCCCAGGCCCGACTGGCCGAAGAGGCCGCCGATCGCGCCGCCCAGCGGCTGGCCGACCTGGCCGATCAGGTTGCCGAACCAGCCCTGCGGCGCCAGTTGCGATTGTTGCGCCAGTTGTGCTTGCTGTGCATAGGCGGCGCTCAGCGGGTCGACGCTAAACGGCAGCATGCGGCCGAGCTGGCCGGCGGCACCGCCGATCGCGCTGCCCAGGCCGGACTGGCCGAACATGCCGCCGATCGCGCCGCCGAGTGGCTGGCCGACCTGGCCGATCAGGTTGCCGAACCAGCCCTGCGGGGCCAGTTGCTGCGCCTGTTGAAGTTGCTGCTGCTGCAGCTGCTGTAGCTGCTGCTGCTGCTGTTGCTGCTGTTGCTGCTGTTGCTGGAGCTGCTGCTGCTGGAGTTGCTGCTGCTGGGCTTGTTGGGCATAGGCGGCAGCGACCGGGTCAGCGCTGAATGGCAGGATCGAGCCGCCGATGCCGCCGGCGAACTGGCCGATCTGCTGGCCCAGGTGGGAATTGCCGAGCAGGCCGCCGACCCCCCGGCCAATCAGGCCGCCGAGCGGGGCGCCGAGCAGGCCGCCGAAGAAGCCCTGCGGTGCGAGTTGCTGTGCATCACCATATTGTTGAAGTTCGTTCATCACATTCTCCGTTTTCTTAAGTTGGTCACGACATGCCGCAGATAAACCGCGGCGCACAAAGAGCAACTGGCTTGCATCGCCGGGAGTAATTCGTACCCGCTGCCGGCATGAGAGCGAAGCCAGAAAAATCCACGCACCCGTCCTGCACAGGTGCGCCTTCCCAATGGACTGTCCGTACCGACACTCCGCATGCGATTTCAGGCAGGAAAGTCGTCCCGTTGGTAGGGATTGGACAGGGACGACGCGGCGAAGTTTAGGCAAACGCGCGGTCAATTTTGAGCGACGGTTGCGCCGCAGCGTCGCGGCCGCCAATTCCGGCTCGGCGCAACATTTTCGGTTAAAATGGCGAGCTGAAACCAGTCAAGGCCGCGCGCGCGGCGGCCGGTGCAGCCATTGCCGGCGCACACCGTATCGCGCGCTGCGGCCGTCCTGCAAAACCGATCATTTTCCATGCTCCCTGAGAAAAATTCCGCACCCTCGCTCGCCATCTTCTGCAAGGTCGTCGACAACTATGGCGACGTCGGCATCTGCTGGCGCCTGGCGCGCCAGTTGCAGCGGGAACACGGCGTCGGCGTGACCTTGTGGATCGATGACTTGATCAGCTTCCAGCGGATCTGTCCGCAGGTGGCGAGCGCCGCCGACGTCCAGCAGGTGGAAGCGGTGACGGTGCGCCACTGGCGCGATCAGGATGGCGAATTTGCGCCCGCCGAGGTGGCCGACATCGTCATTGAATTTTTCGGTTGCGACATTCCGCCCGCCTACATTGCCGCGATGGCGCGCTGCGAGCCGCGTCCGGTGTGGCTGAACCTGGAAGGGCTCAGCGCCGAAGAATGGGTCGAAGGCTGCCATACGCTGCCATCGCCGCATCCGCGCCTGCCGCTGACGAAGCATTTCTACTTCCCCGGCTTCACCGCCAAGACCGGCGGCTTGCTGCGCGAAGCGGCGCTGGAGCAGCAGCGCCGCCAGTTTCAGAGCGATCGCGCCGCGATGGCGGCCTTCCTGGCGCAATTTGGCGTCACGCCGGCGCAGATGGCCTCGTTAAAGGTGTCGCTGTTCTGCTATCCGCACGCGCCGGTGGCGGCCATGTTCGACGCCTGGCAGGGCGGCGCCGCCGCGCTCACCTGCCTGGTGCCCGAAGGGGTGGCGGCCGAGGCGGTGGCGGCATTTCTGGAGGGCGAGGCGTGCGCTGGCGCCGCGCGCACCCGCGGCGCGCTGACACTGCGCGTGCTGCCGTTCGTCGCGCAGCCGGACTACGACAAGATCCTGTGGGCGTGCGACGTCAATTTCGTGCGCGGCGAAGATTCGTTCGTGCGTGCGCAATGGGCGGCCAGGCCGTTCATCTGGCACATCTACCCGCAGGACGAAAACCTGCATCATGTAAAACTGCGCGCGTTCCTGCAGCGCTACGCGCCCGATATTGCCAGTGCGAATAGCGTCGCCTTGCGCTGGAATGGCGCCGCCGATGCCGAAGCCGTCGTCGACGAGGGCGCTGAATGGCCGGCGCGCTGGACGTCGTTTGCCGCGGCGCTGCCGGAAATGACAGCGCGGGCGGAGCACTGGCAGGGGCAAATGCGCGCGCACGGCGACCTGGCCGGCAATCTGCTGAAGTTTGCCGCGACACTGCGGCCGGCGCGGGACGAAACTCTGGTAGAATGCCCGGTTAATTTATAACGTATTTTAATTCGATCAAACGTGAGCATCTGGCGCCATGCCGAGATGCGGCAGATGATTTTCACGCAACCCACTTTTTACGTACACTCTCTATGAAACCTGCAAAAGAAATTCGTGTTGGCAACATCATTATGGTTGATAGCAAGCCTATGATCGTGTTGCGTTCTGATGTCAATGGTTCGAGCCGCACGGGCTTCACATACAAATGGAAGATGAAAAATCTTCTGACCGACACGCCGATGGAAAACGTATTTCGCGGCGACGACAAATTTGACGTTGTGGTGCTCGACAAAAAGCCGGTGACCTATTCGTATTTCGCTGATCCGTTGTTCGTGTTCATGGACGCCGACTACAACCAGTTTGAAATTGAAGAAGAAAACCTGGGCGACGCGCTGCACTACCTGAAAGACGGTATGGAATGCGAAGCCGTGTTCTACAACGAGAAAGCCATTTCGGTTGAACTGCCGACGACCATCGCGCGCAAAGTGGTGTACTCGGAGCCCGCGGTCAAGGGCAACACTTCGGGCAACGTCCTGAAGGAAGCGAAGATTGAGAATGCGGTTGAAGCGCATTGCCACACTGTCCAGGTGCCGCTGTTCGTGGCACAAGACGACGTGATCGAGATCGACACCCGCACCAACGAGTACAAGCGCGTGGTTCGCAACTAAGCAACCCGCGCCGACGAAAACGCTGCCAACTCCCGGCAGCGTTTTTTTTCGCCATTTTTCACCTGGGGGTCAGGTCTGACATTCGGACAAAAATCTGGGGTCAGGTCTGACATTCGGACAAAA
>JARXKM010000255.1:0-3939 GCA_030272785.1 Pseudomonadota bacterium
TGGTCAAACAGGTCATCAAGGCCAATCAAGGCGACCTGCTGATCCAGGTGGTCGATCTCGACTACCTGTTCGCGATCTTGACGGATCCGGACGCCGCTGCCGGCCGCGGCCAGG
Source organism: Pseudomonadota bacterium (assembly GCA_030272785.1). Classification (GTDB taxonomy): domain Bacteria; phylum Pseudomonadota; class Gammaproteobacteria; order Burkholderiales; family Burkholderiaceae_D; genus JAFCUW01. The sequence goes on from JARXKM010000255.1 coordinate 115, forward strand.
CGCTGGCGGCCTAGTCGTCGGAGCCGATACTGGTCGATGCGGCCGGTCACGCTTGGCGCTGCCTGGCCACGGCGGCGGCTCCGCGCAATAGGCGCCGGCGGGCAGAGGGGCGGGAGGGGGGCAAGGTCGCCATCAGTACGGAGCGAGCGCGATGGTGAACTTGCCGGCGGCGTCGAGCGCGCCCATCGAGTATCCCTGCCAGCCGGGATAGGCCTGCGGCTCCCACCAGAATACGCCCAGGCCTTGGTCGCCGAGCGCGCGAGTCTTGGCGATCAGGTCGGCCATCATGCTGTTGGCGGTGCCGGCCTGCTGCCAGTCCATGCCCACTTCGCAGATCATCACCGGCTTGCCGTAACGGCTCGCCATGTCCCACATATTGGTCGACACCTGCTGATTGTACGAGACCCAGTTCGCGACCGGCGGATAGTGCGACATGCCGGTGACGTCCCACTTGCCGCCGTTCGCCTTGAGACTGTCGAAGAACCAGCGGAACTGCGCGTTGTTGTAGCCGTTCGCCAGGTGGACGATGACCTGCGCGGCCGGGTAGACCGCCTTGGTGGCGTTGTAGCCGCTGTTGATCAGTCCCGCCAGCTGGCTGAAATGCGCGGTGCTTCCTTGCGGCCACAGCATGCCGCCGTTGATCTCATTGCCGACCTGGACCCATTCGACGACGATGCCATTGGCCTTCAGGTAGTTCAGGATGCCGGTGGTGTGGTTCGTCACATCGGTATTGAGCTGACCGATGGTGTGATTGGCCCACGCGGCCGGCTTGGTCTGCTGGCCTGGGTCGGCCCAGCTGTCGCTGTAGTGAAAGTCGATCAGGATACGCTGGCCCTGTGCTGCGGCGCGCTTCGCCTTGTACAGCACGTCCGCACCGTTGTTCCAGCCGTCGGCTGGATTGACCCACACGCGCAGGCGGATGGCGTCGCGGTGCAGGCTTTTGAGCAGCACAAACGGATCGGTCGCAAGCCCGCTGCCGTTGTAGAACACCTGGCCGGCCGCTTCCTGCTGGCCGATCCAGCTGACGTCGGCGCCGTTGGCGAAGGTCGGGGCGGCGCCGGCGGCAGCGCCGAAGCCGATCGCGGCCGCCAGCACGGCCAGGTGCAGCAGTTTGCCGAATTTGTGCAGATACATGGTCATCTCCTGGTGGTTTTTTGGCTGCCTGGCCATTTTGCCCACGCCAGCCGGCGGCCACCAATGCGCAGTTCGTATGCCAGAGCCTATTTGGGATATAGCTGACGTATGCGATTTCCATATAGCTATTTATGAAATAATCATTTTTCTGATCGCCCCGGAGTCTCTAGACTGGCCGCAAACTACAACAATCGGGAGACACCATGCACCATGTATTGAGGCGCTTGCCGCTGTGGATCGGCCTGGCCGCCAGCAGCGCGGCCTTCGGCCAGGCCATCTTGGGGATCGACGCCAGCGCGCCTGTCACCGCGCCGCTCGAACACCAGCTGCAGATGGGTGCCTCGGTGTCGCCGTCGGGCGAACGGCTGGGTGCGAACAGCCGCTACCTGACCCGCAATGGCAAGCCATGGATGCCGGTGATGGGCGAATTCCACTACAGCCGCACGCCGGCCGACGAATGGGAAACCGAGCTGCGCAAGATGAAAGCGGCCGGCATCGACATTGTCGCCACCTACGTCATGTGGAATCACCATGAAGCGCAGGACGGCCAGTTCGACTGGACCGGCAAGCGCGATCTGCGCCGTTTCGTGCAGCTGGCGGCCAAGGCCGGCCTCGACGTGGTGGTGCGCTTGGGGCCGTGGGTGCACGCCGAGGTGCGCTACGGCGGCATCCCCGATTGGGTGGTCGACGCCATGCCGACCCGCGGCGACGATCCGCAATACCTGCACTACGTCGAGCGGCTATACGCGCAGATCGGCGCGCAGCTCAAGGGCCTGCTATGGAAGGACGGCGGCCGGGTGATCGGCGTGCAGCTCGAGAACGAATACAACCTGACCGGGCCGGGCGAGGGCGCCGGCCATATCCGCACGCTCAAGCGGCTCGCGCTCAAGGCCGGCCTGGACGTGCCGCTGTACACCGTCACCGGCTGGGATCAGACGGTCTATCCATCGGGCGAGGTGACGCCGGTGTTCGGCGGCTATCCGGATGAACCGTGGGCCACCAGCACGCGCGAGCTGGGGCCAAAAGAGACTTACGCGTTCCGCTTCGACAGCCGGGTCAGCGGCGACCTCGGCGCGCAGACGCGCGCCACCGCCAAAGGCACCGCCGACACCGACGGCGACAAGACACCGTTCCTCGGCGCGGAATACGGCGCCGGCCTGCCGTTCATGTATCGCCGCCGCACCGTGGTATCGCCCGACGACATCGCCGCGATGCTGCCGGTGCAGCTGGGGTCGGGCGTGAACCTGGTCGGCTATTACATGTTCCACGGCGGCCGCAATCCGGCCGGCACCGCGGCGATGCAGGAGAGTTCGCAGAGCGGCGGCTACAACGACACCACCCGCATCAGCTACGACTTCCAGGCGCCGATCGGTCCGGACGGCCAGCAGCGGCCGGTGCTGGCGCACCTGCGGCCGTTTCACCTGTTCATGCGCGACTTCGGCGATCGCCTCGCGCCGATGACGGTGCGCAAACCGGACATGGTGCCGGCCGGCCCGGACGACCTGGCGACGCCGCGCCTGTCGCTGCGCAGCCAGGGCGACAGCGCCTTCCTGTTCGTCAGCAACCACGTGCGCCAGTATCCGATGGCGCTGCAGCACCAGGTGCGCTTCTCGGTCAAGCTGCCGGGGCAGACGATGGTGTTCCCGCGCCAGCCGGTCGATCTGGCCGACGGCAGCTACTTCATCTGGCCGGTCAACCTGGACCTGGACGGCACGCGGCTGCGCTATGCCACCGCGCAGCCGGTCGCCAGGCTCGATCGCGGCAAGGCCGGCGTGACGTATGTATTCGCCGCCAGTGCCGGCATCCCGGTCGAGCTGGGATTCGAGGCCGGTACGCAGCTGAGCGCCCCCGGCGCGCGCATCGCCGCCGTCGATGGCGCGGTCGTGGTCGACCAGATCGAAGCGGGCAGCGCGGCGGCGGTGACGATCACCCGCGGCCACAAGGCGCCGGTGACGCTGCTGGTGCTCAGCGCGCAACAGGCGCAGCAGCTGTCGGTGGGCCAGTTGGCCGGGCAGCGGCGGCTGGTGCTGAGCGCGCAACAGAGCTGGTTCGCCGACGGCGGCCTGGAACTGCGCGCGCAGGGCGATCCGGCGTTCCGTTTCGCCGTGTACCCGCCGCTGGCGGCGCCGCCGAAGGCCGGCAGTGCGCTCACCAGCTCCCGCGACGGCGTGTTCCAGGTGTTCGAGGCGACGCTGCCGGCGCGCCGGATCGACGCCGCAGTCACGCCGCTGCGCGCGGCGCGTACGGCGGCGCCGGTCAGGGTCGGCGGCGCCGCCAAGGCAGCGCTCGAACCGCTGCCGGAAAGCTTCAGCGCCGCTGCCGCCTGGCGCATCGACATCGCACCGGCCATGCGGAAGGGCAACGGCGATGGCGATGCGCTGATCGAGCTCGATTTCGTTGGCGATATCGGCCGTCTGTTCGCCGGCACGCAGATGCTCGACGACTGGTATTACAGCGGCTACGGCTGGCAGTACGCGATGAAGCATGCCGGTGCAGGGCCGCTGACGCTGTCGGTGCTGCCGCTGCGCGCCGACGCGCCGATCTACCTGCCGAAGCAGGCGCGGCCAGATTTCGACGGCAAGGCGCAAGTGGCCGAATTGCGTGGCGTGCGCGTGGTGCCGGTGTACCAACTGAGCGTGCGCCCGTAACGAGGCACCTGTTGCATCGCCAATGGCGTCCGCCCCAGGGGTC
>JARXKM010000255.1:4039-7034 GCA_030272785.1 Pseudomonadota bacterium
TACGGGCTCTACCGCACTATTGACGAGACCGTGTCTGAATGCCGGCACTGACCCCAGGGGTCAGTGCCGGCAATCGTACACGAGCTCATCGGTCGCCATGCGTCGGACGCGCGGATTACGGGCTCTACCGCACTATTGACGAGACCGTGTCTGAATGCCGGCACTGACCCCCGGGGGACCATAGTGGCGTGTCCATGGCAAGTTACGCCTGGCCGGTCTGCCAGCGCAGAATCGCGGCACCGCCTTCTGCTGGGCAGATCGAGACTTGTTATCAGCCTGATCTATACGATTTATATATAGTTATTGGTAAATAAGCCATTGGTTTCGTATTGCATGTTTTTGTACGATGCATTCAAGCCGCAGCAGCGGTTAGCACAAATTAACGATAAAAACCATCCGGAGACCGTATGCAACAGAAAAAACTCAGCTGGCTGATCGCCGGCATGTTCACCATGCCAGTGGCCAGTACCAGCGTTCAGGCGCAGCAGGCACCCGCCGTCCAGGACGAGGCGATCCAGCAGGTGACCGTTTCCGGCATCCGTTCTTCGGTGCGCAACGCGCTCGCCGTCAAGGAAGCGTCGAACAGCATGGTCGAGGTGATCGCCTCGGAAGACATCGGCAAGCTGCCCGACACCACCATCGCCGAATCGCTGGCGCGCCTGCCCGGTCTGTCGTCGGGCATGGACCGCGGCAACGCCAGCCAGGTGGTGGCGCGCGGTCTCGGCCCGCGCTTTATCGGCGCCACCCTGAACGGGCGCGAACTGGCATCGTCCGAGCCGAACCGCGCGGTGCGCTTCGAGCAGTTCCCGTCCGAGTCGATCAGCGGCGCGACGGTCTACAAGACCCAATCGGCCGAACTGGTCGAAGGCGGCATCGCCACTACCATCGATCTGCAGACCGTCAGCCCGTTGAAGTACAGCGGCCGCCAGGCGACGCTGAAGGCCGATGCGCTGTACTACCCGATCGCCAAGGATATTGCCGGCGCCAAGGCGGCCAAGCCGCGCCTCGGCGGCGTCTACATCGACCAGTTCAACAATCGCACGCTGGGCGTGGCGCTGGCCTTCAGCTACCAGGACCAGCCGTCGGTCGAAAAAAACATCCGCCACTGGGGTTTCAATGAAGACCATTCGGTCGACCTGACCAAGGACGGCAAGGCCGACAAGACGCCGTGGGGCTTCGCCGACAGCGTCAAGCGCGGCACCGACCAGCGTTCGAGCGTGCTCGGCAAGGTCGAGTGGAAGCCGAGTTCGGACCTGCAGGTCACCGGCGACGTCTACTACGCCAAGGCGCAGATCCGCGAGCCGGGCCTGGCCCACTGGACCGGTGACATCGGCAACTGGGATGGCTACCAGAGCGGCAACTACAGCAATGTGGACGTGCGCAATGGCTACGTGGTGGGCGCCACCGTCAAGGATGTGGGCCTGACGACCAACGACACCTTGTGGACGCAGGATATGGACAATCTCGCCGGTGGCCTGAACGCCAAGTTCAGCGCCGGCGACTGGAAGGTGGAGGCCGACCTGGCCAGTTCGAGCGCCGGACGCGACAGCCAGTGGCGCGACCTGCGCCAGTACAGCAAGGCCAACAGCACCATCACCTGGGCGTTTACCGGCAATGAACACCAGAGCTATTCCTACGGTTTCGACACCGGCAATCCGGCCCTGTTCGGCGCGCCGACCTTGTATGTCGACACCGACGGTCACCTCGACGACAAACTCAATGGCCTGCACCTGAACGCCTCGCGCGCCATCGACGGCTCGATGGTCAGCCGCATCAAGTTCGGCGCCCGCGTGACCGACCGCGAAAAGAGCTATCACCAGACCACATGGAACCTGGCGCCGCGGTCGGCGATTCCGGATTCGGCCTACCAGTCTGTCAACGTGGCCGGCTTCGCCCCGTTCCTCGCGCTCAAGGACTTCGTCGGCAGCACCACCACGGCGTTCGGCGCCAACGCGTTCGATCCTTCCGGCCGCGCCCAGTCCAAGGACGATCTGCTGGCCGGCTGGAAGGTGACCGAGCGCAGCAGCTCGCTGTACGGCCAGGCCGACCTGGCCGGCGACATGTTCAGCCACAGCTACCGCGGCAATGCCGGCGTGCGCGTGGTGCACACCAGCCAGACCGGCAGCGGCATGGAGTCGGTCAATGGCGCGGCGCCGACCGCGGTTGCCGGCGGAACCTCCTACACCGAGGTGTTGCCGAGCCTGAACCTGATCTTCAACCTCGACGAGAAGCAGGAACACCAGCTGCGTTTCAGCGCCGCCCGTGCGATGTCGCGTGCGCCGCTCGACGAGATGCGCGCTTCGCGTGCCATCTACATGGACACCAATCCGAACTCCAAGCAGCCGCTCACCGGCAGCGCTGGCAATCCGGAGTTGAAGCCGATGATGGCCAACCAGGTCGACCTGGCCTACCAGTGGTATTTCGGCAAAGGCTCGCTGCTGTCGGCCGGCGCCTTCTACAAAAAGGTCACCCGCTACATCGGCATCACCGGCGACGTGACCACGCTGAACGGGCGCGCCGCCGTGATCACCCGCTCGATCAACGGCGAGGGCGGCAATATCCGCGGCGCCGAGCTGGTGTACCAGCAGCTGTTCACCGGCGGCTTCGGCATTTCCAGCAACTACGCCTACACCGCCAGCGACATCAAGGAGAACATCCCGACCGTCAATCCCTACCCGGTCGAAGGCCTGATGAAGCACAACGGCGGCTTGACGGCGTGGTTCGAGCGCGACGGTTATGAGGCGCGGATGTCGGCCAACTACCACAGCAAGTTCGTGCGCAACCCGACCTGGGGCGCCGGCCAGCTGATCGAAAACGGCGCCGAGACCTGGGTCGGCCTGGCGTTCGCCAAGCAACTCACGCCGCACGTGCAGCTGCGCCTCGGCATCGACAACCTCACCAACCAGAAAGTGGTCTACACCGCGGCCAACAACGCGTACCAGCAAGAGGTGACCGAGTTCGGCCGCCGCTACAACCTGGGCCTGTCGTTCAAGCT
>JARXKM010000256.1 GCA_030272785.1 Pseudomonadota bacterium
AGACCTTCTTCCGCGACGCCCTGATCGCGCCGGTGCTGACCGCCCACCCGACCGAGGTGCAGCGCAAAAGCACGCTCGACGCCGAGCACGACATCGCGCGCCTGCTGGCCGAACGCGACCTGCCGCTCACGCCCAAGGAACGCAAGGCCAACCTGCTGCTGCTGCAGGCGCGCATCGCCACCTTGTGGCAGACGCGCATGCTGCGCTACTCGAAGCTGACGGTGGCCGACGAAATCGACAACGCCCTGTCCTACTACCGCATCACCTTCCTGCGCGAGCTGCCCGGCCTGTACGACGACATCGAGGACGAACTGGCCACCCATTACGACTGCGCGCCGGCGGCCATCGAAGGTGCCTCCTACGTGCAGATGGGCAGCTGGATCGGCGGCGACCGCGACGGCAACCCGAACGTCAACGCCGGCACCATGCAGCACGCGCTGGTGCGCCACGCCACCACCATCCTCGACTTCTACCTCGACGAAGTGCACACGCTGGGCGCCGAACTGTCGATCTCGACCCTGATGGTGCGCTGCAGCCCCGCGCTGCAGGCGCTGGCCGACGCCTCGCCGGACGCCTCGCCGCACCGCAGCGACGAGCCGTACCGGCGCGCCCTGATCGGCATCTACGCGCGCCTGGCGGCCAGCGCGCGCGCGCTCGGCGCCACCAACATCCTGCGCAAGGAAGTCGGCGCCGCCGCGCCGTACGCCGACGCCACCGATTTCGGCGCCGACCTGCAAGTGCTGATCGACTCGCTGGCGGCCAACCACGGCGCCATCATGGCCCATCCGCGCCTGGCGCACCTCAAGCGCGCCGCCGCCATCTTCGGCTTTCACCTGGCCTCGCTCGACATGCGCCAGACTTCCGACGTGCACGAACGCGTATTGGCCGAACTATTCGCCAGCGCGGCGGTCGAACCATCATATGGTTCGCTCGATGAAGCGCAAAAGGTGGCGCTGCTGCTGGCCGAACTGGGCCAGCCGCGTTTGCTGTTTTCGCCCTACTCCGCCTACACCGACGAGACCAACGGCGAACTGGCCATCCTGCGCGCCGCCAAGGACATCCGCCAGCGCTACGGCGTGCGGGCGATCCGCAACTACATCATCTCGCACACCGAAACCGTCTCCGACCTGCTCGAAGTGCTGCTGCTGCAGAAAGAAACCGGCCTGCTGCGCCCCGCCGCGGGCGAGCTTGACGTGATGGTGATCCCGCTGTTCGAAACCATCCCCGACCTGCAGCGCGCCGCCGCCATCATGGCCGAGTGGATGGCACTGCCGCTGGTGGCGCAGCTGATCGGGCGCCAGGGCCACCTGCAGGAAGTCATGCTCGGCTACTCCGACTCGAACAAGGACGGCGGCTTCCTGACCTCCAACTGGGAGCTTTACAAGGCCGAGATCGACCTGGTCAAGATCTTCGCCGACGCCCGCGTCAAGCTGCGCCTGTTCCACGGCCGCGGCGGCACCGTCGGCCGCGGCGGCGGACCGAGCTACGAAGCGATCCTGGCGCAGCCGCCGGGCACCGTCAACGGCCAGATCCGCCTCACCGAGCAAGGCGAGATCATCGCCTCGAAGTTTTCGAATGCCGAAATCGGCCGGCGCAACCTCGAACTGCTGGTCGCCGCCACGCTCGAGGCGAGCCTGATGCCGCATCCGCAAACGGGCGAACACCGCGCGCGGCTGGCCGGCTTCGAGGCGGTGATGGCCGAGCTGTCGGCGCGCGCCTACCGCGCCTACCGCGATCTGGTCTACGAGACGCCCGGCTTCACCGACTACTTTTTTGCCGCCACCCCGATCGCCGAGATCGCCGAACTCAATCTCGGTTCGCGGCCGGCCTCGCGCAAGTCGACCCGCCGCATCGAAGACCTGCGCGCCATTCCGTGGGGCTTCTCGTGGGGCCAGTGCCGCCTGCTGCTGCCCGGCTGGTACGGCTTCGGCTCGGCCATCGGCGGCTATCTGGCCGACGGCCCGCGCGACGAGCGGCTCGCCACCTTGCAGGCAATGGTCAAGGAATGGCCATTCTTCGCCACCCTGCTGTCGAACATGGACATGGTGCTGGCCAAGACCGACCTGGCGATCGCCTCGCGTTACGCCGAACTGGTGGCCGACGTTGAACTGCGCGAGCGCATCTTCAAGCGCATCGTCGCCGAGCACGGCACCACCTTGCGCTGCCTCGAGGCGGTCACCGGCGCCCACGAGCGGCTGGCCGGCAACCCGCTGCTGGCGCGCTCGATCCAGAACCGCTTCGCCTACCTCGATCCGCTGAACCACTTGCAGGTCGAGATGATCCAGCGCCACCGCGCGCAGGCGGCGCTGCCGGGCGAACCGGACGGCCGGGTGCACCGCGGCATCCACCTGTCGATCAACGGCGTCGCCGCCGGGCTGCGTAACACCGGCTAGCGTCCCCCGCGCTGCGCCAGTCCCTGCCAACGCTGCAACCACGCGTGGACCGCTTGCCGGCCCACGCGTGCGCGCGCAGCGCCGCCGGCGCGCCGTGGCCGCGCACAGTATGTCATCATCGCCCGAGCGGTTTTTCACAGTTGGGAGAACTGCGGGGGGAACTGCGCTACACTTATTGAATATGGAAACGAAGCGCTTCAAGCCGTCCGCGGCCCTGATCGACCTCTTGCACGACGCAGTGTGCGCGGTCGATGCGTCTGGCCGCTTCGTGTTCGTCAGCGCCGCGTGCGAGCGCATCTTCGGCTACACGCCCGACGAGATGGTCGGCACCGCGATGATCGACATGGTGGCGCCGGAAGACCGAGCGCGCACCTTGGCGGCGGCGGCCGATGTGATGAACGGCGCGGCCCGGCCGAATTTCGAAAACCGCTACCTGCGCAAGGATGGCCGGCGGGTCGACATCATGTGGTCGGCCCGGTGGTCGGAAAACGATCAGTTGCGGGTGGCGGTGGCGCGCGACGTCTCCGAGCGCCGCCGCGCCGACACGATGCGCGCGGCGATGTATGCCATTTCCGAAGCGGCGCACGCGGCCAAGGACCTGTGCACGCTGTACCCGCTGATCCACCGGATCGTCAACCAGCTGCTGCCGGCGCCCGGCTTTTCGATCGCGCTGCACGACGGCCTGTCCGACCAGCTCAGCTTGCCCTACCATCGCGACGAACATGGCCGGTCGGCGATGACGAGCGTACCGACTGCCGGCACGCTGTGCGCGCACGTCATCCGCAGCGGCCGGCCGCTGCTGGTGGCGCCGGACACGCTGGCGGCGCTGCCGGAGGACCTGCAGGCCGCCGCGCGCGCGGCCGCGCCGTTCTGGCTGGGCGTGCCGCTGACGTCGCAGCGCGGCGCGATCGGCGCGCTGGCGGTCAAAAGCCCGCCCGAATCGGCGCGCTATACCGAGCAGGACCAGGAGCTGCTGCAGTTCGTCTCCGCGCAGGTCGGCACCGCCATCGAGCGCATGCAGCTGCACGAACAGTTGCAGTACATGGCGCAGTACGATGCGCTGACCCGGCTGCCGAACCGCCAGCTGTTCCACGACCGGCTGGCATCGGCGCTGGCGCGGGCGGCGCGCAAACCGGGCAGTTTTTCGCTGCTCTACCTCGACCTCGACAAATTCAAGCAGGTCAACGACCTGTACGGCCATGCGGCCGGCGACCTGCTGCTGCATGAAGTGGCGCAGCGCATCAAACTGTGCGTGCGCGAAGTGGACACGGTGGCGCGGATCGGCGGCGACGAGTTCGTCGTCCTGCTCGAAGACATCGAGACGAGCGGCGCCGCCGCGCTGGTGGCCGCCAAGATTGCCGACGCGCTGGCGCTGCCGGTGCACATCGGCCCGCTCAGCCTGCGCATCACGCCGAGCATCGGCATTGCCATGTACCCGCAGCACGGCGACAGCGACCAACTGCTGCTCAAACACGCCGACGAGGCGATGTACCGGATCAAGCGCGAGCGCGCCGCCGGCGAACAAGGCGCGCCGCAACAACTAAATATCTAGTTGACACAACGCGCCAAACTGCTACCATTCAACTAGACCTATAGTTGATGGAGTGTGGCATGGAGATTACCTTTACCGATCGGGAAGCCGACGTCATGCAGGTGCTGTGGGAGCACGGCCCGTCGTCGGTGGCCGACGTGCAGGCAAAGGTCGGCGACAAGCTGGCCTACACCACTATCCTGACGGTGCTGCGCACGCTGGAAACCAAGGGCTACGTCGGCCACCAGGCGCAAGGGCGCAGCTTCCGCTACCACGCGCTGGTCGAACAACAGGTGGCGCGCAAGAGCGCCTTGCGGCACCTGACCAGCAAATTGTTCAAGGGTTCGGCCGACCTGCTGATGACCCACCTCGTGTCGGACGAAAAACTGAGCGCCGAGCAGGTGCGGCGCATGCGCGCGCTGCTCGCCGACCATGACGGCGGCGAGCTGCCATGATGCTCGCCTGGATGACCTACACTGTCACCGTGAGTGCGCTGCTGTCGCTGGCCGCACACGGCGCCGAACAGGTGGCGCAGTCGCGCCGCGCCGCGGCGCGCTGGATCTGGGCGCTGACGATGGCCGTCTCGCTGGCGCTGCCGGCGGCGATGCCGTCGCTGTCGATCGCCCTGCCGCATGCCGGCGGTCGCGCCGGCGCCGGCGCCGCCGACAGCATCGCGTTACGCCAGCTCGCTTCGCCCGTGCTGACCCCGGCCGCCTGGGCGCCGCGCCCCCTTGCGCCCGCCGCCGGCCGCTTCGATCTCGACCGCGCGCTGCGCCTGGGATGGATGGCGCTGTCGGCCGGCTTGCTGGCCGCACTGGCCGGCGGCGCCCTGTACCTGGAGCGGTGCCGGCGGTGCTGGAGCGAGCGCACGCTGGCCGGTGCCACCGTGTATGTCAGCGACAACGTCGGTCCGGCCGTGGTGGGCCTGCTGCGCCACCGCATCGTCGTGCCGGCCTGGCTGCCGGGCGCGCCCGCGCAGCAGCAGCGACTGGTGATTGCGCACGAACAGTCGCACCTGGCCGCGGCCGATCCGCAGTTGCTGACGCTGGCCCTGCTGGCGCTGGTGGCGATGCCGTGGAACCTGCCGCTGTGGTGGCAATGGCGCCGACTGCGCCTTGCCGTCGAAGTCGATTGCGACGCCCGCGTGCTGGCCGCCGGACATGACCTGCGCAGCTATGGTGCCGCACTGATCGACGTGGGCGCGCGCCACGCGGGAGGCCTGGTCGGCAGCGTCGCCGCGATGGCCGCATCGCGCTCGGCGCTCGAACACCGCATCGGCCTGATGGTGCGCGTGCCGGCGCGCTGGAAGCGGCGCGCGGCGCCGCTGCTGGCGGCGCTGTCGCTGTGCATGGTGGCGGTGGCCGCGCAGGTCGGCCCGCCCGACCTCGCTCACCAGGCCGTCGCACTGCCGGCGGCCGTGTTGCAAAGTTACGCCGGCTACTACCAGCTCGACGAAAATCGCGTGATGATCGTCGCGCAGGCCGGCGAGAACTTGTCGGCCTCGATCAACATGGTGCACCGCATGAAGCTGGTGGCGGAAAGCGGCAACGGTTTTTTCATGCCGGGCGGCGACCTGCAGGTCAGCTTCGTGCGTCCGCCGAACGGCGGCGCCGCCACCGGCCTGGTGCTGCGCCAGGGCGGCATCACCTACCCGACCGCCGCGCGCACCGGCGCCGCCGCGGTCGAGGCAGCGGACGCCTTCATGGCCGAGCGCTACGCCAGTCAGAACGCGGTACCGGGCGGCGAGCAGATACTGCGTCGCAACCTCGAACTTAGCATGCACGGCCAGCTGCAACTGAACGATTTCTCGCCCGAATTTGGCGCCGTCACGCAGCGCGCGCTGCCGCTGATGCAGCCGCGCCTTCAGCAATACGGCGCCGTGCGATCGGTCCGCTTCGTGGGTGTCAACCGGGTCGGCTGGGACATGTACCTGGTGCAGTACGAGCATGGCGAACTGGCCTGGCACCTGTGGTTCGACGCATCCGGAAAAGTGAGCGACGCCGTCGCTCTGAACGAATACCACCGCTAACCTCAGGAGCAACGCATGCACCGACTATTTTCCTTCCTTGCCCTGTTGGTCTGTGCGAGCGCATTCGCCCAGGCGCCGGTGCGCATCGGCGAAGCGGCCGCGCTCGCCGCGCTCGGCGAGCACGCCGCCGACCTGGCGCGCCAGGACAAGTTCTCCGGCCAGTTGCTGGTCGCCCGGCACGGCAAGATCGTGTTGGAACAGGCGTGGGGGCTGGCCGACCGTGAAGCGGGCAAGCCGGTGACGGCGGACAGCCAGTTTCGGATCGGCTCGATGAACAAGATGTTTACCGCCGTCGCCATCCTGCAGTTGGTCGAAGCCGGCAAGATCGCCCTGTCCGACCCGCTGGCCAAGTACCTGCCGGACTATCCCAATCGGGAACTGGCCGCCAAGGTCACGATACGCCACCTGCTCACGCATACCGGCGGCACCGGCGACATCTTCGGCCCGGGCTTCGACGCCTATCGGCTCACCCTGCGCGACCACGACGCCTACCTCAGGCAGTTCGGCGCGCGCGCCTTGCTGCAGGAGCCGGGCGGCGCCTTCCGGTATTCCAACTACGGCTACGTGCTGCTCGGCGCGGTGATCGAACGGGTCAGCGGCATGAGCTACTACGATTACGTCGAGCAGAAAGTGTACCGGCCGGCGGGCATGAAGAACAGCGGATCGTTGCCGGAAGAAGTCGAGGTATCCAACCGGACCAAAGGCTATATGTGGCGTGGCGGCCGCTGGCAGCCGAACACCGACACGCTGCCCTGGCGCGGCATGGCGGCCGGCGGCGGCTACTCGACGGCGCGCGACCTGCTGGCGTTTGCGCAAGCGCTCGAAGCGGGCAAGCTGATATCGCGGGCGACGCTCGAGCTGGCCACAGAAGCGGGCGGCGCGGGCGACGGCTTCGGTCTCGGCTTCCTGCATGATGGCGAAGGCATCTCGCGCATGTACGGCCACAACGGCGGCGCGCCGGGCATGAACGGCGCCTTGTGGATCTACCCGAAGGCCGGCTACGTGGTCATCGGCCTGAGCAACCTGGACCCGGGCGCCGCGACCGGCCCGATGATCT
>JARXKM010000257.1 GCA_030272785.1 Pseudomonadota bacterium
TCCTTGATGGGCTCGCCGGCGGCCAGGCGGTGGGTCAGGTCGACCAGCGCGCGTTCGGCGTTACCGAACAGCAGCAGGTCGGCCTTCGAATCGGGCAGCACCGAGCGGCGCACCTTGTCGGACCAGTAATCGTAATGGGCGATGCGGCGCAGCGAGGCCTCGATCGAGCCGATGATGACCGGCACGTCGGGGAACGCTTCGCGGGCGCGCTGGGCGTACACGGTGACGGTGCGGTCGGGCCGCTTGTTCGGCTCGCCGTTCGGCGTGTAGGCGTCGTCCGAGCGGATCTTGCGGTCGGCCGTGTAGCGGTTGACCATCGAATCCATGTTGCCGGCGGTGACGCCGAAATACAGCGTCGGCTTGCCGAGCACGCGGAAGGCGTCGGCCGACAGCCAGTCCGGCTGCGCGATGATGCCGACCCGGAAGCCTTGCGCCTCGAGCAGGCGGCCGACCAGCGCCATGCCGAAGCTGGGATGGTCGATATAGGCGTCGCCGGTGACGAGGATGACATCGCAGGCATCCCAGCCGAGCGCGTCCATCTCGGCGCGCGACATCGGCAGGAAAGGCGCAACAGCAGCGCGGCTAGACCGCTTGGGGACGGTCGCAAACAGATTGATAGGGGAGCTCATTGGGCGGATTGTACCGGAAAACGCCGTTGCCGGCCCGCTGGGCGGATGGCGGCGTTGCCATGAAGGCACAAAAAACCGCTTATATTTCAACCACTTGTGATGGATGTGCGATGGAAACAGGCAATCGCGGCGATGCTGGGGTGGGAGCGCGATATGCCGGCGCCACGGCCACCGGGGTCAGACCCCTTGACCGCAACATCGGGTCTGACCCTGGGTCTGCCCCCCTAGCTCACGGTCAGATGCCCATGCTGGCGAGGATGTTGCCCAGCTCGCGCAGGGCCGGTTCCAGGCGCGGATGCTGGGCGGCGAACCGGGCGGTGATTTCCTGCGAGCGTTCGGCCAGGCCGTAGGTGGTGGTGGCCGGCACGGTGGTGCCGGCGTTTTCCTGCAGGCGCCGCTCGAGCAGCGTCTTGATGTCGCCGTCGAGCTGGCGCAGCAGGTCCTGCAGTTCCGCGTCCACCTCGCCCGTGCTGGCCAGGTCGGCGTGCAGGGTCTTCAAATGCTGCTTCAGGGTCGATGCGTTCTCGTTCAACATGGTGATTCTCGCTTTATGGGGTAAACTTCGTCGCCACGTACAGCTCCTCCACCCTGGTGCGCGCCCACGGCGTCTTGCGCAGGAACTTCAGGCTGGATTTGATGCTCGGGTCGCTGATGAAACAGTTGATCTCGATGTGCTTGCCGAGCTGATCCCACCCGTAGTGATCGACCAGGCGGGTCAGGATGGATTCTAAGGTAATACCGTGTAATTCCTGAACACTCATTGCGGCCGACATTCCTTGGGGGGTTGTTGCGAGAAAGTATACACCGATCGGTGCGCTGTGCGCCTACTGCGCCGTCAGGCCGCGCCGCTCGAGCAGCGGTGCAATGTTCGCATCGCGGCCACGGAATGCGCGGAACATCTGCATCGCATCCTGCGTGCCGCCGCGCGAGAGCAGCATCTTGCGGAAGCGGTCGCCGTTCTTGCGCTGCAAGCCGCCGTTTTCCTTGAACCACTCGACCGTGTCGGCGTCGAGTTTTTCGGCCCACAAGTAGCCGTAATAGCCGGACGAGTAGCCGCCCGAGAAAACGTGCGAGAAATAGGTGCTGCGATAGCGCGCCGGCACTGGCGCGAAGTCGACGCCGGCATCCTTCAGCGCGGCCGCCTCGAACGCCAGCACGTCGGTCGGCACTTGCGCCACGCCGAGCTGGTGCCAGCGCTGATCGAGGATCGACGCCGCCAGATACTCGGTGGTGCGATAGCCTTCGTTGAACTTCTTCGACGCGATCACCTTGTCGAGCAGTTCCTGCGGCATCGGCGCGCCGGTCTGGTAGTGCCTGGCGTAATGCTTCAGCACTTCAGGCCAGACCGCCCACATCTCGTTGACCTGCGACGGAAACTCGAGGAAGTCGTTCGCCACGTACGGGCTGGAGAAGCGCGGATACTTGACGTCCGAGAACATGCCGTGCAAGGCGTGGCCGAACTCGTGGAACATGGTGCGCAGCTCGTCGTACGTCAGCAGGGTCGGCTCGCCGGCGGCCGGCTTGGGGATATTCAGGTGGTTGCCGACGACAGGATAAGTGCCGAGCAGGCGCGACTGCCTGACGTACAAATTCATCCAGGCGCCGCCGCGCTTGTTGCCGCGCGCGTAGTAGTCGCCGAGGAAGATCGCCAGCTGCTTGCCGTTGGCGTCGAACACGTCGAACACGCGCACGTCCGGATCGTACACCGGCAGGTCCTTGCGTTCCTTGAACGTCAGGCCGTACAGCTTGCCGGCGGCGAAGAACACGCCGTTGGTGAGCACGTTGTTGAGCTCGAAATACGGCTTGAGCTGGCTCTCGTCGAAGTTGAACTGCGCCGCGCGCACCTTGCTCGCATAGAAGTCCCAGTCCTGGGCGCCGACCTGAAAACCGCCCTGCTCGGCGTCGATCACGCCCTGGATTTGAGCCGCTTCCTTGCGGGCGTTGGCGACCGCCGGCTTGGCGAATTCGGCCAGCAGCTTGTTGACCGCCGCGGTGTCGTGCGCGGTCTCGTCTGCGAGCACGTAGGCCGCGTGGCTAGGGTAGCCGAACAGCGCGGCGCGTTCGGCGCGCAGCGTTGCCAGCTTGATGATGACGGCGCGATTGTCGAACTCGCCGCCGTGGCTGCCGCGGCCCATTGATGCGGCGAGCAGGCGCTGGCGGGTGACGCGGTTGCTCAGCACCGACAGCGAAGCCTGGCCGGTCGTGTTGACGACCGGGATGACGAACTTGCCGTCAAGGCCGCGCCGCTTCGCTTCGGCGGCGGCGGCGTCGATCCCTTGGTCGGACATGCCGGCCAATTCGGCGCGCGTGTCGACTACCAGCGCCGCCGCAATCGACTCCTTCAACACGTTCTGCTTGAAGGTGGTCTGCAAGCCGGCCAGTTCGGCGTTCATTTCCTTCAGCTTGTCCTTGTCGGCGGCCGACAGGCGCGCGCCGGCGCGCACGAAGTCGGTGTTGTAGCGTTCGAGCAGGTGCATCGATTCGGCGTCGAGGCCCAGCTTGGCGCGCCTGTCGTACAGCGACTTGATGCGCGCGTACAGTTTTTGGTTGAGGCGGATGGCGTCGCTGTGGGTGGCCAGCTGCGGCGCCAGCGCGCGTTCGAGCGCCTGCATCGCATCGTTGGTGTTGGCGCCGGACAGGTTGCCGAACACGCTGCTCACGCGGTCGAGCAGGCGGCCGGAGCGTTCCATCGCCACGATGGTGTTGTCGAACGTGGCCGGCTTCGGGTTGTTGGCGATGGCCTCGGTCTCGGCCGCTTGCACCCGCATGCCCTCGGCGTAGGCGGGGGCGAAGTCGTCGTTCCTGATCTTGTCGAACTGCGGGTATTCAAGCGGCAGCGTGCTCGCCTTGGCGAACGGGTTGGACGCGTCGAATGCGGCGACCGGGGCGGCAAAGGCGATGCTGGACATGGCCAGCGCTGAGGCGATCAGCAGGATGTGTGGTCGGTTCATGGTCGGTTCAGGTTGTTTTGTTGTTGATGGAGGCAAACCAGGGCTTGACCGCGACGCCGAGTCCCGCGGGGCCAGACCCTGAGCGAGATGGCGACTAGTTGGCCGTCAGGCCGCGCCGCTCGAGCAGCGGTGCGATCTTCGGATCGCGCCCGCGGAATATGCGGAACATGTCCAGCGCGTCCATCGTGCCGCCGCGCGAGAGCAAGGTCTTGCGGAAGTAGTCGCCGTTCTTGCGCAGCAGGCCGCCGTTTTCCTTGAACCACTCGACCGTGTCGGCGTCGAGCTTCTCGGCCCACAGGTAGGCGTAGTAGCCGGCCGAGTAGCCGCCCGAGAAACTGTGCGAAAAGTAGGTGGTCCGATAGCGCGGCGGCACCGGCGCGAAATCGACGCCGCCGTCTCGCAGCGCGGCCGCTTCGAACGCCAGCACGTCGGTCGGCACTTGCGCCGGCGTCAGCTGGTGCCAGCGCTGGTCGAGCAGCGACGCGGCCAGGTACTCGGTGGTCTTGAAACCCTGGTTGAATTTCTGCGCCGCCAGCACCTTGTCGAGCAACTCCCTGGGCATCGGCGCGCCAGTCTTATAGTGCCTGGCGTAGTTGGCCAGCACGTCGGGCCACACTGCCCACATCTCGTTGACCTGCGACGGATACTCGACGAAGTCGCGCGGCACGTTGGTGCCGGCGAAGCGCGGATATTTCACGTTCGAGAACATGCCGTGCAGCGCATGGCCGAATTCGTGGAACGCGGTCCTCACTTCATCGTAGGTGAGCAAGGTCGGCTCGCCGGCCGGCGGCTTCGGAATGTTGAGGTGATTGGCGACCACCGAGCGGGTGCCCATCAGGCCGGACTGCGAGACGTATTCGTTCATCCATGCGCCGCCCTTCTTGTTGCTGCGCGCGTACATGTCGGCGATGAAGATGGCCAGCTGCTTGCCGTTGGCGTCGAACACGTCGAACACGCGCACGTCCGGGTCGTACACCGGCAGGTCCTTGCGCTCCTTGAAGGTCAGGCCGTAGAGCTTGCCGGCGGCGAAGAACACGCCGTTGGTGAGCACGTTGTTGAGCTCGAAATACGGCTTGAGCTGGCTCTCGTCGAAGTTGAACTGCGCCGCGCGCACCTTGCTCGCATAGAAGTCCCAGTCCGCCGCGCCGAGCTGGAAGCCGCCCTTGTCGGCATCGATCGCCTTCTGGATCTCGGCCGCTTCCTTGCGCGCGTTGCCGACCGCCGGCTTGGCCAGTTCGGCCAGCAGGCCGTTGACGGCCGCGGTGGTCTTGGCGGTCTGGTCGACCAGCGAATAGGCCGCGTAGTTCGGGTAGCCGAGCAAGGCAGCGCGTTCGGCGCGCAGCTTGGCCAGGCGCAGGACGACGTCGCGGTTGTCGAATTCGCCGCCGCGGCTGCCGCGTGCCAGCGAAGCGGCCATCAGGCGCTCGCGCACCGCGCGGTTGGTCAGCACGGCGAGCGGCGCCTGGCCGGTGGTGTTGCCGAGCGCGACAACGAACTTGCCGTCCAGGCCGCGCTGCTTCGCTTCCGCCGCGGCGGCGTCGATGCCGGCCGCGTCCATGCCGGCCAGTTCGGCGCGGCTGGCCACCACCAGCGCCGAGGCGTTGATCTCCTTGAGCGTGTTCTGCGCGAAGGCAGTCTGCAGGGAAGCGATCTGGCCGTTGTACGCCTTCAGCTTTTCCTTGTCGGCGGCCGACAATTTGGCGCCGGCCAGCGCGAAGTCCTTGTTGTAGCGCTCGAGCAGGTAAGCCGACTCGGCGTCGAGGCCCAAGGTGGCGCGCTTGTCGAACAGCGACTTGACGCGCTGGTACAGCTTGTCGTTGAGGAAGATGGCATCTTTGTGCGCGGCCAGCCTGGGCGACATCTCGGTGTCGATCGCGTCGAGCTTGTCGTTGGTGTTGGCCGTCTGCAAGTTCTCGAACGTGGCCGAGACGCGCGTGAGCAACTGGCCCGAGCGCTCCATCGCCACGATGGTGTTGGCGAACGTGGCCGGCTGCGGATTGCCGGCGATGCCGTCCACCTCGCGCAGCTGCTCGCGCATGCCGGCGGCAAAGGCCGGCAGGAAATGCGCGTCCTTGATCTTGTCGAACGCTGGATAGTGGAACGGCAGCGTGCTGATCCTGGCAAACGGATTCGACGCTTCCAGCGCGGCGGCAGCGGCAGCGGCGGGGACGGCGAAGGCCGGCTGGATCAGAGCGAGACTGGCGGCGACGATCAACAAGTGTGGACGGTTCATGGCATCTTTCACGGGCTATGGGGAAACGCCGGCGCTGGGTAAGCGGCGGCGCTTGAGCGCACGATGATAGCAGGATGGTCGCGGGGCGTCACGGCGCCGGCGTCAATGCTGAACGCGGTTTTCGATGCGCCGGTCCGGGATCAGCCAGATGATGGCCACGCCGATGTAGAAGGCAAATCCCAGCCACGGGAACGGCAGCGACAGCGCGATGCCGGCGACATACAGGGCGATCGAGATCCAGCCCTTGCGGTCCTTGCCGACCGCATCGGCCAGCGCCCTGTTTTCGCGGTGGTTGGAGGTCAGCGTGCGCACCAGGATGGAGTAGGCGACCGCGCACATCAGCAGCACGAAGCCGTAGGCGGCCACCGGCGCGCTCTGGAAATGGTTCTCGCCCATCCAGGCGGTGACGAAGGGGATCAGCGACAGCCAGAACAGCAGGTGCAGGTTGGCCCACAGGACGGCGCCACTCACATGCTGGACGACGTGGAGCATGTGGTGGTGGTTGTTCCAATAAATTCCCACGTAGATGAAGCTGAGGACGTAGCTGCCGAGGACGGGGGCGAGCGGCAGCAGCACGTCGAAACCCGCGCCGTGCGGCACCTTCAGTTCGAGCACCATGATCGTGATGATGATGGCGATGACGCCATCGCTGAATGCTTCAAGCCTGCCTTTGCCCATCAATTCTCCATGTCGTTGAAATACTCAACGTGATCTACCGCTTTCCACTTGCTCAAACGCATTTTGCCGAAGCCGCGATATAGTCCAGGCACCCAACACGATCGCCACCCAGTCAACACATCCTTCAGCCATTGCAAACTCGACTCTATGCGCAAACGGAACCCCTTCTATGATTGGGTATGCTAACAACAGGCCCACCGCCAGCGGCATCCAGCCGACGGCAAGGGCCGCCATAATTGCATTTCTGGGGAAAAGCGATTGAATAGGTATTGCCGGCACAACAATCATGATGAATACCGTCAGGATGCCTGCACAGCGGTCAGCTAGTACCAAGCTCGCACCTCCTCGGGCCAAATCATGCGGCAGAAACGTGCTGCAGTACATCCAGAGCACAGCGGTAGCGATGCCGATCATCAAGAGCAGGATGATTCGTGCGAGGTTTTTCATTAAACGCAATTGTTGGACGAAGCCGCTACGCGGCAGGAGCGCGCCCCGGGCTGACTGATCCGGC
>JARXKM010000022.1:0-31595 GCA_030272785.1 Pseudomonadota bacterium
TATCAACCGCACCGATTCTCCGCTCGTCCCACGCCGGCGGTGCGCCAGGAAGGTCAGCTACAAGTCATTGATTTTATTGGCGAAAAAAGATGCGTATAACGATATGGGTTAGCGAGTGGCGGCAGGGAGCACATCAACCTGATCGGGGATGATGTTTGGCGGCAAAGCCGGAACGTTGAAGAAGGAGGATTCCGGCCGCTTCGGACTGGAGGAATTCCTTAGCGGACTATTTTTTCCGAATTCTGTGGGCGCCCCCACTACAAGAATTTTTCAAAATCGACAGAAAAATGCATCTATGTGTTTGATTTATATGGTGTGCCGTTCAGCAGAACCGTCGAAATTGGCCGCGAACTGTCGAACTTTCGCGAGCAGGCTTCCCTCGTGCCGCTGCTCGCGACCATCGAATCGATGCGTGACGCGGCTGCGCTGGCGCCATCGGCAAGCGAGGGCCTAGCCGTGATTTTTGAATAGAATTGGCTTTGCGCAATTGTGTATGATGGCAGCGGCCTGTTGCCGATTCCACCATACTGAAAGCGCACCCGATGTCATTGAGAAAATCCCTGCTGGTCAGCGCCTTGGTGGCGCTGTGCGTCGTCAACGCGCGCGCGGCCGACGCGCCACCGGCCGCTGCCCCGGCACTGCCGGTCGCCGCCTTCTTCGCTCATCCGCAATTTGGCGGCGCGTTGCTGTCGCCCGACGGCGCCAACGTCGCCGTGCTGGTGCGCGGCCCGGACGGCGATATGGTGCTGGCGACGATGCCGGCGGCGGGCGGCCCGGCGCGTCCGCTGGCCGGCATCCGCGGCATGGATATCAGCAACGTGCATTGGGTAAACAACCGGCGCCTGGTGTTTTCGGCCGCGCAGCGCGAGCGCAAGGAATACGGCAGCGTTGCCAGCCCTGGCCTGCATGCCATCAACATCGACGGCAGCAAGCGCGTCCACCTGGTCGCGCACGACTGGAAGGGCGGGGCGCGCGGCAACGTGCTGCCGCCCAACACGCGCTTCGTGAGCGCCGTCCACGACGACAGCTCGAGCGACGTGTACGTGGGCCGCTACGAGGCGTTCAAGGAAGATTTCGAAGGCTATGTGCTGTTTCGCCTGAACACCGAGACCGCCAACCTGGTGCGGGTCGACACGCCGCAGGGCACCCGCAGCGTCGTGATCGACGAGGCCGGCATCCCGCGCGCGGCCACCACCATGAAGGACGGCCAGGTCCAGGTCCACTACAACGATCCGAAAACCGGCGCCTGGCGTCAACTGGCGCAGTTCGAGCCGACCAGCACGGCGCTGTTTGTACCGGCAGTGGTCACCAAGTCCGGCCAGCTGTATGTGCTGAGCAATAACGGGCGCAACACGCGCGGCCTGTACCGCTACGACCTGGCGGCCGGTAAGCTCGATCCGGAGCCGGTGATCGGCCTGAAGCAATACGATTTCAACGGCAGCCTGATCGTCGCACCGGACCGCGAGACGGTGCTGGGCGCGCGCTACGAGACGAGCGAAGCGATCACCACCTGGTTCGACGACGCCATCAAGCGCGACCAGCAGCGCATCGACGCGTTGCTGCCGTCGACGATCAACCAGCTCTCGCTGGCGCGCGATGCGCTGGCCGATGCGGTGGTGGTGTATTCGTATTCCGACACCGAGCCGGGCATCTGGCAGCTGTATCATCGTGCCACCGGCAAGCTGTCGCCGCTCGGCGTGCGCATGCCGGCACTGAGCCCGCTGCGGATGGCCAGCAAGTCGATGGTGCACTTCAAGGCGCGCGACGGTATGGACATTCCCGCTTACCTGACCTTGCCGAAAGGGGGCAGCGGCAAGAACCTGCCGATGGTGGTGCTGGTGCACGGCGGCCCGTGGGTGCGCGGCGGCCACCTGGCCTGGGAGCGCGAGGCGCAATTTCTGGCCTCGCGCGGCTACGCCGTGCTCGAGCCGGAGTATCGCGGCAGCACCGGCTTCGGCCAGGCGCATTTCCAGGCCGGCTGGAAGCAATGGGGACTGGCCATGCAGGACGACGTCGCCGATGCCGCGCGCTGGGCGATCGCGCAGGGCACCGTCGACCCGCAGCGCATCTGCATCGCCGGCGCCAGCTACGGCGGCTACGCCACGCTGATGGGCTTGGTGCGCAATCCCGAGCTGTTCCGCTGCGGCATCGACTGGGTCGGCGTCACCGACATCGACCTGC
Organism: Pseudomonadota bacterium; assembly: GCA_030272785.1. Lineage (GTDB taxonomy): Bacteria > Pseudomonadota > Gammaproteobacteria > Burkholderiales > Burkholderiaceae_D > JAFCUW01. Next base: position 2,182 of record JARXKM010000022.1, read on the forward strand.
TGTACGATTTGCGCTACACCAACACGTCGCAGGAAGCGAAGACCTACGGCCTGCCGAAGTTGATCGGCGACCAGGTCAAGGATGCGGCGCAGCTGAAGGCGGCCTCGCCGCTGGCCAACGCCAGCCGCATCACCCAGCCGCTGTTGCTCGCTTACGGCGGCGTCGACAAGACCGTGCCGATCGAACACGGCAAGCAGTTCTACAACGCGGTGAAGAAATCCAACCCGCGCGTGGAATGGGTTGAATACCGGGAAGAGGGGCACGGCTGGTACGAGGAGCGTACCCAGGTCGACTTCTGGGGACGCGTCGAGAAATTCCTCGACCAGAACATCGGCAAGCACTGAACGCCGCGTTCGCCTGACGCACGCCGCCGTGGTGGCGTGCTGAAAGGCGATTGCCGCAACCGCGCCGGCATGCCGCGCGGCGACTGCGCCGGCGTCAGATCGGGAACACCAGGCAGGTGGTCGTCGCGAAGGCATACAGTTTGCCGCTGGCATCGGTGATCCTGCCTTCGGCGATGCCGACCTGGCCACCCACGCTGATCACCTTGCCTTCTGCCCGCACCGGCCCGGTTGCACTGGTCATCGGCCGGATGTAGTTGATCTTGAGCTCGAGCGTGGTGTAGCCTTTGCCAGCCGGCAGCAGGGTGTGGATGGCGCAACCGAGCGCGGTATCGAGTAGCGTCGCCGCATAGCCGCCATGCACCACGCCGCTCGGATTGTAATGCTCCAGCCCGGGGGTGCCCTGGAACACGGCGCTGCCGGGCGCCGTTGCGATCGGTGTCATGCCCATCAGCTCGCCGATCGGCGGTGCCGGCAATGTCCCCTTGCTGATACCGTCCAAAAACTCGGCGCCGCTGCGTGCGCGCAACGCTTCACGATCGGCCACGCCTGGCGCGCCCAAGCCGGCGCGCATCTGCGCCGCTTCTTCGATCCATGTCTGGCGCTGGTCTGCTGCTTCCATAGTGCTCTCCCGGCTATAAAATTAAAGTGGATGTTATTGGGTGCAAACTGCGTGCAGCTACACTATAATCGCTTTTACGCAATCCGTGTATCTGCACCCATTATGGCTGACCTCATCGAAAAACCGCTTGGCTGCACCTGTTTCAAGCTGCGCCGCCTGACCCGCGCGATGTCGCGCGTGTACGACCAGCACATGGCCGCGGTCGGCCTCAAGACCACCCAGTACTCGGTGCTGACCAATGCCGCCCGCGCGGCCTTGCCGGTGGCCGAACTGGCCGAGCGGCTCGGCACCGAGCGCACCACGCTCACGCGCAATCTCAAGCCGCTGATCGAGGCGGGCTGGGTCACGCTCGAGGCGGGCGCCGACAGCCGCCAGCGCATCGTCACCATCACCGCGGCCGGCCGCGCCAAGGTCGCGCAAGCCTACGTCGCCTGGCGCGGCGCCCAGAACACGCTCGAAAACCTGCTCGGCGCGGCCACGGTGCGCGCGCTGCATGCCCAGCTCGACGCCACGCTCCAGCAACTGACTCCCCTTATCGAGGACCTGCACCATGCCCACCCAGACTGAAATGACCCCGCGCGCGGCGTGGCTGCTGATCCTCGCCGCCGCCGCCATCCTGATGATCACGATGGGCGCACGCCTGACCACCGGCCTGTTCATGTCGCCGATTAATACCGCCACCGGACTGGGCATCGCCAAGATCAGCCTGGCGCTGGCGGTCGGCCAGTTCGTCTGGGGCGCCGCGCAGCCGGTGTTCGGCGCGGTGGCCGACAAATACGGCTCGGCCAAGGTGATCATCCTCGGCGCGCTGATGCTCGCCGCCGGCCTGGCGCTGACGCCGTTCGTCGGCTCGCAATGGGGCCTGATGTTCACCATGGGTTTCCTCAGCGCGGCGGGCGCCGGCGCCGGCAGCTTTTCAATCCTGATCGGCGCCACCGCGCAGCGCCTGCCGGCCGCGCGCCGTCCGTTCGCGGCCGGCTTCATCAACGCCGGCGGCTCGTTCGGCCAGTTCGTATTCGCCCCGCTGATGCAGGCCATCATCAGCAGCGCCGGCTGGATCGCGGCGATGCTGACGATGGCCGCCGCCACCTTGCTGACGATCCCGCTGGCCTGGCCGCTGCGGCGCGGCGCCGGCCTGGCCGCCACCCCCGGCGTGGCCGCGGTCAAGCACGTCGAAGCGCCCGGCATGGGCCTCGGCAAGCAGATCAGGATCGCGCTGCGCGACCGCAGCTACCTGTGCCTGCACGCTGGCTTTTTCACCTGCGGCTTCCATATCGCCTTCCTGGTCACCCACCTGCCGGGCGAAGTGGCGCTGTGCGGCCTGGCCGCCGGCGTGTCGGCCACGGCGCTCGCGCTGATCGGCCTTTTCAATATCGCCGGCAGCCTGAGTGCCGGTGCGCTGTCGACCCGCTACCGCATGAAATCCCTGCTGGCGTTGATGTACGCGAGCCGCGCGGTGATCATCGTGATCTACCTGCTGGCGCCGAAAACACCGCTGACGTTCTATATTTTCGCCGGCGCGCTCGGCTTCACCTGGCTGGCCACGGTGCCGCCGACGGCAGGACTGGTGGGCAAGCTGTTCGGCATGCGCTATCTGTCGACGCTGTTCGGCCTGACCTTGCTGTCGCACCAGGTCGGCGGCTTCCTCGGCGCCTGGCTGGGCGGGCTGTCGTTCGTCCACTTCGGCGACTACACCTGGATGTGGTACGCCGACATCGTGCTGGCGATTGGCGCCGCGCTGATCAACCTGCCGATTCGCGAGGCGCACGTGGTGCGCGCGCCGGCCGCCGCCGTGAAGGCGTAACGCGATGGCGCGCGACAGCTGGGCATATCGCGAGGTGGCGGTCGAATCGGTGCTCGATGCGCGCACCGGCGCGCTACGCATCCGGCCGATGGCGGGGCAGGCGTTTGCGCCGACCCTGCCGGTGCACTGCGCGCGGGCGCTGGCCGATCCGGCGCGCTATCCGGCCGGCTCGCGCTTCCTGCTGTCGGCCAAGCTGACCGACCGGCTCGGCGGGCCGCAGTTTCTGTACGCCTGGCACGGCGACCCGGTGGTGCCGCTCAGCGCGGCCGCCGCGAAGAAATTTCTCGCCGCGTTCCGGCGCGGGCGGATCTGACGCGTTCGCGGCCGTGCGGCGCGCGCGGGGAAAGACGCGATGGATGTAAAATTGCTCATCCAGTCACCGCGCAGTCCCCTCCCACCGTGTAAAGGAAATTTCATGGCAACGAGAAAAATCGCAGTAATCGTCGGCAGCCTCCGCAAGGAATCGTTCAGCCGCAAGATCGCCAAGACGCTGATGCTGCAGGCGCCGGCGCAGCTGGAGATGGAAATCGTCGACATCGGCCAGCTGCCGCTGTACAACCAGGATGCCGACGATGCGCCGCCGGCCGTCTACACCGAGTTTCGCGCCAAGATCAACGAATTCGACGGCGTGCTGTGGGTCACGCCCGAGTACAACCGGTCGGTGCCGGGCGTGCTCAAAAACGCCATCGACGTCGGCTCGCGGCCGTACGGGCAGAGCGCCTGGAACGGCAAGCCGTGCGGCGTGGTCAGCGTCTCGCCGGGTGCCAGCGGCGCGTTCGGCGCCAACCACCACCTGCGCCAGTCGCTGGTGTTCCTCAACATGCCGGCCATGCAGCAGCCCGAAGCGTACATCGGCAATGCCGCCAAGTTGTTCGATGGCGACAAGTTGAACAACGAATCGACCGAGAAGTTCCTGCAAGGCTACATCGACGCCTTCGCCGCCTGGGTCGAGCGGCACGCCGACTAGGCGGCCATGATCGCCATCCGCGCGATCGACCACATCGTCTTGCGCGTGGTCGGGCTGGACGCCATGGTCGCGTTCTATGGCGACGTGCTCGGCTGCCGCGTCGAGCGCCGCCAGGACGACATCGGCCTGGTGCAGCTGCGCGCCGGCGCCGCGCTGCTCGACCTGGTGACCGTCGACGGCACGCTCGGGCGGATCGGCGGCGCCGCGCCCGGGCGCGAAGGGCGCAACCTCGACCACGTCTGCTTCCGCGTCGAGCCGTTCGACCTGCCGGCCATGCGCGCCCATCTTGCCGTGCATGGCGTGCAGGCGGGGCCGGCCGAAGCGCGCTACGGCGCCGAAGGAGAGGGGCTGTCGATCTATCTGCAGGATCCGGAGGGCAATACGATCGAACTGAAGGGCCCCGCGTTCGCGCCGTCATGAGCGAACCGAGCACGCCCGCGCAGAAGCAGCAAGCGGCCGCCGCGTTCGGCCAGCCGCCGGCCGGGTTTCGGCGCCGCCTCCACAACATCCTGGCGCCGTGTGGCGCGCGCATGTCCCGCTTGCGGGTCGGACGGCCATGAACCGAAGGCGCGCCTTTTTGCAAGGATTGCGGCAAGGCGCTGCCGCCCGGTCGGCCAGACCCGGGCGGCCAGGGCACCGCTTAAAACTTCATGCTGGCGCGCACGTAGTAGTAGCCGCCATTGATGCCGAACGGCGAAAACGACGGATACACGCCGACCGCCGAGTTGTCCAGGTTGGCGCGCTGCTCGGCCAGCAGCGTGGCGTTGACCATGTCCGGATAGCTGTTGAACAGGTTGTTGGCGCCGACCGACAATGTCAGCGCGCCGCTTAGCCGATAACTCAGCTCGAGGTCGGTGATCGCGCGCCCCTTGATGGTCGTCTCGTAGTACACCGCGCCGTCCGACGAGCCCATCTCGGACGACTTGCCGTAGTAGGCCTCGCGCAGGTTGACGCTCCAGTCGCCCACCTTCCACAGCGCGCCCAGGTTCAGCCGCATCTTCGGCGACGCCGTCTCGATGTCCGAAATGGCGGTCGCGTCGAGCAAGGTCTGCGGGCGCAACTGCAGCGGCGCCTGGTTGATCTTGGTGACCTCGACCTTGTTGTAGTTGGCCGCCGCCGACCAGTCCACCTTGCCGCTCGCGCCGTAGTTGCTGGCCAGGGTGGCGACGAATTCGAGCCCGCGGCTGCGCGTGTTGACCGCGTTCGAGAAGATGTTGATCCCGGTCTGCACCACGGTCGGATCGAGCACGTTGCCGTTCGCCTTGATCGCCGCGATCACCGCCGGCGCGTTGGCCGAGCCGCCCGAGCCGTACAGCGAGCCGGAGCCGACGATGCGGTCGCGGATGCTGATCTGGTAGGCGTCCAGCGTGACGGTCAGGTTGGGCGCCGGATTGAGCACGATGCCGGCGCTCAGGTTGGTCGACGCCTCCGGCTTGAGGCCGTTGATGCCGACCAGCGCCGCGCCGGCCGAATTCGGCGCCAGCTGGACAAAGGCGCTGCGCGGCGACACGTTGGTGGCCGAGTAGTATTCCTCGGCCAGGGTGGGCGCGCGAAAACCGTTGCTGTAGGTGCCGCGCAGGCCGACGGCGGGCGTGAAGTCGTAGCGGGTGGTCAGCTTGCCGACCCGCGCGCTGCCGAAGTCGCTGAAGTGCTCGTAGCGCGCCGCCAGGTCGACCGTCAGGTCCTTGAGCGGCTGGCCGTTGACGTCGATGTAGGCGGCACCGTTGGTGCGCGCGTGCGCGCCGGCGTCGGTCAGCGAAAAGCCGGGGAACGACTGCGATCCTTCCTTGTAGCGTGAGGCGGCGTCGCCGGCGACGATCTCGTAGGTGTCGCGGCGGTGCTCGAGGCCGAACGCCAGGTTCATCGGCGTGGCCCAGCCGAGGTCGAATTCGCGCGACAGGTCGAGGTTGGTGGTCCACTGGCCGGCCCTGAACTGGCCGGCGGCGAACGATTGCGGCGTCGCGCCGCTGTCGGTAAAGAGCGACACGTTGGCCGACGTCGCCACGCCGAGCTTGCTGACGTCCTTGCCGTAGGTGCTCGCCAGGTCCCATTTCCAGCCGCCCGGCAGTTCGCCCTTGACGCCGGCGGTGAGCGCATAGTCCTCCTCGTCGAACGTTTCGAGCGGGCTGAAGCCGTTCGGGTAGATCTGCGGCAGCCGGCTCGGCATGCGGTAGTTCTCGAACGCGCGCGCCTTTTTCTTGCCGTAGGTGCCGAAGCTGTAGAACGCCGCGCTGCTGCCGAGGTCGAAGCCGAAGTTGGCCGCCACCACGCTCTGGTGGTACTGCGCGTCGCCCGAAATCTTGTTCAGGTAGGGGTAGCCGGGCGCCTTGAGCAGGTTCGGCTGGGCCGCCAGGGTGGCCTTGTCGATCACCCGCGGATCGATGCCGCCGCGGTTGGTGAAGCCGTGGTACTTCGATTCGGCCGTCAGGCTCAGGTAAGCGGTCTCGAACGGCATCAGGCCGACGTTGGCGCTGGCGTCGCCGGTGTGGCCGCCGCCGTCGCGGTAGCCGCCGCCGGTGGCGCTGGCGGTGCCGCCGCGGTAGTTCGACTTGAGGATGATGTTGATGACGCCGGCGATCGCGTCGGTGCCGTACTGCGCCGCGGCGCCGTCCTGCAGCACCTCGATATGGTCGATCGCCGCCACCGGGATGAAATTGAGGTCGGCCGCGGCGCCGCCCTGGAAGGCGCCGCCCAGCACCGCCAGGTTGGAGGTGCCGTGGCGGCGCTTGCCGTTCACCAGCACCAGCGTGTTGTTCGGGCTCAGGCCGCGCAGGCGCGCCGACAAGGTCATGTTGGCCATGTCGCCGCCGAAGGCTTGCGCGTTGAACGAGGGCAGGTTCTGCGCCAGCGCCTGCAGCAGGTCGGGCTGGCCGGTGCGCGCCAGCGACGATGCGTCGAGCACCTGCACCGGCGAGGCGCTGTTTTCCGCTTTCATGCCGGTGGCGCGGGTGCCGGTGACGATCACGATGCCGGTGCCGGCGGCGGCCGGCGCGGCGGCGGCATCGACCGCGTCGGCGGCCTTGTCGTCGGCCGGCTGGGCGAAGGCGAGGCCGCTGTGCAGCAGCAGGACGACGGCGGCGGCGCCGGAAGTGAGGTTGGCCTTGTGCATGGATAGTCCCTTTAAAGTGAGCAAACGGGGTCGAACGGGGAGGGCGGCGCGGCTACTTTTTGGCCGCCACCACTTCAATTTCAATCAGCCAGCCGGGGTTGCTCAGGGCCGCCACCTGAAACACGGCGCGCGCCGGCAGGTTCGGCTGGGCGCCGCCGAAAAACTGCGTGTAGCCTTCCATGAAGCCGGCCACGTCGCCCTTGTTGCCCTTGGCCGGGTCGCCCACCAGGAACACCTGCATCTTGACGACGTCGCCCATGCCCAGGCCCATGCCCTGCAGGACGTCGCGGATTTTCTTCAGCACGCCGACCGTCTGCGTCTTGGTGTCGCCGAACGCCGCCAGCGAGTTCGGGTCGGCCGCCTTGTCGGTCACCGGCGGCACCTGGCCGCTGATGAAATGGATGGTCGCGCCGGGCGGGATGCTGACGGCCAGCGCGATCGGGAAATCCGAGCCGGGAATCTTGTGGCGCACGATGGCCTGCGCGCCGGCCAGCGCCGGCAGCAAACACATCAACAGAGCCAGACGCCTGGCGATGGGAAGTTTCATGGTCAACCTTTCAGGAGGGTGGAATTGCGATCAGTGTTTGTTGCCGTGCACGCCGCCCTGCGCCTTCGGCAGGTGCAGCGCGTCGCGCAGCGCGGCGACTTCGTCCTCGCTGAGCGGCGCGCCCTGGTTGCCCCAGCTGCTGCGCACGTAGCTGAGCACCAGGGCGATCTGCTGGTCGCCCAGGCTGCCGCTGAAGTCGGGCATGCCGCCGCGGCCCTTGAGCAGCACGGTGGCCACCTCGGCGGCCGGGCCTTGCACCAGCGCGTTGCCGGCCAGCGCGGGAAAGGCGCCGGGAATGCCGCGTCCCGTGGCCTGGTGGCAGGCGGCGCAGTTGCGGGCGAACAGCGCCTTGCCGTCGACCGCCTGGGCATCGGCGGGCAGCGCCAGCAGCAGGCCGGCGCCCAGCGCGAGCAAGGCGACGATGGTGGTGGTCTTCATGCGCTGGCCCGCGCGTGCAGTTTTTCGATTTGCTGCCAGGCCGATTCGATCGCGCCGGCCTGCCAGCCGGTCAGGTAACTGAGATGTTCGCCGGCCAGCAGCACCCGCCCTTCGCCTTCGAGCAGCAGCGGGTAGCTGTCCTTGCGGTTGTCGTCGCCCCACTCGGCCCAGCCGCCCAGGTTGTACTGCACGCGGTGCCAGGCGACCGAGAACGCGCTGTCGAACGAGGCGCGGTAGGCCGGAAAAATCTTCTGGCCGGCGTCGAGCGCGAATTCGGCGCGTTCCTTGGGCGTGAGCGCGCTGATCTCGATGGCGTCGCTCATGTAGTGGTAGTAGCCGAGCAGCACGCCCTTCTGCTTCTGCCAGCCGGTCGACGGCAGCGAAATCGTGTTGATCGCCTTCAGGTCGGTCAGCACGTGGCCGCCGTACAGGTGCTCGTCCTCCTCCCAGAAACGGCGCTTCATCTGCAGGCCGATCTTGCCTACCGGCGCGTAAGCGACCGACTTGATGGCGGCCTTGAAGCGCGGCGAAAAGTCGCTGTCGATATTGCGCAGCACCGACAGCGGAATCGTGCACAGGCAGTAGTCGGCGGTGATGGCCGACAGCTTGCCGCTGACGTTGTCCTTGTACGTGACGGTGACGCCGCGTTCGCCCTGGCGGATGGTCTGCACCTCGGCCTGCAGGCGCACCTGGCGGCCGACCCGCTGGTAGAAGGCGCGCGCGATCGCATCCATGCCGCCGACCGGCTCGAACATCGTGTTCTGCATCGGGAAGTCCTGCACCGCGCTGTACACATTGCCGACCTTCGACGCCAGCAGCTCCTTGAAGCCGAGCGGATCGGACGGCGTGCCCGGCCCCGGCGCCAGCCCGGCGCCCGGATTGACCGTGAAGCCGCGCCCGCTGCGGCCCTTGTAGCGCAGGTCGGTGCCTTGCAGCTGGCCTTCGTGCGCCAGGTAGTCGAGCAGCAGCGTCTTGTCGTCGGCCGTCAGGTCGCGGTCGAGCTGACTGTTCCTGACCGACTTGGCCAGCAGCTCGGCGACGTGGCCGCGCATGTCCGATTTCAGTTGCGCCGGACGCAGGCGCTGCTTCGACAGCGGCCCGGCGTTTTCGAGGTAGACGAAGGCGTGGTCGTTATCGTTGACCATGATTTCCAGCGGCACCTCGAACAGGCGCGTGTAGTGCAAGGTCGACTGATGATGCAGCGGAATGCGCCACGGTCCGTGGTTGATGTACTGGCCGTCGTCGAAGCGGCAGGTCTGCGTCTCGCCGCCCAGTTCCTGCAAACGAAAGCCCTTGCGCGCCGTCTGGCAGCGCCCGCCGGCGAAAGCGCGCGCCTCGAGCACCTGGCACTGGTAGCCGAGCTTGCCGAGCTCGTAGGCGGCGGTCATGCCGGCCAGGCCGGCGCCGAGGATCACCACCTTTTTGCCCTTGCCGCTGCCGCTCAGCGCGGGCGGCGCGCCGGCGCGCGAGTTGATGCCCATGCCCCAGGCATTCATGGTATTGAACAACAGGGCGGTGCCGCCGACGGCGGCTGCCCGGTAGAGAAAATCGCGTCTGCTGACTGCCTTGTTCGCACCATTCATCGGCCACCTCGTTGAAGTTTGCTTGAGAAGAAACTGCCTTTGCCACAACATTCATCAAAGCAATTGGTGTGCCAATAATTCACAAATTCGCCCTCCCGCGCGGGCGAAAAACAAAGTGGTTTCGCCCGCTGCGCGGGCGGCTTTGCGGTGCGCAAAACAAAGTGCATTCGGGCCGCTGGCGGGTGCCGGCGATGGCTGCGTGCGGCCACTGCGGGCGAACGACTTTGTTCTGCGGAACAGACTTTGTTTTCGGCCGCGCCGGCGCCTGCGCGCGGCGCAGGATGGCCGCGCGCGTCTTCGAAAGCGCGCGGCATCGGCAGAAATCGGGGGAATTATGGTGCGTCGCACCATGTTGAGCGGCGGTGCACCGCGGTGGCCTCAGCGCGGCGCGGCGGGAAGATCTTTTTCGATCCAGTAATTGAATTGGCCGAAGGTCGGCAGCAGCGCGACATCGCGGTCGCGGAAGTAGTCTTCGATCATCTGGCGATAGGCGGCGCGGCGCGAGAATTCGGCATGCGTGGCCGCGTACCGCGCGACGGCGGCGCGGAAGGTGTCGCGGATCGCCGGATCGGCATTCAGGCCCGGATGCTCGCCCGCCTTGCGCGGCCGGCCGCGCTTGACATCGGCATTGGCGCTGCGCGTCTTGCCGCGCGCGCCCGAATTGCCGTAGTCCGGCAGCAGCGCATCGCGGGTCTGGCCGCGCTCCCAGTAGCGGCGCAGGTAGCGGTAGATGGTCGGATGCGAGATGCCGTGCAGGGCGCCATATTCCTGCACCATCTTGCCGCGCTGGCGCGGCTGGTAAATGGCCGGCTCGGCGTGCGCCAGCGCGCTGACCACCGCCCAACCGCGCGCGCGCACCTGCAGGTATTTTTCCGGCAGCGACGGCGGCGCCGGGCGCGCGGCGTACGGGTCGATCAACAGCAAGCGTGCGCGCTGCGCCAGCACGTCGTCGACCAGCGCGCGCACCAGCACCATCTCGGGCTGCGCCGACTTCGCGTTCAGCGCGATGGTGTAGGCCAGCGCCTGGCAGGCATCGATCCAGAGGATGCGCACGGTGCGCGGCGCCGGCACGGTGTATTCCAGTACATCGTTTTTAAGCAGCACAGGGCGTTCCCGGTTCGAGTGGCGACCGTAACGCTGCACGCAAGTTCTGCGCCATCGCATCTATCGGTCGGCGCCCGGGCTCACCGGACGGCTGGCGCGGCGGGGCAGGAAAAAAGGCCCATTTTGGTGCGGCGCAGCAACAAAGTGCGACGCGCACGGTCCATGCCGAGGCGGATGCCGGTGACGTTTGCGCTAGATCAAACCGGCGATGGCGTGATGCCCTAGCCTTGTACCTCGTGCTGAACGCTGGCGGTCCCGCCTTATCCAGGTGAGGAGTGGCCGGCCTTCCCCACGTAGATGCCGCGACGGCGCAGTATTGCCGGGTTCAGCCCGCCGACTGCGGTGCCGTCGCACATTCAACCCATTTCACATTTTAGAGGCCAACTCATGTATCCATTCGCTCAATCCGTCACCCCCGCAGTGCGCACCCACATGGACGCGCAGATGTCGTTCATCAACGACATTTCCAAATCGATGTTTCGCTCGTTCCAGGAAATGTGCGACCTCAACATCCAGCTTGCCCAGACCCTGCTTGAAGAAACCACGCTGGCCGGCCACCAGGTGATCACTCATTCGCGCCCGACCGAGGCGATCACCGCCGCCAGCGTGCGCGCCCAGCCTGCCGCCGAAAAGCTGCGCGCCTACCAGCAGCACGTGTCGCGCGTGGCAGCCGATGCGCAGGTCGAACTGGCCCGCGTCACCGAGCAGCACGTGCAGGAAACCACCCGCACCGCCAAGGCGCTGGCCGATGAAGTGCAGCGCGCCGCGTCCGAGGAAACCGAGCGCGGCATCCGCACCCAGCAGGAAACGATGCGCAAATTCAGCGACCCGTTCCAGACCGGCGCTTCGGCCATGCGCGGCAACGGCGGCGCCGCCAGCATGCAAGGCGCGCAGGGCGGCAGCCAAATGGGCGGCAGCGACAGCAGCAGCGCGCAGACTGCGCCGGCCGGGCAGAGCGCCAAGAGCAGCCAGTCGAGCGGTGCGCGCAAAGATTCCTGATCCGAACCTGCGGCCATTCCGGCACGGGTGGCGGGGGCGCAAAGGACGCCAAGGCAGTCAGGCCAATGGCGCCTGAGCGCGCGGGGCAGCCGGCTGGCGCTCGCCTTTTGCCAGACCGCCGTGGGCGATGCCGAACAGCGGACGCAATGGTGCGCAGCGGCGCACCAGTTCGAAGATGGTGAAGCTGAACGTCAATGTCAGCACCACCAGGATGATGCCTTCGATGCCAGGGTCGAGGCGCAGCGGCTTGAGCGCATGCGCCATCGACACGATCAGCGTCTGGTGCACGATATACACCGGGAACACCGCCTCGGCCAGGTAGCGCCGCTTGGCGCTGTCGACATTGAGGTGGCGGTGCGCGAAGCCGCACGCGGCGACCATCGCGCTCCACTGGCACAAGCCATACACCATGCGCTGCACCTGCTGCAGCCATACCAGGTTCTGCTCGGCGACCAGGCCGTCCGGCAGTGAGAAGTAAATCTTCAGCAAGGCCCAGCAAGTGAGCGCGATACCCAGGCCGTACCAGCGGCTGGAATCGAGCCGCTCCCAGACGGCGTGCTGGCGCGCCAGCATGGCGCCGAGCAGGAACAGCGACACATACAGGGCATGGTTGTACCAGTCGCCGAACAAGGCATTAGTGGGCGGAAAGGGTGTCAACAGCAGCACGCGCGCCAGGCCCAGCACCGCGGCCGGCAACACCATCAGCTTCCAGCCGGTCAGCGCCGCGGCCACGTGGCGCGCGCAAGTGTCGAAGCGCGCCCCCAACGCCAGCACCAGCGCGCCCAGCAGCAAGCTATACACCCACAGATAAGCGACGAACCACAAGTGATTCCACGTTGGCAGGATCAAGTGCGTGCCGGGGCCGGAGACGAAGCCGCGGTAGTTATGCAAGTACAGGCGCATGAAGTCGCCATAGCTGCCCTGGTAGGCATACTTCTCGATCACCTCGAAAAACGGTTGCGGCGGCACGATCACCAGCATGCCGAACGCCAGCGGAATCAGCAGCCGCCAGCTGCGTGCGCGCACGAACGTGAAGGCGCCCGACTTGGCCAGCATGAAACTCGACGCCACGCCCGAAATCAGGAACAGCAGGCCGAGACGCCACGGCGACGACAGCATCATGTACGACTCGAGCGTAACGCTGGCGGACGCGCTCTTGACGTGCCATCCCCACGTCACGTAATACATCCCGACGTGGTACAGGATCAGGACAAAGAACGCGACGATGCGCACCCAGTCGAGGAAGAACAGGCGCGCGCGTTGATCGTTGGTGGCAGCTTGCATGATGAGCGATCCGGAAGTGGAGAACGGACTCCAGCGTAGCCGCGCGCGGCATGACGGCGCCAGCGAAAAGGGGCGAGCCGGGCCGCCGCCGGGGCGAACCGGGCCTCCAGGCGCCGCCTCCCCCGGGGTCAGTGCCGGCATTCGTACACGAGCTCGTCCCTACCCCGGGGTCAGTGCCGGCAATCGTACACGTGCTCGTCCTTACCCCGCAAACACTACCGCCGGGGTCTACCGCTGGGGTCAGTGCCGGCATTCGTACACGAGCTCAGCCTTTGCTCGCAAACACCGGCGCGCCATCGATAGCCGTTTGACGCTCCTTGAATTGATTGCTGCGCATATCGGACCGACAGCCGAGCCCGTGTCTGAATGCCGGCACTGACCCCCGGGGTATGCGGAGCACGGCCGAGGTCGTGTACGATTGCCGGCACTGACCCCCGGGGGGGAGGAGGTACTAGAGCTTGCCGATCACGTCGGCGCGGTACTGGCGGCTGCATGGCACCCGCGCGCCGCCGCGCAGCACCAGTGCGCAGTCGCCCTTGTCGAGCGCCTCCACCCGTTCGATCCAGTTCAGCTGCACCGCCGCGCGCCGGTGGCAGCGCACGAAACCCGGGCCCAGCTTGTCGAGCAGGCCGGCCAGGGTCTGGCGCATCAGCGGTTGCTCGAGCGGGCAGTGCAGCACGACGTAGTTGTCGGCCGTCTCGATCCAGCCGATCTGCTCGACCCGCACCACGCGCGTGACGCCGCGTTCGCTCACCAGCAGCTGACGTAGCGGATGGCCGTCGTCGAACGGCGGCAGCGCGCCCGCGGCGCCCGGCTGCGCGGCTATCCGCTCGCGCAGGCGCCCCAGCGCGCGGCGCAGGCGGGCCTCGTCGTACGGCTTGAGCAGGTAGTCGATCGCGTTGGCGTCGAAGGCGCGGATGGCGTACTGGTCGAACGCGGTGACGAAGACCACCAACGGCGCCGGCGCCGGCAGCGAGGCGGCCAGTTCGAGTCCGCTCACTTCTGGCATCTGGATGTCGAAGAAGCAGGCGTCGGGCCGGAACTCGGCGATGCGCTGCAAGGCGTCGATGCCGTCGCGCGCCTCGTCGATCGCGGCGATGCCCGGCTCCCGCGCCAGCATGCGGCGCAGCTTGTCGCGCGCCGGCCGCTCGTCGTCGACGATCAGGATGCGCACGGCAGCTCCATCTGCGCGCGCACGCCGGCCGGCGCAAGCTGCGCCAGCGACAGGCTGGCGCGCCCGTCGTACAGCACCGCCAGCCGCTCGCGCAGGTTTTTGATGCCGATGCCGGGCGTGCCGGCCTCGCGCAGCGTGCCGCTGTCGTCGCTCAGCGTGCCGCTGTCGTCATCCAGCGTGACGCGCAGCCGGCCGCCTTCGCGCACCACCGAGACGGCGATGCGGGTCAGCGCGCGGCGCCGTTCGACGGTGTGCTTGAAGATGTTCTCGAGCAGCGGCTGGATGCTCATCACCGGCAGCATGCACTCGAGCGCGGCGTCGTCGATGCGCCAGTCGATGGCGACCCGCTCGCCGTAGCGCTCCTGCATCACGTGCGCATAGCCGCGCACCAGCCGCAGTTCGGTCGACAGCGGCGCTTCGTGCAGTTCGCTCACGTCGAGCGTGGCGCGCAGCACGTCGGCCAGCCGCATCAGGGTGGCGTCGGCCTTGTCGACATCGCTGTGCATCAGCGACGAGATGGTGTTGAGCGCGTTGAACAGGAAGTGCGGCTGCATCTGCTGCGTCAGGCGCTGCAACTGGGCCTGGCGCAGCAGCGCGTTCGACTGCTCGGCGCGCAGCTGCTCCTCGAGCAGCTCCTGATACGACAGGATGCCGAAGCGGATCACCGTGAACAGGCCGATGAAGACGCTGATCTTGATCGACTCGTAGAGGAACAGCGCCGGCCAGGCGCGGTGGACATAGACCTCGCCGGCCAGCGCGTACACCGCGTGGCGAATGCCGAAGGCGAGCGGCGTAAACAGGATCCAGTAGAACGGCAGCCACAGTGCGTGGATGGCGAACCAGCGCCACGGCGCCGCCAGCAGGTGCCGGTGGCGCTGCGTGAAATGGCGCTGCACCAGCACCAGCACGGTCGCCACCACCATCGACGAACTCTCCCACAGGACCGGCTGCCACAGCTGGTTGCCGTCGCCGTTGCGGTAGTAGTCCTGCACGCCGACCGATACCGTCAGCATCCAGAACAGCAGCCAGGCCAGGCCGAACGTGAGATGGGTGCGATTGAGCGGCATGGAGGCGGCGGCAGTTGAAGAAGTGCCGATGATTGCGTATTCTTGAGAGATTGTCAAAACAAGCGGCGCGGGAGGCAATGATGACGGCAAGCGAATCGGCGGGCGAAAGTACGGCGCTGCACTTCGATCACCAGGCGGGGTGGGCGCACTGGCTGGCGGCGCACCATGCCGGTTCTGCCGGCGTGTGGCTGCGCCACGCAAAAAAAGGGGCGCCGCAGGACAGCGTGTCGCACGCCGATGCGCTGGAAGTGGCGCTGTGTTTCGGCTGGATCGACGGCCAGCGCAAGCGCCTCGATGACCATTATTGGCTGCAGCGCTGGGTGCCGCGCGGCGCGCGCAGCATCTGGTCGAAGATCAATTGCGCCAAGGCGCTGGCCTGCATCGACTCGGGCAAGATGCAGCCGGCCGGACTGGCTGAAATCGCCCGCGCGCGCGCCGACGGGCGCTGGGATGCGGCCTACGACCCGGCCAGCAGCGCGCTCATTCCACCCGACTTGCAGGCCGCCTTCGATGCGCATCCGGGCGCTGCCGAATTCTTCGCCACCGTCAGCGCGCAGAATCGCTACGCGGTGCTGTTTCGGCTGCAGACGGCGAAACGGCCGGACACGCGCGCCCGCCGCATCGCGCAGTTCGCGCAGATGCTGGCGCGCGGCGAAACGCTGCATCCGCCGCGCCCGAACAAACGCTGATCAATCGTCGTCGTCGTCGGCGCTGCCGCCGTCCTTGACCTTCTTGGCGCGCTCGGCGTCGAGGCGCGCTTTCATGGCGCCGACCTTGTCCATGAATTCGCCAACATCGTGATTGCGCGCCACCCGCATCGACGGCGGCAGCAGCACCGACATGTACAGTTCATCGCGCAGCCGTCCGCTGCGCTGCTCGTTGCTGATCAGGTTCAGGCCGGAGGCGAGCAGCGCCAGGATCAGGCAGGTCACCGCGAAGCTGCGCCCGTTGTTCGGCTTGACGGTCGACAGGTGGAAGTACAGCATGCCGGCCACCAGCAGGATCGCGATGTGCGAACCGTAGCGGGTGATCGCCTCGAACGAGAACGCATACGCGAGCACGCTGGCGACCAGCTTGAACAAGGTGATCGCCGCCAGCCCGCAGCCGAAGATGAACAGGTGGCGCCCGAGCCGCGCATGGCGGCCGAACAGGCGGTTGGCGAAGGCCCACGCGCCGCCCCACACCAGGCTGGCGCCGGCGCCGTAGGCCAGCGCCTGCAGGTAGCGGATCAGCTGGAACGACTGGGTGTCGTTGAGCCAGACGGTAAATACCGAGAACACGCCGATCAGGAACATGCCGACCAGGCCGGGCATCGCGCCTTCCCAGCTGTGCATGGTGCGGTCGAGCAGTTCGGCCGGCACTGGAAAATCGGCTGCGCGCACGCGCAAGGTGGTGTGGCCGAGCCGCACCACGGTGTCGCCGTCGATCACCAGGCTGGCCGTGCGCTTGCCGCGGTGGACCACGCCGTTGCGGCTGCCGAGGTCGCGCAGCACCATGCGCCCTTCCTGGTCGGACTCGATGATCGCGTGGCGCGCGGCGCAGTGGGCGTCGTCGACGATGAAGTCGTTGTCGTAGCCGCGCCCGAGCCGGATCGGCAGCGATTCGACCTGGTGGCGGTGCAGCACGTCGCCGTTGCGGGCCAGCGTTTCGACGAAATAAGGGGCGCTCATTGCTTGCTCCCGCGGCCCAGCGTTTCAAGGAAGGCGCGCGTGGTGCGCATGCCGTTTTCGTACGACACGCCGGAGACGTCGATGCGGCTTTGCAGGCTGGCCTTGGCGTCGTCGGTGGTGGCGCTCATCAGGGTGAAGTTGTACAGGCCGGCGAACTTGCGGTAAGCGCGCACGCAGGTGACGGCGCGCAGCGGCAGCGTTTTGGTGGCGACGAACTGCTCGCTGCAGGCCGGCCCGGTCAGGCGCGTGTCTTTGCTGCTGCCGAGGTTCTCGACCTTGAACAGGGTGCTGGCGAGGACCGCGAAGCGCACCTTGTCGAGACTGGCCGAACGCACGTACTGGTGGCTCATCGACACATGGCCGGTCTGCTGCGAGTCCGACACGTAGATGGCCGACTCCATCGCGCAGCTGATGGTGTCGGCGGTAAACGACGCTTCGGCCTTGACGTTCGAGCGCCCCCAGCAGCGCACCTGCTCGGACTCGCGCACCGGCACCAGGTAGGGCCCCATCATCTTCACCGACAGCGGCGCATCGAGCAGGCGGTCGATCATCGCCTTCTGGTGCGCCAGCAACTGCTGGCCGATCAGCGGATTGAAGTCCTTCGGCGCGGCCGTCTGGGCGGCCACTTTCTTGAGCAGTTCCTGGGCGTAGCGCACCGGCACCAGGAAGCTGACCAGTTCACCGTCGCGCCGCTTCGACACGTTCACGCCGGCCACTTCGCCGGCCACCGTCACGCTCGGCCCGCCGCTCATGCCCGAGTTGATCGGGCCGGTAAACATCAACTGGTCGTAGAAGCTGCGCGTGACGACGCCGTTGTACGAGCCTTCTGAAATGGCGAAGCCGAGGTCGAGCGGATTGCCGAGCGAGTACAGGTACTGGCCCTGGGTCAGTTTGACGAGCTTGTCGGGCACGTTGAAAAAGCCGGTGCCGCTGCGGTTGATGCGCACCACCGCCAGGTCGTGCAGCACGTCGACGGCGAGCAGCTCGACCGGGCCGCGCTTGCCGTCGGTGTCGACGTATTCGCCGGCATACACGTCCGGGTCGAGCGCCATCTGCGACACCACGTGGTAATTGGTGAGCACCAGGTTGCTGGTGCCGACCATGAAGCCGGAGCCGACGGTCGACTGGCTGCGGCCGTTCTTGAGCAGCATGCGGATCTGCAGCAGGTCGGCCTTGGCCGAGGAGTACAGCTTTTGCGCCGCCGACGAGGGCGGCGGCAGGGCCGCGTTGTTGTCGGCATCGGCCGGCGCCGGCACCGGCGGGGTGGCGCCGGGCGCCAGCGCCGGCGGCAGCGCCTCGGTGGCGGCGGCGAGCGGGGAACGCGGCTGGGCAGGCGCGGCTTGCGGCGCCGCGCAGGCGGCGGCGCTGAGGAACGACAGAAGGGCGGCGGTATGGACTAATTTCATGCAATCCTTCAGGGACAAGACGACGATCTTGCCACCAGCATAACGTAGTTGGCGCCGCCGGGCGACCCCTCGCGGGCGAGGCCTACAGTTCGCCGTCCTCGGCGACCGCTTCGGCCAGCGGCGTCATCAGGTGGCCCAGCTTGGCCTGCTTGGTGTTCAGATAGCTGTTGTTGAACACATTCCGGTTCACCAGCAGCGGCACGCGTTCGGCCACGCGCACGCCGAGTTTTTCCATCGCCTCGATCTTGCGCGGATTGTTGGTCATCAGGCGCAGGCTGGTGATGCCGAACTGCGCCAGCATTGGCTGGCACAATTCGTAGTTGCGGGCGTCGGCGTGAAAGCCGAGCTGCAGGTTCGCCTCGACCGTGTCGACGCCGGCTTCCTGCAGGCGGTAGGCGCGCATCTTGTTGACCAGGCCGATGCCGCGCCCTTCCTGGCGCAGGTACAGCAGGATGCCGCGGCCTTCGGCGGCGATCTTGCGCAGCGCGCCTTCGAGCTGGGCGCCGCAGTCGCAGCGCTGCGAAAACAGCACGTCGCCGGTCAGGCACTCCGAATGCACGCGCGCCAGCACTGGCGCGCCATCGCCGATCTCGCCCAGGGTCATGGCCAGGTGTTCCTTGCCGGTGGCGTGTTCGACGAAGGCGTGCAGGGTGAACTGGGCCCACGGCGTCGGCAGGGCGCACGAAGTGGCGTAATCCAACAGTTCTTCATTCGGTGTGACGGGCATGGCGGTGGTCTCTGGATCTATTGCTGTAGCCGCAAGTGTAGCGGAAATCGCGCCCGCCCGTAGGAATGGGGACTGGAGATCCGCCTCTAATCAGACCCTACGCGGCGCGTGCAAGGGCAGAATAAAGCACGCCGACAGACCACGTGGGCGCGCAAGCGGCGACCTCAGTTCGCGCGCACGCGAGGGTCAGGCCGCGGTTTTTGCGTGACGGGTCTGACACGCAATTGCCGCGATCGCCGCGCCAGCTGCTGACCCCTTGCCGCTGTTCCGGTCAGTACGGCAGGTCGAACAACAGCACTTCGGCGGCGTCGGCCTGCTCCAGGGTGATGCCCGCTTCGCCACTCAATTTGAGCGCGTCGCCGCCCTCGAGCGCAGTGCCGTTGACGGTGACACGCCCGCGGATCACGTGCACATAGCCGCTGCGGCCCGCCGCCAGCGGGTGCGCGAGCCGGTCGCCGGCGCCGAGGATGGCGGCGTAGATGGCCGCATCCTGGTGGATCAGCACCGAGCCGTCGCGGCCGTCGCTCGACGCCACCAGGCGCAGCTGGCCCTGTTTGGTCGCCGGCGCGAAGTGCTTTTCCTCGTAGCTCGGAGCGATGCCGGTCACGTTCGGCTCGATCCAGATCTGCAGGAAATGCACCGGCTCGGCTTTCGAGCCATTGAACTCGCTGTGCCGCACGCCGCTGCCGGCGCTCATGCGCTGGACGTCGCCGTAATGGAGCACCGAGCCGGTGCCGATGCTGTCCTTGTGCTCCAGCGCGCCTTCCAGCACGTAGGAGATGATCTCCATGTCGCGGTGGCCGTGGGTGCCGAAGCCCTGGCCGGCGGCGACCCGGTCTTCATTGATGACCAGCAGCGGGCCGAAGCCGGTGTGCTGGGGATCGCGATAATCGCCGAACGAGAAGGTGTGGCGCGATTGCAGCCAGCCATGGTTGGCATTGCCGCGATCGGCGCTTTTTCGGACTTGTAACATGAGTGCTCCCTTTTTTAGCTGATTAACCTGCGTAACGTGCGATAATTTCGATGGTGTTCTGCGCCGCCAATCTTCGCCGGCGCAACGAGCATGAAGCCAGTATAGACGGCCAGCGCCGATTTGAAAAACGGATAATATCGCACCCTATGATCGAAAAATTCGAATGCTGAAACTGAGCCTGGACGCCCTGCAGATCATCGACGCGATCGACCGCCGCGGCTCGTTCGCCAAGGCCGCCCACGAGCTGCACAAGGTGCCATCGACGATTTCATACACCGTCGCCAAGCTCGAGGACGACCTCGGCCTGCTGGTGTTCGAGCGCAACGGCCCGCGCATCGTGCTCACCGCGGCCGGGCGCGAACTGCTCAAGGAAGGGCGCTACCTGCTCAAGGCGGCGCTCGACCTGGAGCAGCGCGTCAAGCGGGTCGCCTCGGGCTGGGAGACCGAACTGGCGATCGGCATCGACTCGATGTTCTCGGCGCTGGCGCTGGACGAAGACATCGCCGCCTTCTACCAGGTGGCGCAGCGCACGCGCTTGCGGCTGGTGCAGGAAACGCTGTCGGGCGCGTGGGAGGCGCTGCTCGACCGGCGGGTCGACCTGCTGGTTGGCGTGGCCGGCGAAGGACCGGCCGGCGGCGGCTACGTGGCGCGCCCGATCGGCCAGACCGGCTTCGTGTTCGCGGTGGCGCCCGGCCACGCGCTGGCATCGCGCGCCGAACCGCTCGGGCGCGCCGACCTGCAGGACCAGCGCGCCATCGTGGTGGGCGACTCGGCGCGCAACACGGCCGCGCGCACGGTCGGCCTGCTGCTCGGCCAGGACGCGCTGACGGTGCCGACGATGGCGCTCAAGCTGCAGTTCCAGCTGGCCGGGCTCGGCTTCGGCTTCCTGCCCGAACCGTGCGCGCGCGGCGCCATCGGCGCCGGCCGGCTGGTCGAAAAGCGGGTCGAGGAAGCGCGCGCCGACGAAACTTTCTACGTCGCCTGGCGCAGCGGCGACGACGGCGCGGCACTGCGCTGGTGGCGCGAGCGGATGCTGCGCGCCGGCCTGTTTGCCCGCTTGTGCGCGACGTTGCCGGGTGCGGCCGGGGCTGGTACCGGTTTTGTATGAGTGACAAGACATGCACAAGGCCAGCAAAATGTTGGCTGAAGTCAACAATTTCAGGGTACCATGAGGATTAACTGTATAGATTTGGCAAGTAAGACATGATTTCTTCGAACCCCGTGCCGCTGCTGTTCTTCCGTGTCCTGGCCGAGCGCAGCGGCAAGCCGCTGGGGCTGCTGATCGATTTCGGCGCCGGCGACGCGGCCGGCCTGTTGCCCTTGCTCGGCGGCGACGCGCTGCGCGCCCTGGCCGACGGCTTCGCCTGCTTTTACGCGCCGCACGCCGATGCGCTGCTGCAGGCGAGCCTGGCGGCGGCCGGTTGGCAAGCGGTGCCGGCGGGCAGCCTGTGCCGCGTCGACGACCGCCTGGCCGCGGAACTGCTGCCGCCCGGCACGGTCTGGGTCGACGGCGACTGGTGCATGGCGGCGCCGCCCAAGGCGTCCGGCGCGCAGGCCACCTCGCGCGGGCAGGCGCTGCAAATGGTGCAACTGGTGGCGGCCGACGCCGACACCCACGAAATCGAAGCGCTGCTGCGGCGCGACCCGACCCTCTCGTACAACCTGCTGCGGCTGGTGAACTCGCTCGGCATGGGCAGCGGCCGGCGCATCACCAGTTTTTCGCAGGCGCTGATGATGCTCGGGCGCCAGCAGCTGCGCCGCTGGCTCAACCTGATGCTGTTCGCGGCGCGCCAGGACGACGTCCGTTCGGCGATGCTGCTGGCGCGCGTGGCGCTGCGCGCGCGCGCCCTCGAACTGCTGGCCAAGGCCGGCGGGATGGACAAGAACAGCCAGGAGCAGGGCTTCATGACCGGCATGTTCTCGCTGCTCGGCATCCTGTTCGGCATGCCGCTGGCCGAGGTGCTGGCGCCGCTGGCGCTGGGCGAAGCGGTGCACGCGGCGCTGCTGCGGCGCGACGGCGAACTCGGTGCGCTGCTGCGGCTGTTCGAGACGGCCGAGCGGGGCGATCTCGACAGCGTCGCCGGCCAGCTCGCGCAGCTGCAGATCGCGGTCGACGATTTCAACGCCGCCATGCTCGACGCGGCCGGCTGGATGCAAGGCACGATGCGCGGTACGCAGGGCCAGCCGCAGGGCCAGACGCAGGGCCAGACGCAGGGCCAGACGCATGGCTGAAGCGGCACTGGACCGTTGCCTGGCGCTGGCGCGCGCGGCGCGTTCGCAGCAGGGCGAGGCGCTGGCCCGCACGCTCGCCGCGCTCGACGCCGCGCTGACCGCGGCCGGCGCCCGCCCAGCCGCCGTCGCCGGTGCCGAAGACGGCTTCCTGGCCGACCAGCTGCCGGTCATCGCGCTCGACTTGGCCGGCTACCTGACCGGCTGGAACCGTGGCGCCGAAGCGCTGTTCGGCTACAGCCATGCCGAAGCGATCGGCCGCCACGCGCTGTTCCTCGACGCCGACGACAGCGACGAGCCGGGCGTGGCCGAACTGTTCATGGAGCAGGGCGGCGCGCTGGTCGAAGTGCGGCGCCGCAAGAAGAGTGGCGCAGTGATCCGCGTGGCGATGGCGCTGTCGATGATCCGCGACGACGGCGGCGAAGCGGCCGGCATCCTGGTGCGGCTGTCGCCGGTGGCCGAACCGCTGAGCGAACAGGACAAGGTCCACCTGCACGCGCGCATCATCGAAGACAGCGACCAGGGCGTGCTGATCACCGACGCGCACGAGCGCATCGTCTCGATCAACGGCGCCTTCACCCGCATCACCGGCTACACCTCGGCCGAATCGATCGGCCACACGCCCGACCTGCTGCGTTCGGGCGTGCACGACGCCGAACTGGCGGCCAAGGTGCGCGCCGCGATGCAGGGGCACGGCCCGTGGCGCGGCGAGATCATCGGCAAGCGCAAGAATGGCGAGCTGTTTCCGCAGTCGGTGACGATCAGCGTGGTGCGCGACGCGCACGGCGCGATCACCCACACCTTTTCGCTGTTCTCCGACATCAGCGTGCACAAGGACGCCGAAGCGCGCATGCAGCGCATGGCCAACTACGACAGCCTGACCGGGCTGCCGAACCGCAGCCTGTTCAACCACCTGGTCGACCAGATGCTCAGCGAAGCGCGCCGCGCCAGGGAATACGGCGCCTTGCTGGTGATCGAAGTGGACCGCATTGGCGCCGTCAGCGACACGCTCGGTCACGACATCGCCAGCGAGCTGCTGTGCGAGATCGGACGCCGCTTCCGGCTCGCGCTGCGCGACGCCGACATCCTGGCGCGCATCGACGGCAGCAAGTTCGCCGTCGCGCTGCCGCACATCGAAAAGCGCGAGCATGCCGGCATCGTCGCCCAGAAGCTGCTCGCCACGCTGGCGCAGCCGGTGCTGATCGGCCTGCACAGCCTGCGGGTGGGCGCGCACATCGGCATCGGCGTCTATCTCGAGGACAGCACCGACACCGCCTCGCTGCTGCGCTATGCCGACATCGCGATGGCCAAGGTGCAGCCGGGCGCCGACGAGGGCTTCTTGTTCTACAGCGCCGAGATGGACCAGCGCGCCAAGGACCACCTGCGGCTCGAGACGGAGCTGCGCACCGCGCTGGCCGGCGGCCAGCTCGAGCTGCACTACCAGCCCAAGGTCAGCCTGCGCAACGGGCGCATCGTCGGCGCCGAAGCGCTGATCCGCTGGCGCCATCCCGAGCGCGGCATGATCTCGCCGAACGACTTCATTCCGCTGGCCGAGGAGACCGGGCTGATCATCGAAATCGGCAGCTGGGTGCTGGAAGAAGCGTGCCGCCAGATCCGCGCCTGGAAAGATGCCGGGTTGGCGATGCCGCCGGTGGCGGTGAACCTGTCGGCGCGCCAGTTCGACCGGCGCCTGCCGGCGCGCGTGCTCGACGTGCTCGACCGGCATGGCGTGCTGCCCGAGCAGATCATGCTCGAGATCACCGAGAGCCTGCTGGTGGGCGGTGCCGACAACGTCATCGCCATCATGAACGAGCTCGTGGCGATGGGGCTGGCGCTGGCGCTGGACGACTTCGGCACGGGCTACTCGAGCCTGGCGTACCTGAAGAAATTCCCCATCAGCACGCTCAAAATCGACCGCTCCTTCGTGATCGGGCTGCCCGACGAAGAGAACGACTGCGCGATTGCGCGCGCGATCGTGACGATGGCGCAGCAACTGCGCCAGGAGATCGTTGCCGAAGGCGTCGAGACGGCCGAGCAGATGGCGTTTTTGCGCGACCTGGGCTGCGACCAGCTGCAAGGCTACCTGTTCAGTCCGGCGGTCACCGGCGCCGACTTCGCGCTGATGCTACGTGACGGCAAGCGCCTGCCGGTCGCCCGCTAAAACCCCGAAAACCCCGGGGTCAGGTCTGACAATCGGACAAAAATCTGGGGTCAGGTCTGACATTCGGACATTCTTGCGGGGTCAGGTCTGACAATCGGACATTTCAAGCGAATTCATCGGGGAAAATTAATCTCACGGGCAATAGTCTGGGCGAATTTGGAACATGAGCCTGCCTGTATGGGCGGCAAAATGTCCGATTGTCAGACCTGACCCCAGCAAAATGTCCGATTGTCAGACCTGACCCCAGAAAAATGTCCGATTGTCAGACCTGACCCCAGCGGGCTTGACCCCAGCGGGCTCAGCGGGTTTTAGCGGCGCAACGGGTCGAGCAGCCCGCGCAGGGCGTTGTGGTCGAGCTCGTACATCAGGGCGAGCAACTCGCCCAGCTCGCCACGCGGGAAGCCTTCGCGCGCAAACCAGCCCAGGTAGTGACCTGGCAGCTCGGCCAGCTTGCGTCCTTTGTATTTGCCGTAGGGCATGTCGCGCGTGAGCAGCAGTTGCAGATGTTCGGGCTTCATGCGCGCCACTCTAGCACGCAGGCGCGCTATCATTCCAGTCCAGGAGGCCCGCATGGATACCCAGTTCAACCTCGAGCGCTTCGTCGAGGCGCAAGCACCGGTCTACGCCAGCGTCGTCAAGGAGCTCAAGGCAGGCCACAAGAGCAGCCATTGGATGTGGTTCGTGTTTCCGCAAATCGCCGGACTCGGCCACAGCGCGATGGCGCAGAAATATGCGATCGCTTCGGCCGACGAGGCCGCCGCGTACCTGGCGCATCGGCTGCTCGGCGCCCGCCTGCGCGAGTGCAGCGCGCTCGTCGCCGCCATCGACGACCAGCCGATCGAGCACATCTTCGCCCCGCCCGACGACCGCAAGTTCCATTCGTCGATGACGCTGTTCGCCGAAGTGGCGCCCGACGAGGCCATCTTCCACGAGTGCCTCAACCAGTTTTTCGACGGCGAACCGGACCAGGCCACCATCGATCGCCTGTAGCGTGCATGCTATATTGGCCGCACCATGACCAATCTCGCGCGCCTCCGTGATTTCGTTCGCTCCTTCACCGCCCTGGCCGGCCAGGCCGAGGAGCGCATCTTCGTCGACGGCCGCGCCTTGTTGGCCGACCTGGTCGCCCACGACGACTGGCTGCCGGCGCAGTTCGCGCAGCCTGCGCCCGACCGCTACCAGCAATACCTGCTGCACTGCGACCCGCTCGAGCGCTTCTCGGTGCTCAGCTTCGTGTGGGGCCCCGGTCAGGCGACGCCGCTGCACGATCACACAGTATGGGGCATGGTTGGCGTGCTGCGCGGCGCCGAACTGTGCGAGGAGTTCGCCGTCGATGCCGAGGCCGATGGCCCCTTGCTTGCAACCGGCGCACACCGCCTGGCCGCCGGCGCGATCGATCTGGTGTCGCCGCGCATCGGCGACATCCACCGCGTCTCGAACGCGCTGGCCGACGCCGTCTCGGTCAGCATCCACGTC
This sequence comes from Pseudomonadota bacterium, assembly GCA_030272785.1. Taxonomy (GTDB): domain Bacteria; phylum Pseudomonadota; class Gammaproteobacteria; order Burkholderiales; family Burkholderiaceae_D; genus JAFCUW01. The sequence goes on from JARXKM010000022.1 coordinate 27,863, forward strand.
TACGGCGCCAATATCGGCCGCCTCGAACGCCATGTCTACGATGCGGCCAGCGGTGCGACTAGCCGCTTCGTGTCCGGCTACGTCAACCCGGTCACGCCCAACTTGTGGGCGTGAGCCGCTTTTTGAATCTTGTTGCGTATAATCTGCGGATTGTCCGTCACACACCTCCTCAGAGAATAAAATTATGGCTTCAACTCCCGATAACATCAGCATGGCGGTGTTCTGCGATTTCGAAAACGTCGCCCTCGGCGTGCGCGACGCGAACTACGAAAAATTCGACATCAAGCCGGTCCTCGAACGGCTCCTGCTCAAGGGCAGCATCGTCGTCAAGAAGGCGTATTGCGACTGGGAGCGCTACAAGGGCTTCAAGGCCACCATGCATGAAGCGAACTTCGAACTGATCGAGATCCCGCACGTGCGCCAGTCCGGCAAGAACTCGGCCGACATCCGCCTGGTCGTCGATGCCCTCGACCTGTGCTACACCAAGTCGCACGTCAATACCTTCGTCATCATCTCGGGCGACTCTGACTTCTCGCCGCTGGTGTCGAAGCTGCGCGAAAATAACAAGCAGGTGATCGGCGTCGGCGTCAAGCAGTCGACCTCGGACCTGCTGGTGGCGAACTGCGACGAATTCATCTTCTACGACGACCTGGTGCGCGAAGTCAAACGCGCCGCCGCCAAGCGCGACGAGCGCAAGTCGCAACCGTCGGCCCAGCCCAAGCGCGCGCCCGACGAAAACAACAAGCGCAAGGAAGAGCTGGAAGAACGCAAGTCGAAAGCAATCGACATGGTCGTCGAGATGTTCGACGCTCTGGTGTCCGAACGCGGCGACAGCGGCAAGATCTGGGCCTCGCTGCTCAAGGACACGCTGAAGCGCCGCCGTCCCGATTTCAACGAGACCTATTTTGGCTTCCGTACCTTCGGCAACCTGCTCGAAGAGGCGCAGGCGCGCGGCATGCTCGAATTCGGCCGCGATGAGAAATCCGGCGCGTACGTGTACCGCAGCGACCGCGTGCCTTCGTCGCTGAGCGCGCAGGTCGAGCAGATGGCCAACGCCGCTGCCGCCATCACCAACGAGCAGGAAGAGGCGGCCGCGGCGCAGCCGGTCGAGGAGCCGGACGCGCCGCCGGAGCCGCGTCGCCGCGGCCGTGGCGGACGCAGCGATTTCCGCGCGCCGGTCGCCGCCGCGTCGGCCATCGACACTGACATCGAACCGGAGCAGGAACCGGAGCAGGAACCGGAACTGGCGCCCGAACTGATCGACGAACCGGTCGCCCAGCCGGAACCGCGCCGCCGCGGCCGTGGCGGACGCACCGACTTCCGCGCGGCGGTGGCCGCCCAGCCGGAGCCGGAGCCGGAGCCGGAACTGCCGGCCGAGCTGACCCCGGACGAGCCGGCGCCGGCCGCCGAAGCGCCCGAATGGAACGACGAGTCGCCGTTCCCGCCGCCGCCGGCCGACGCCAAGCGGCGCAGCCCGCGCGGCGGCCGCAAGGGCGCCGCCAAGCAGGACGCGGCGCTCGCCGAGCCGGTCGCCGACGCAGTGGCGCTGCCGCCGCAGGCGGACGACGAGCCGGCCGAAGCGGCGCCGGAACGCCAGGCTGCGCGCAAGCCGGCCGCGCGCAGCCGTCGCCCGGCCAAGCCGAAGGCGGCTGCCGACAACAGCTGAACGCCGCCTGAAGCTTGCCGCGCGACAGCGTCGCGACGCGCGTCCAAAATCAGTGCACACTGCTGGTATGGACGCGGCTCCTGAGCCGGGTCCGGCCACGTCGAATCTGATGCGAAGGAGAGCGCCATGCGTTTGCTTGCCGGGTTGCTGGTAGTGCTTGCACTGTTCCCCCGCGTGGCCGGCGCCGCTCCGCCGGCCGCCCATCATCCCATCATCGGCATCTGGAAGCTGAGCGTGGACGGGCGCTGCGCGGAAACCTACCGCTTCCGTGGCGACGGCACCAGCCTGGTCACCAGCGCGCACGAGGTGTCCGAGAGCGAGTTCGCGATCCCCGCCAGGCCGAGCGAGAAGGGCTTCTACAAGCTCGAGGACAAGATCGTCAAGGACAACGGCAAGCAGGATTGTTCCGGCGAAGTGATGAAGGTCGGCACGCAGGCGACCAATTTCGTGCGCTTTCATCCTTCCGGCCAGATTTTCCTGATGTGCGCCACCGAGTCGCTCGAGACCTGCATCGGGCCGTTCGAGCGCGTGCGCGGCGAAGAAATCTGACTGCGGTTCGCAGCCGGCATCGCCATCGGGGGTTTGGTGTATATTGCAGCCGACCAATCTTCCCTCGCACTGGACCCCTATGTCGCCGGCTCTCCTGTTCTGCATCCTGATCGCCTATTTCGCACTGCTGCTCGGCGTCGCCTGGGCCACCTCGCGCAACGCCACCAACGACAGCTTCTTCATCGGCAACAAGAGCAGCAACTGGATGCTGGTCGCCTTCGGCATGGTCGGCACCACCCTGTCCGGCGCCACCTTCATCAGCGTGCCCGGCGCGGTCGGACACGACGGCTTCGGCTACGGCCAGATCCTGATCGGCTACGTGTTCGGCTACATCGCCGTCGCCTACATCCTGCTGCCGCTGTACTACCGCCTCAAGCTGACCTCGATCTACCATTACCTCGACGTGCGCCTGGGCCGCCGTGCCTACCAGAGCGGGGCGTCGTTCTTCATCCTGTCGCGCCTGCTCGGCGCCACCGCCCGCCTGTATCTGGTGGTCAACATCTTGCAGGTGATCATCCTCGACAGCCTGGCGATCCCGTTCTGGCTCACCACCCTGGTGATCCTGGCGATGATCCTGGTCTATACCTACCGGGGCGGCGTCAAGACCATCGTCTGGACCGACACCTTGCAGACTTCCTGCATGCTGATCGGCCTGGTCGCCTGCGTGGTGTTCCTGCTCGGCCAGCTGCACCTGTCGGTACCGGAAAGCCTGGCGCAGATGCACGCGCGCGGCCTGTCGCGCATCTTCACCAGCGCCGTTGACAGCCCCAACTTCTACCTCAAGCAGATCGTCGCCGGCGCCTTCATCGTGCTCACCATGACCGGCATGGACCAGGAGATGATGCAGAAGACGATCTCGGTGAAGACCTTGGCCGATTCGCAGAAGAACTTGCTCAGCCTGACCGTGATCCTGGTGGTGGTGCTGTCGCTGTTCCTGTTCCTCGGCGGCCTGCTGTCGCTGTACGCGCCGGTGGTCGGCGTGACCGCCACCGGCGACAAGCTGTTCCCGGCGATCGTCACCGGCCACCTGCCGCCGGCGGTGCAGATCATCTTCCTGATCGCACTGGTGTCGGCGCTGTTCCCCAGCGCCGACGGCGCCATCACGGCGCTGACGTCGACCTTCTGCATCGACATCCTCGGCATCGGGCGCCGCACCGACCTGTCGGAGGCGGCCAAGGTGCGCTGGCGCCACCGCGTCCATCTCGGTTTCGCCGCGCTGTTCCTGGCGCTGGTGCTGGTCTTCAAATGGGTCGACAACGCCAGCATGATCGGCGTGATCCTGAAACTGGCCAGCTACACCTACGGCCCCTTGCTCGGCCTGTTCGCCTTCGGCATCCTGACGCGGCGCAGCCTGAACGACCGGCGCGTGCCCTTGATCACGGTCGGCGCGCCGCTGATCTGCGCGCTGCTTGAGCTGTATCAGGCGCAGCTGTTTGGAAGTTACCGCTTCGGGCTTGAACTGTTGATGGTCAATGGCATATTGGTGTTTGCCGGCTTGTGGGCCATTTCGCGGCCGGC
>JARXKM010000022.1:31695-33257 GCA_030272785.1 Pseudomonadota bacterium
TGATGGTCAATGGCATATTGGTGTTTGCCGGCTTGTGGGCCATTTCGCGGCCGGCAAAGGTCGACGCGCTGGTGCTGCCCGCTTGACGGGGCGGCCCACGGGTCGGCCACTGAGTCGTCCACCGAGTCGTCCACCGAGTCGTCCACCGAATCGACCACCGAATCGACCACCGTACGGCGTTTTTCGCTTACAGTGTGCGCATGGGTTCCCCCTAAACTATTTTCCGCCGGAGTGCCGATGTCCTTCCACCCCCTGTCTTCCCTGCGCCGCGGCTTCGGCATGTTCTGGCGTGCGCTCGACGCCACCCGCCGCACCCTGTTCAACCTGCTGTTTCTGCTGTTGCTGATCATCGTGCTGTGGGCGTGGTTCGGCGGCGGCGTCAAGCCGCTCGGCGCCAAGACGGCGCTGGTGCTGAACCTGAAGGGCGCGCTCGTCGAGCAGAGCAGCGGCAGCGTGCGCGACGCCCTGATGGCCAACGTCGGCGGCGGCGACGTCAAGCGCTCGGTGCAGCTGCGCGACGTGCTCACCGCACTCGACGCCGCCGCCCTTGACAGCAACATCGCCAGCGTGGTGCTGCTGCTCGAGGACATGGACGGCGCCGGCATGGCCATGCTCAACGAAGTGGGCCAGGCGCTCGACCGGGTCAGGGCGGCCGGCAAGCCCGTCATCGCCTGGGGCGCCAGCTACGACCAGCGCCAGTACCTGCTGGCCTCGCACGCCACCGAAATCTACCTGCACCCGATGGGCATGGTCAACATCAAGGGCTTCGGGCGCCACCGCAACTACTACCGCGACGCGCTCGACAAGATCGGCGTGACGGTCAACCTGATGAAGGTCGGCACCTACAAGAGCTTTGCCGAGCCGTACATCGGCAACGGCCCGTCCGATGCCTCCACCGAGGCCGAGTCCTTCCTCTACAACGCGCTGTGGAACACCTACACCGCGGCGGTCGAGAAGAACCGCAAGCTGCCGGCCGGCGCCGTGATGGCGATGATCGACGACCTGCCGGCGCGGATGGACGCGGCCGGCGGCGACACCGCCAAACTGGCGCTGTCGGCCAAGCTGGTCGACGGGCTGAAAACGCGCGACCAGCTGCGCGCCATGATGATCGCGCGCGGCACCAGCGACATGGAAGGCAAGAGCTTCCGCCAGGTCAGCTTCGACGACTATCTCGGCCGCCACCGGCCGAAGTTCCTGGGCGACGCGGTCGGGGTGGTGGTGGCGTCGGGCGACATCACCGACGGCATGGCCGGTCCCGGCGCCATCGGCGGCCAGTCGACCTCGAACCTGATCCGCCGCGCGCGCGAGGACGACCAGATCAAGGCGATCGTGCTGCGCGTCGATTCGCCCGGCGGCAGCGCGTTCGGCTCGGAGCTGATCCGGCGCGAGCTGGAACTGACGCGCGCCGCCGGCAAGCCGGTGATCGTCTCGATGGGCAACGTCGCCGCGTCGGGCGGCTACTGGATCTCGATGGCGGCCGACGAGGTGATCGCCGATGCGTCCACCATCACCGGCTCGATCGGCGTGTTCGCCATCCTGCCGACCGCCGACAAGGTGGTCGA
>JARXKM010000258.1 GCA_030272785.1 Pseudomonadota bacterium
GCGTTCAGGTGCGCAGCAGCGCTTCGGCTTCGGCGCAGTCGGCCGGCTGCGAGAACAGGTAGCCTTGGGCGAATTGACAGCCGTGCCGCAGCAGCAGGTCGAACTGGCCTTCGGTCTCGACCCCTTCGGCCACCACCGATAGCTGCAGGCTGTTCGACAGCGCGATGATGGCGGCCACGATGGCGCGGTCTTCCGCACTGTTTTCGAGATCCTTGATGAACGCGCGGTCGATCTTGAGCTTCTTGACCGGAAACCGTTTCAGGTAGGCCAGGCTCGAATAGCCCGTGCCGAAATCGTCGATCGACAGCCGTATCCCCATCCGGTTGATCTGGCCGAGAATCTCGAGCGTCTGCTCGCCGTGCTGCATCAGCGCCGTCTCGGTGATTTCGAATTCGATCAGCGACGGGTCGATCCCGGTCTCGTCGAGAATGCGCCGGATCGCGTCCACCAGCCCGCGGTGCATGAACTGGCGCGGCGACAGGTTCACCGCCAGCGGCACCGGCGTCAATCCCATCCGCTGCCACGCGACGCTCTGCTCGCAGGCGCGCCGCATCACCCATTCGCCCACCGGCACGATCAGCCCGTTCTCTTCGATGATCGGGATGAAATGGTCCGGCAGGATCAGCCCGTGCCCGGGCCGCCGCCAGCGCAGCAGCACTTCGAGCGTGTGCACCCGGCGCGTGCCGATGTCGATGATCGGCTGGTAGAACAGTTCGAATTCTTCCTTCGCCAGCGCGCCGCGCAGGCTGCTTTCGAGCTCGAAGTGCTGCGCTGCCGCCTGGTTCATCCGCTGGGTGAAGAACTGGTAATTGTTGCGCCCGCTGGCCTTGGCGTGGTACATGGCCGCGTCGGCGTGCCGCATCAAGGTGTCGACGTCGGCGCCGTCGTCCGGATACAGGCAGATGCCGATCGACGGCGTGATGTGCAGCATGCGCCCCTCGAACGGAAACGGCGCGGCCAGCGCTTCGATGATCTTCTCGGCCACACGGTCGCATTCGAGCGGATCGCGGATGCCCGGCACCAGCACGACGAATTCGTCGCCGCCCAGCCGCGCCACGGTGTCGCTGGCGCGCACCGCGCGGCACAGCCGGCTCGCCACCGCCTTGAGCAAATGGTCGCCGGTCTGGTGGCCGAGCGAATCGTTGATGGTCTTGAAGCGGTCCAGGTCGATGAACATCACCGCCAGCCGGCGCTCGGAGCGCTGGGCGGCGAGCATCGCGCGGTCGAGCCGGTCCGACAGCAAGGCGCGGTTCGGCAGGCCGGTCAGGCTGTCGTGGTAGGCCATGTGGTGCACCCGCGCCTCGGCCTGGCGCCGCTCGACGATCTCGCCTTGCAACAGCGCATTGGCGCCGGCCAGTTCGGCGGTGCGCTCGAGCACCCGCACTTCGAGTTCGTCGCGCGCGCGCCGCACCGCTTCGGCCGCCTCGCGGCGCGCCGTGACGTCATCGACCAGCCACACCGAGCGTCCGGTGTGCTGCGACAGGTCGAACGGCCGCCCGGACAGGCGCGCCCAGAATCGGCTGCCGTCTTTGCGCACCAGGTGGTATTCGTCCATGCTGACGTGGCCGGCATGGAAGTCGCGCGACGTGTTGGCGCGCGCCAGGTCCCAGCTGGACTTGTCGGGATACAGCTCGCGCACCGACAGGCCGTTCATCTCGCCCGGGCCGTAGCCGAACAGTTCTTCCATCTTGGTGTTGCAGCGCAGGTTGAAGCCCTGCTCGACGACCGAGATGCCGAGCACCGCGCTGTCGAGAATGGCCTGATTTTCAAGCAGCGCATTGCGCAGCGATTCGTCGGCGCGCTTGTGTTCAGTGCGGTCCTCGATGATCCAGATCGTGCCCTGCGCCGGGTCGTCCGGATTGACCACGTAGGCGATCAGCTGCGCCCACATCACGCTGCCGTCCTTGCGCGCCATCTCCACTTCGGTCTGGAACGGCCGGCCCACCGACAGCAGCGGAAACGCGGCCGCGCCGACGCGCTGGTAGACCGCGTCGCTCGGGTACAGCGCGCTGCCGGGCAGCCCCAGCCCCTCGTCGCCGGTATAGCCGAACATGTCGGCGAAGCCGCGGTTGTAGCGCGTGATGACGCGGTTCTTGGTAAACAGGATGCTGATCGAGGCGTTCGTCATGATGGCCTGTACTTCGACCAGCATCTGGCGCGACTCGGTGACGTCCTCGAGGATCCAGATGGTGCCCGCCTCGCTGCGCTCGGTGTCGACCGCCTGCGCGCGCACCCGGCACCAGAACAGCGAGCCGTCGCGGCGCAGGAACTGCGATTCGGATTTTTCGAATGGCAGGCCATTGCCCAGCAGCGGACCGGCTTCGGCGCCGAAGGCACGATACGCCTCGGCCGAGGGGAACACGGCGAGCGCCGGGCGCCCCGTCATCGCTTCGCTGGTGTAGCCGAACATGTCGGCGAAGCGCGGATTGCATGACATCATGATGCCGCCCCTGCTGAACAGGATGCCCACCGACGCGTTGTCGAGGATGGCCTTCTGTTCGAGCAGCGTCTGGCGCAGTTCCGACTGGTGCCGCTCGAAGCGGCGCAGGTCGGCCAGTATCACCGTGCAGCCGGCTTCGCCGCCGTCGAGCACAATCGGCTTGGTGCGCAGCTGGACGGCGATCTCTTCGCCGCCGGCCAGCAAGACGCCATCCCAGCCCTGCGCGCTGGCGACGGCCGCGCGCAGCAGCGCAGCGCCCGCGGCGGCGCTGGCGGCGCCGAAAAAGTCCGTCAGCGCGCGCCCCTCGATGGCGGCGCCGAGCAACGCGGTCAGGTCCGCATTGGCCGCGACGATGATGCCCGCGCCGTCGCAGGCGCAGGCGGGCGCACCGATCAGGTGCAATGCCGCCGCGATGGCTGGCTGCTTGGTGAGTAGTCGATCCATGTCCCCGCATTTGCGAAAAAAGCACGCAGCCTCTGAGCCGGGCCGCTGTTCGAGCGATCATAAACCACAACGCCCGCAAATTGCGCAATCGAGAGAAACAAACTGTGCTCGCGTTGCGCGCGCGTGCGCGCGACGGGCGCAGTAGGTGAACAATCTTGCGCTTCAGATCAGATAGAGGTCGACATACTGGTTGACCGGCATCGCTTCGAGCACGCCGCGCTCGAGCGAGACGGCGGCAATCGCGTCCTGCTGCCGGGCGGGAAAGCGGCGTGCCAGGTTGGTTCTGAACTTGGCCACCAGCAGCGGCAGCGCTTCGGCGCGCCGGCGCGCATGGCCGAGCGGATATTCGACGACGTCGTCGAGGCTGCTGGCGTCGGTGAAACGCACCAACAGGCCGTTGGCGATCGCGCGGCGCGCCGGATCGTGGTAGGCGGCAGTGAAGCGCGGCTCCTCGACGCAGGCGATTTTGGCGCGCAAGGCGTCGATGCGCGGATCGGCGGCAACGTCGTCCTCGTAGTCGGCCGCCGTCAGCCGGCCGTAAATCAGCGCCACGGCGACCATGTACTGAATGCAGTGGTCGCGGTCGGCCGGATTGGCCAGCGGGCCCTGCTTGTCGATGATGCGGATGCAGGCGGCGTGCGTGCGGATGGTGATGGCGGCGATGTCGGCGGCGCTCTTGCCCGCCGTGGCCATCGCCGCGCGCACCGCCAGCGCCGCCTCCACCGCCGTCTGGGCGTGGAATTCGGCCGGGAAGGCGATCTTGAACAGCACGTTTTCCATCACGTAGCTGCCGTACGGCCGCTGGAAGCGGAAGCGCCGGCCCTTGAAGCAGACGTCGTAGAAGCCCCAGGTAGGCGCGCTGAGCGCCGACGGGTAGCCCATTTCGCCGGCGCCGGCCATCAGCGCCAGGCGCACCGCGCGCGCGGTGGCGTCGCCGGCGGCCCAGGACTTGCGCGAGCCGGTGTTGGGCGCCTGGCGATAGGTGCGCAGGGCCTGGCCGTCGACCCAGGCCAGCGACAGCGCGTTGAGGATCTGCGCACGCGACAGGCCCATCATCTGCGCGACGACCGCGGTGGACGCGACCTTGACCAGCACGACATGGTCGAGCCCGACCTCGTTGAAGGCGTTGTCGAGCGCGATGCAGCCCTGGATTTCGTGCGCCTTGATCATCGCGGCGAGCACCTCGCGCATCCGCAGCGGCGCCCTGCCGGCGGCGACGGCGCCGCGCGCGAGCCAGTCGGCGGTGGCGAGGATGGCGCCCAGGTTGTCCGACGGATGGCCCCATTCCGCCGCCAGCCAGGTGTCGTTGAAGTCGAGCCAGCGGATCATGGTGCCGATGTTGAAAGCCGCCTGCACCGGGTCGAGCTCGAACGCGGTGCCGGGCACCCTGGCGCCGTGCGGCACGACCGTGCCCGGCACGATGGGGCCGAGCAGCTTCGTGCAGGCCGGATAGGAAAGCGCCTCGAGGCCGCAGCCGAGCGTGTCGATCAGGCAGTGGCGCGCGGTCTCGAACGCGAGTTCGGAAGTGAGCGCGTAGTCCAGCACGTAGTCGACGATATCGACCAGTTCCTGGTCCCAGCTCGAGAGAGAGTCTGACTTCATGGAAGTCAGACAGCAAAACGGTCTGAAAGGTTCACTCTTTAAAACGCGTCGCCGGGTATGCGCACCCACCCTTCCATCAGCACGCGCGCGCTGCGGCTCATGATGGCCTTGCCGACCTTCCACTGGCCGTCCACTTCGGCGGCCTGGGCGCCGACCCGCAAGGTGCCCGACGGGTGGCCGAAGCGCACCGTGTCGCGCGCGCCGCCGCCGGCGGCCAGGCTGACCAGGGTGCCCGGAATGGCGGCCGCGGTGCCGATGGCGACGGCCGCGGTGCCCATCATGGCGTGGTGAAGCTTACCCATCGACATGGCGCGCACCAGCAGGTCGACGTCGCCGGCGCCGACCGCCTTGCCGCTCGAGGCGACGTAGGCGGCCGGTTTGGCGACGAAGGCGACCTTCGGCGTATGCTGGCGTTTGGCGGCGTCGTCGATGTGGGCGATGAGGCCCATGCGCAGCGCGCCGTGGGCGCGGATCGCCTCGAAGCGGGCCAGCGCGTCCGGATCGCTGTTGATGGCGTCCTGCAGCTCGGTGCCGGTGTAGCCGATGTCTTCGGCGTTGACGAAAATGGTCGGAATGCCGGCGTTGATCATGGTGGCCGGGAAGGTGCCCACGCCGGGCACTTCGAGCTCGTCGACCAGGTTCCCGGTCGGGAACATGGCGCCGCCGGCGCCGTCCTCCTCGGCGGCGGGGTCGAGGAATTCGAGCTGCACTTCGGCGGCCGGAAAGGTGACGCCATCGAGTTCGAAGTCGCCCGTCTCCTGCACCGCGCCATCGGCCATCGGCACGCGCGCGATGATGGTCTTGCCGATATTGGCCTGCCAGATGCGCACGGTGGCGGTACCGTCGTGCGGGATGCGGTCCGGCGCGACCAGGCCGGCGCTGATGGCGAATGCGCCAACGGCGGCCGACAGGTTGCCGCAGTTGCCGCTCCAGTCGACGAAGGCGGCGTCGATCGCGACCTGGCCGAACAGATAGTCGACGTCATGATCGGCCCTGGTGCTGGCGGCCAGGATCACCGATTTGCTGGTGCTCGAGGTGGCGCCGCCCATGCCGTCGATCTGCTTGCCGTACGGGTCGGGGCTGCCGATCACGCGCAGCAGCAAGGCGTCGCGCGCGGCGCCGGGCAGCTGCGCGCCGGCCGGCAGGTCCTGCAGGCGGAAGAACACGCCCTTGCTGGTGCCGCCGCGCATATAGGTGGCGGGGATCTTGATTTGCGCTGCGTGGGCCATGAAAGTGCCTCCTTGATGTGATAGTGCCGTCGTTCCCGCGCGCGCGGGAACGATGGCGGTGCGTGGGCAGGATGCCGGTCAGGCGGCCTTCGACGACTCGAGGAAGTCCTGGGCGAAGCGCTGCAGCACGCCGCCGGCTTCGTAGATCGACACTTCCTCGGCGGTGTCGAGGCGGCAGGTGACCGGCACTTCCTCGCGGTCGCCGTTGTGGCGGTTGATGACCAGGGTCAGGATCGAGCGCGGGGTGCGCTCGCCGATAACGTCGAACGTCTCGGTGCCGTCGAGGCCGAGCGTGATGCGGTTGACGCCGACGAGGAACTCGAGCGGCAGCACGCCCATGCCGACCAGGTTGGTGCGGTGGATGCGCTCGAAGCCTTCGGCGACGATGGCTTCGACGCCGGCCAGTCGCACGCCCTTGGCGGCCCAGTCGCGCGAGGAGCCCTGGCCGTAATCGGCGCCGGCGATGATGATCAGCGGCTGCTTGCGCTCCATGTAGACCTCGATCGCCTCCCACATGCGCTCGATCCTGCCTTCCGGTTCGATGCGCGCCAGCGAGCCGGCCTTGACCTTGCCGTCTTCGCGCACCATCTCGTTTTTCAGGGTCGGGTTGGCGAAGGTGGCGCGCTGCGCGGTGAGGTGGTCGCCGCGGTGGGTGGCGTAGGAATTGAAGTCCTCCTCCGGCAGGCCCATCTTGGCCAGGTAGGCGCCGGCCGCGCTGTCGAGCATGATGGCGTTCGACGGCGACAGGTGGTCGGTGGTGATGTTGTCGCCCAGGATAGCCAGCGGCCGCATGCCGGTCAGCGAGCGCACGCCGGCCAGCGCGCCTTCCCAGTACGGCGGACGGCGGATGTAGGTGGTCGTCGGGCGCCAGTCGTACAGCGGGCTGACCTTCTCGCCCTTGTCGGCCTGCACCGCGAACATCGGCGTGTAGACCTTGCGGAACTGCTCCGGCTTGACGCTGGCGGCGACGATGGCGTCGATTTCCTCGTCGAGCGGCCAGATGTCGGCCAGCCTGACCGGCTGGCCCTGGTGGTCGAATCCGAGCACGTCTTTTTCGATGTCGAAGCGGATCGTGCCGGCGATCGCGTAGGCCACCACCAGCGGCGGCGAGGCCAGGAAGGCCTGCTTGGCGTAGGGGTGGATGCGGCCGTCGAAGTTGCGGTTGCCCGACAGGACGGCGGTGGCGTACA
>JARXKM010000259.1 GCA_030272785.1 Pseudomonadota bacterium
GTGATTCCTGTTGTCGTGGGTTCGAGCCCCATCAGCCACCCCAAAGAATACGCAGAAAAATCAAAGGGTTACACGCTTACGCGCTGTAGCCCTTTTATTTTTTGACTTGGCTGGATTGAGTTTTGCGCACCTTGCCGCTGTATTCGCTTTACGCTCAGGCTGCGGTTTCTACCAGCAATTCTGGCGCCGGCTGAACCTGCATCGGCGCGATCTTGAATCGCTGTTGCGCTTGCCAAACGTCATATGCGCTTTGTTCTGCAAGCCATATGCGCGCTTCCCCGCCACGCGCTACGCCTAACCATGCCTCGATACGCAAAGCCATTTCAGGCGAGATGGCGGCGCGACCATTGAGTACACGGGAAAGCGTTACGCGGTTCACGTCGAGTTGTTGCGCGGCCTCCGTCACGGACAGCCCCAGCGCCGGCAAGACGTCGTCACGCAGTGTCAGACCTGGGTGTGGTGGATTAGACATGCGTACCATGGCAAATTCCTCAGTGATGGGCTTGATCGCGGGTGTTGCAGCGCTGCCAATACTGCTCGCCTCCACCAGGATCTCGGCCTGCATACCGGACGAGGACGGGATGTTCTTCCCAATCGATCTGCGACACTTTGACGCGCCCCGCGCGTTTATTTGTCGCTGAGTTCGCTGTCGCACAGATCGCCTGAACAATTATCGTTAAAGTTTCACATAGGCAAGTTGGTGTCCGAATAGTTCACGCGCATCCGACCTGCCGCCCTCCTCACTTACCACTGCCACCCAAGGGGAATATTTTGGCCATCACGCGCTTTCTAAAATGGATCAATCCCGGTACGAAAAGTGTACCGTTCGAGCCAACCGCTGGTGACAGCAAGGTTCAGCGCGCTATGAAAGCGGCGGCGCCGGGCGCGATCAAGGCCAACGAGCAACGCGGGATCTACAGTGCCTCGCGTAACCTGGACAGCAATTTCAGGTGCTGACACGCTGGTGCGACGCTTGCGGCAGCTAAGCTGCGGCGAGCGCGCTACCTTGCGGGCGATCTCACGAGGATCGCCCGGCCGCACGCCCGCTTCAGTCTTTAAAGTTAATAGATAAGAAATATTTATTGACAATCCCTATTTCAGTCGTAAGATCGGTTACTTGCCGAATCGGACGGATCACACTATGCCCCTGTTTCCCCACACACATTTGCGCGCGCGCTGCGCCACCCTGCTTGTCGCGCTGGCGCTCAGCGGCTGCGGCGCGGGCGACACGGCCGGCACGGCGTCGCAGCCCGACCGCTTGCTCAGCGCCGGCACGACGGCGGTCGCTGCCGACTACCTGCAACCTGTGCAGCAAATCTACGTGGCGTATTTCGGCCGCCCGGCCGACGCCGGCGGGCTGGCCAGCTTCGAGGCCCAGCTGGCCGCCGCCGGCGCGCCGAACGACATCCAGAAACTGACCGGCGCCTACAACGCCAATCCGGCGATCCGCGCGCTGGTCGATTCCTTCGCCGTCAGCGATGAGTCGAAGGCCCTCTATGCCGGTGACACGCGCGCCTTCGTCACCGCGATCTACACCAACGTGCTCAACCGTGCGCCGGACGTGGCCGGCCTCAACTACTGGATCGACGCCATTGACCACCAGGGCCTCAATCGCGCCAACGCGTCGCTGGCGATCATGGCGGGCGCCCTGCTCAACACGACGACACAAGGCCAGGCCGACGCGCACGTGGTCAGCAACAAGATCACCATTGCCAACAGCTTCACCACGACGGTGCCGAGCTCGACTTATCGCGGCAACACCGCCGCGGCGCTGGCGCGCGCCATGCTGACCTTGATTGACCAGAACACCACCCTGGCGACGTTCCAGGGCACGATCACCAGCACCATCAAGGCGATCGCCGATGCGCTGCCGAGCATCTACGCGGGCAACTACAACGGTTCCTACGACGGCAGCGACAGCGGCGCGTTTACCTTCACCGTGTCCAACACTGGCGTCATCAGCGGCACTGGCAAGTCGAGCGTGTATGACACGCTGCTGATCATCACCGGCACGCTCGGCACCAGCAGCGCCAGTCCACTGCCGCTGCAGGGCACCATCGGCCAGTTCGGCTTCACCGGCACCATCGACGCCACCGGCAAGATGCTGGGCCAGTACACCGGCAGCGGCGTGTTCGGCCACATCGTCGCGCAGCGCGCCACGCCCTGACCGATCGCACGCGCGGCGTACCGGCTTACCCGTGCATGCGCCTGTGCATGTGCCGCAATCCGAGCCACACGCCGGCGGCCACGAATGGCACCAGCGCGCCGACCACCACGTCCGGGTTGCCGATCATGCCGAGCACCTTGGCGCCTTTGCCCAGATAGCTGACCAGCCCGATCACGTAATACGAAATCGCCGCCACCGACAAGCCTTCGACCGCTTGCTGCAGGCGCAGTTGTTGCGCCGCGCGCGCGTTCATCGATTGCAGGATCTGCCGGTTCTGCATCTCCTGCACGATGCCGACGCGGGTGCGCAGCAAGTCGTTGGTATTGGCGATGCGCCGGCCCAGCGCATCCTGGCGGGCGGCGGTGGCGTCGCAGGTATTCATCGCCGGCGCCAGGCGCCGGTCCATGAACTCTTCGACCGTCGGCACGCCTTCGATGCGCACCTCGCGCAATTCCTCGATGCGCGCCCTGACCAGCCCGAAATACGCTTTCGATGCCGAAAACCGGTAGCTGTTGTCGAGCGAGAGTTTTTCCAGCCGTGCCGCCAGGCGCGTGATCTGGTCGAGCAGGGCCTGGTCGGAGACGGCGCCCTCGTGCGCGCCCGACGGCGCCGCATCGGTGGCCACCATGGCGCCGGCCAGCGCCGCCAGTTCGGCCTCGATGGCGTTGAGCACGCCGCCGGCCTGCTGCGCCGACGGCAGGCCGAGCAGCGCCATCATGCGGTACGTTTCGATTTCCAGCACTCGCTGCACCAGGCGCCCGGCCTGCTGCGCGCGCATGCCGACGTCGCGGATGACGAAGCGGCTGAAGCCGTCCGACTGGATGGTGAAATCGGTCCACAGCTGCGCGCCCTGCATGACGCTGGCGCCGACCAGCGTGCTGCTTTCGAAGGCGCGCTGCAACTCGTCGGCACTGCCCTCGCCGCGCTCAAGCACCACGTGGGCGGCCACCATCAGGCGCCCTTCGAGGCTGGCCAGCCATTGTTGCGGCAGGTGCGCCAGCGGCATGTGGGCGAAGGCATCCGACAGCGCCACGGCATCGCGCGACGGCGTGGCAAAGGTGTAGGTGGAGAACTCGGTATGGCATTCCCATTTCAGGCGGAAGCGGCCGAAATCGTGATAGAAGTAGTTGGCCCCTTCCACCGGCGCGGCCACGCCGAAGTGCGCGCACAGGGCGGCCAGGGTGACGTGCTGGATCAGCGCGTTGCCGTTCGGCGGGCCCGCTTCGCTGTCGCGGTACACCGCCAGGTGGGTGATGGTTTCGGGCGCGTCCAGCTTCAGGAATGGGCGCGAATGGATTTCGGCTGCGAGCGGCACGCGCAGCGCGTGGTTGAGGCGTGAATAGGCAAGGGTCATTGGTTGGCAAGGGAAATTC
Organism: Pseudomonadota bacterium; assembly: GCA_030272785.1. Lineage (GTDB taxonomy): Bacteria > Pseudomonadota > Gammaproteobacteria > Burkholderiales > Burkholderiaceae_D > JAFCUW01. The sequence goes on from JARXKM010000259.1 coordinate 3,541, forward strand.
AGAAAGCGGTGACGAACCAGCCGCGGCTGGAAGTGTCGATGAGTCAATAGTATCACCCGCCTCGCCCCCGCGACTCGGCGTCAGCTATTTGCTCATCATGCTGGCTGCGACCGGCGCAAGCGGGCGCGCGCACTCACGCATGCGCTGGCGGCATGAGCTTCTTGAACACTTGGAGAAATTGACAACATCGGCGGCGCATCGGCAGGCCGTGCATTGTCGGCGCCGGGCGGCGCGACAGTGGGGAGAACGACAAGAAAATCGCCCCGGCCGCGCGCGGGCCGCCGGGACATGGTACGTCTAGCGTTTAATCGAGCTTCCAGGCGTAGTCGACCTTGGTCCAGGTCTGCGCCGGCGAGCCGTCCTTGGTGCCTGGCTTGAACTTGCAAGCGCTCAGCGATTTGATCGCCGCCTTGTCCAGGTTCTTGAATCCGCTGGTTTTTTCAAGCTTCGATTCCACCACCGAGCCGTCCGGCGAGACCAGGAACGACATTGACGTCGTGCCCTGTTCCTCGTTCATCAGCGACGCCTTCGGATAGTCGGCCTTGCAATTCTTCGGATCGAAGCTTGCCGGCACTTCGCCGGCAAGCACAGCGACGCTCGCAGCGGACAGCAACAAGGCTGCAACGGACCTCAGATAACGCGAATTTGTAGACATACCATTTTCCCTATGATTACATGGTTAAACGATTACAGCTTCCAGACATAATCCACTTTGGTCCAAGTCTGCGCCGGCGCGCCGTCCTTGGTACCTGGCTTGAACTTGCATGCGCTCAGGCCCTTGACGGCGGCCTTGTCGAGGGTCTTGAAGCCGCTGGTCTTGTCGATCTTCGACTCGACCACGCTGCCATCGGCCGAGACCAGGAACGACAGGGACACGGCACCTTCCTCTTCATTCATCAACGACGCTTTCGGATATTCCGCCTTGCAGGACTTGGCGTCGAACGACGCTGGCACTTCGGCGGCGAAGCCGGTGCTGCTCACACTGATCAACAACAATGCTGCGATAACACTGATAGAACGCTTATTCATTTTCGATTTCCACTCACTTCGTAATAACAAACCGTTAAAGCCCATACCTGCTGGCTCAGAATTCTTCCCATTCGTCGGCGCTGGCCGACGCGGTGACCTTTTTCGCCTTCGCGGTGGCCGAGCTTGATGCCGAGGCCGAAGCCGAAGCCGCAGGCTGCTTCAATGCCGGGCGCCCCGTCACGCGCAGCGCGGCTGGCTTGGCCGGCCTGACTGGCGCGATCGGATTGGCCATCGCCGGGCGCGGCGCCACGTAAGCTTCCTCGCCATCGACCAGCTTGAAGATGCTGACCACGTTGGCCAGTTCGCTGGCCTGGTCCTGCAAGCTTTGCGCGGCGGCGGCGGCTTGCTCGACCAGTGCCGCGTTCTGCTGCGTCATGCTGTCCATCTCGATGATCGACATGTTGACCTGTTCGATGCCGGCGCTCTGCTCCTGGCTGGCGTTGGCGATCTCGCTCATGATGTCGGTGACGCGCTTGACGCTGGCGACCACTTCATCCATCGTCACGCCGGCCTGGCCGACCAGTTTGCTGCCGCGCTCGACCTTCTCGACTGAATCGCCGATCAGGGTCTTGATTTCTTTTGCCGCAGCGGCGCTGCGTTGTGCCAGGTTGCGCACTTCCGAGGCGACGACCGCGAAGCCGCGGCCCTGTTCACCGGCACGGGCCGCCTCGACGGCCGCATTCAGCGCCAGGATGTTGGTCTGGAAGGCGATGCCATCGATGACGCCGATGATGTCGACGATCTTGTTGGCCGAGGTGTTGATCGAGCCCATCGTGTCGACCACTTGCGAGACCACGTCGCCGCCCTTGCGGGCCACGTCCGAGGCGGTGGCGGCGAGCAAGTTCGCCTCACGGGCATTGTCGGCGTTCTGCTTGACGGTCGAAGTCAGTTCCTCCATCGCCGAGGCGGTTTTTTCCAGCGAGCTGGCCTGCATTTCGGTCCGCGACGACAGGTCGATATTGCCGGCGGCGATTTCACGCGACGCCGTGCCGATGGTCTCGGTGCCGACCCGCACCTGGCCGACGATGCTGACCAGGCTGTCGCGCATTTCCTTCATTTCGGCGAGCAGGCTGCCCTTGTCCGAGCCGTTTGTTTCGATCACGATCGACAGGTCGCCGTGGGCGATTCTGCCGGCGATGCTGGCCGTGTAGTCGGGCTCGCCGCCGAGTTGCTTGAGCAGGCCGCGGGTGATCACCACCGCCGCCAGGATGCCCATGCCGACTGCCAGCACGCCCATCACCAGCATGAAATTACGCGCATTGACGAACGCCGCTTCGGCATCGACCTGGCTCTGGCTGTTCAACTTGTCTTCCAGCGTGGCGAGCTGTTCAAGCCCGTCCATCCACTTTTTTTGCGCCGGCTTGATCTCCTTGATCATCACGCGGGTGGCGTCCTCGGCCTTGTTGGCCAGCCACAGTTCCTGCGCCTTGGCGATGGCCGGCATGGCCGCCGCTTCGCTTTCTTTGACCTGGGCGAGCAGCGCTTTTTCCGCCGGCGAGCCTTCGGTGGCGAACTTGTCCGACAGCTTCTTCTCGATTTCGTCGTACTTGGCGGTCTGCGCCTTGACGCGGTTCATGTCCGTTTCCATCTCGTCCGGGCCGGACATCATGGTCAGGATACGCAGCGAATTGATGCGGTCGCTGACGTTGCCGCGCATATCGATGACATAGCGGGTGATGACGTTGTTGACGCCGACGACGCGGTCGAGGCGATCCTGGATCTGCGCCATGCGAACGATGCCGATGGCGGTCACGGCGACCAGGAAGAACAGCACCAGCGCAAAACCGAGGCCCAGTCGCGTTCCCACTTTCATGTTTGTTAAATTCATTTCGAGTCTTTTTCTATCAAACGATTAATCGAATTCGCCCGCAAAACTGGTAGTCCCGCGTAACCCAACCTGCGTGCGCAGACCGGTGATAATGCGCACATATTGCTTTCAGGATAGAACAAAAAATGACTGCGGATGCAAAAATGTAGCAACGGGAACGGATTGTTTCAACAGAACAACAGATTTGCAATAAAACAGTGGAACACGAAAATGCAAAGAGGCAATTATAGATGCCAATTTTGCCCGTGAGCAAGCATTTTGCCGATAGTTACCCGGCTGTGTTGTTTCTATGCGGAAATTTCTGAAGAAAGACGCTCTTCTTGCTGAGTCAAGGTCGATTCATCGCGGCAAAAGCACGGCTGGGGTCAGGTCTGACAATCGGACATTTTTCTGGGGTCAGGTCTGACATTCGGACAAAATGCTGGGGTCAGGTCTGACATTCGGAC
>JARXKM010000260.1 GCA_030272785.1 Pseudomonadota bacterium
TTGATCTGCTTGGCGCTGGCGAGGTCGCGCCCGAGCGGCTTTTCCAGCACCACGCGCGAATTGGCGGTGGCCAGGCCGGTCACCGACAGGTTGTCGCAAATCTGCGAGAACAGATGCGGCGGGGTGGCCAGGTAGTACACCCGCGTGAGCCGGTCGTCGTTGCGCAGCGCCTCGACCAGCGCGCCGTAGGTCTTGACGTCGGTGGCGTTGAGCGACACGTACACGATGCGCTTGACGAACAGCGCATACTTGTCCTCGGCCGGCGCCTTGATGTGCGGCTTCGAGGTCGATTCGACGGTGGCGAGGAACTCCTCCTGCGACCAGTCGTGGCGGCCCACGCAGATGATGCGCGCGCCCGGCGGCAGGTCGCCGGCGACGTCGCGCGAGTACATCGCCGGCAGCAGCTTGCGCATCGCCAGGTCGCCGCTGCCGCCAAAGAGGACAAGGTCAAAATCGTTGAGTGCCATAATGTGTGTTCGCCCAAGTAGGAAACCGGATGGAAGATGCCGCGTGCGCCGTCATGCGGGCGGCCGATAATGTAAATTTACTACATAAATAGTCGCTTCGCAAGTAATTTTACTACGGACGGCCCCGTTCACGCCGCATCGGCCGCCTCCAGCGGCAGGCGGATCGTGAAGGTGCTGCCGCGGTCGACGCCGGCGCTGGCCACCGTCAGCGCGCCGCCGTGCAGCTCGACGATGCGGCGCGCGATGTACAGGCCCAGGCCCAGGCCGGAGGCGTTGGCGTGGCGCTGCAGCGTGAAGGCGCCGAACACGTGCGGCAGATCGTCGGCGGCGATGCCCTGGCCACTGTCGATGACCTCGATTTCGACCTGCTGCGGCCCGGCGTGGATGTTGACCTTGATGGCGCCGCCGGCCGGCGTGAACTTGATCGCGTTGAGCAGCAGGTTCCACAGCACCTGCTGGAGGCGGCGCGCGTCGGCGGCGATCAGGATGCGGTCGCCGAAGTCGGCCGGCGCGACCGAGAAGGCGATCGCCTTGTCATGCGCGTTCACCTCGATCGTCGAGACGGCGTCGCGCACGATGCGCCCGAGCGGCACGCGGCTGCGCGCGATGCTCAACTGGCCGGTCAGGGTGCGCGCCGCATCGATCAGGTCGTCGACCATGCCCGCTTCCTGGCGCACATGCACGCGCATCGCCTGCAGGCCGGTCGCCAGCGCCGGCGGCAGGTCATGGAGCGTCTTGAGCATCAGGTCGATGCGCATCGACAGCGCCGACAGCGGCGTGCGCATCTCGTGCGACACGGTGGCCAGGAACAGCTCGCGCGTGCGATTGACCTGGTTGAGCTGCTCGATCGTCTCGCGCTGGCGGTCGAGCGCGCCGGCCAGCGTGTGCAGCAGCGCGCGAAAGGTGGCCAGCCGTGCCGCGGCCACCGGCGCCTCGAGCCGGATGGCGTTCCACAGCGCGTGGCCGGCCACGCCGACCAGCTTGCCCAGCCGCTCGCACGCCATCGGGGAACTGAAGTCGGTGCTGCGCCAGCCGAACACGAGCACGCCGTACACCTGGCCGAACTGGGTCAGCGGCAGGCTGCACACGCGCATGCCGTGGAAATCCTCGTCGGCGGCGGCGCCGTTGGTGGCCAGCACGACGGCCACCATGTGCCGCTCGAGCGCGCTGCCGGGGCCGGCCTCGTGCCACAGCGTCGAGCCGGCCAGCAGCTGCGCGCTGCGCGACGCCAGCAGCGGGCCGATGGTGCGATCGCCGCCGGCATCGTAGGCCGATACCACCAGCCCGGTCGCCTGCGCGAACTGCTGCAGCGGCGCGCGCCATGCATCCCAGTCGACCGGCGCGTCGTGCGCTGGCGCGATGCTGATCACGAATCGGCTTCGGTGGGCATCGCCACCGAATCGGGCATCTTGGTGCCGTTGGCAACGGCTTCCTCGACGGCCGGGCTTTGCCGCGACGGCGAGCGCGACAGCAAGCCGTAATACGACGAAAACGGCAGCTGCGGCACCGCGCCGGCCTGGTTGGCGCGCGCGCCTTCCTCGTCGAGCAGCTGCAGCCCGCCGTCGCCGATCAGGTATTCGCGCGTGATCTGCAGGTTGCGGCTGCCGCGCACTTTCGGGATCGCGATGGCGCGGCGCAGCACGGTGGAAATCTCGACGTAGTTGAGCAGGATGATGTTGTCGACCAGGTGCGAGCCTTTCAGCTCCTGGCTGATTTGCGACAGCCCCAGCAGCTCCGGACTTTCGTAGTTGAAGAATACCGTCGCCAGCCGGTCCTTGAAGTAGGTCGCCAGCGCGTACAGGTAGCCGGCCACTTCTTCCGGGCTGGTCATCTCGTACACCGCGCACGAGTCGAACACCACGCAGTCGATGCCTTCCCGTTCGACCAGCTTGACGATGTGCTCGTAATGGACGTCGAGTTCGAGTTCGAGCGGCGACTCGTAATGCATGAACAATTCGCCGCGCTCGAGCATGCCGGGCAGGTCGAAGCCGAGCGAGCCGGCATTGCGCATCAGCTGGCGCGGATGCTCGTCGAGACTGACCAGCAGCGTCTTGTGGCCGGCGCTGATCGCCGCGCTGAGGAACTGCACGCCGAGCACCGTCTTGCCGGTGCCGGAGATGCCGCTGACCATCGTCACCGAGCCGCGATACAGGCCGCCGTCCATCATGGTGTCGATCGCCGCCGAGCCGGTCGACATGCGCTGGTCGGAGGTCGGCTGGTCGGGCGAGGCCACCGGGCGCGATTGCGCGCGCCGGTAGACGTGGATGCCGGTGCCGGCCTCGATGCGCATGGTGTGGCTGCCGCCGATGAAATCCTGGCCGCGCGACTTGAGCACCGTCAGGCGGCGCTGCACGCGCCGCTTGTTTTCGCCGCGCGTGAGCGAAATGATGGTGTCGAACACGAAGCGCTCGTGGGCCGGCACCGTGCCGATCGATTCGTCGCGTTCGGCGGTGACCATGGTGGTCACGCCGAGCTGGTTGAGGCCTTCGATGAGCACGTGCACGTCCTCGCGGAACGGCATGTCGTGCACTTCGGCGTACAGGCGCATCGGCGTCAGGCCGTCGATCAGCAGGCGCTTGGCGCCGAGCGCGCGCAGGGCGGCGGCGAAGGCGCCGTCGGCGCTGCGAAATTCGCTCAGCAGCACGGCCGGGCTGGTCTGGATGATCTTGATCTTGCCGGCGTCGATCTGCCCCTGCAGGTCCCAGTCGAAGCCGGCGGCGTCGCGCAGCAGCTTGGCCGCGTCGAGTTCGAACGAGACGATCACGCCCGGTTCGTCGTAGTCGACGGCGCCGGCGTAGATGAAGCCGAGGCCGAGCGTGGTCTTGCCGGAACCGGGCGCGCCTTCGACGATCAGGTTGTTGTGGCGCGGGACGCCGCCGAGCAGGACTTCATCGAGTCCCGCGATGCCCGTTTTGACCAGCGTGTTGACGTTTTCCATTTGGCGCGACAGTGAATAATAGTGCCATCAGTTTATCAGCGTGTCTGTGTCCGCTTGCGCACAAATGGAAAAAAGGCTTTCAGGGCTGGTACAGCGGCTCCGCCAGCCCGGCCACCGCCACCGGCAGCGACAGCACGCAGCCGCTGGCGGGGTAGCGCGCGCGTTCCTCGGCCGAACGATGGTGGCTGGCGCTGGTGACATACAAGGTGCGCAGATCGTCGCCGCCGAAAGCGACCATGGTCGGGCAGCGCAGCGGCAGTGCCACTTCCTCGAGCAGCGTGCCGTCGGCGCCGAAGCGCAGCAAGCGGCCGCCTTCGAACATCGCGCACCAGTAGGCGCCTTCGCTGTCGACGGCGGCGCCGTCGGGCCGGCCGCCGTAGCCGGGCGCCGCCTTGTCGGCGGCGAACTGCAAGAACGGCTGCGCGGTCGCCACCGCGCCGGTGGCGAGCTCGAAGCCGTGGCGGTCGATGCGGTGGGCGGCGGTGTCGGCGTGGTACATCCACTTGCGGTCGGGACTGAAGGCGAGCCCGTTCGAGTTCGTCATGCCGCCCGACCAGGCCAGCCGCAGCTTGCCGCGTTCGAGCACGTACATCTCGGCGGCCGGGCGGTCGCGCGGCTCGTACAAGGTGCCGATCCAGAAGCGGCCGGCGGCGTCGACGCGGCCGTCGTTGAAGCGGACGATGGCGCTGTCGTACGGCGCCGGCGCGATCGGCGTGACCAGCACGTTGGCGGTATCGAAGTGCGCCAGGCCGGAGCGCAGCGCCACCACCAGGCCGCCGCCGGCGCACAGCCCGATGGCGGACGGCTCGCTGTCCATGCTCCAGCAATTGTGGGCGCCGCTGGCCGGATGCAGGCGGTGGATCGCGCAGCCGTCGATGTCGACCCAGTACAGGCACGCCTCGGCCGGGTTCCACAGCGGGCATTCGCCGACCGCCATCGGCTGGTCGAATGCCACGCTGACGGCGCCGGCGCCGCTCATACGGCCGCCTTGGCCATCGCGATCAGGCCGTTGGTGGAGCTGTCGTGCCGCTGCGGCTGCGCTGCGCCGGTCAGTTCGGCCTCGATGTTCTTGGCCAGCACCTTGCCCAGTTCGACGCCCCACTGGTCGAAGCTGTTGACGTCCCACAGCACGCCCTGCACGAACGTCTTGTGTTCGTACAGCGCCACCAGCGCGCCCAGCGCGTACGGCGTCAGGTACTCCATCAGGATGGTGTTCGACGGGCGGTTGCCGGGAAAGGTCTTGTGCGGCGCCAGGCGCTCGACTTCGGCCGCCGCCAGTCCCTGCGCCTGCAGGTCGGCGCGCACTTCGTCGACCTGCTTGCCGCGCATGAACGCCTCCGACTGGGCGAAGCAGTTCGCCAGCAGCGCCGCGTGGTGCGCCTCGAGCTCGTGCGCCGGACGCAGGCAGGCGATGAAATCGATCGGCGTCAGGTCGGTGCCCTGGTGCAGCAGCTGGAAGTAGGCATGCTGGCCGTTGGTGCCGCAGTCGCCCCAGATCACCGGGCAGGTCGGCGTGTCGACCGGCTGGCCGGTGCGGGTGACGCGCTTGCCGTTGCTCTCCATGTCGAGCTGCTGCAGGTAGGCCGGGAAGCGGCTCAGGTCCTGGTGGTAGGGCGCGATCGACACCGAGGCGCAGTCGAGAAACTGGCGGTTCCAGAAGCCGGTCAGGGCCATCAGTACCGGCATGTTCTGCGCCAGCGGCGCCTGTGTGAAGTGCTGGTCCATCGCGTGCGCGCCGGCCAAAAAATCGCTGAAGTAGCCGAAACCGACCGCCAGCGCGATCGGCAGGCCGATCGCCGACCAGACCGAATAGCGCCCGCCGACCCAGTCCCAGAACGGGAACATGTTGACCGGGTCGATGCCGAACGCTTCGATCGCCGCGGTATTGGTCGACACCGCGACGAAGTGGCGCGCCAGCGCGTCCTCCCGGGCGTGGGCCAGAAACCAGCGCCGCGCGGTCTGCGCGTTGAGCATGGTCTCGCTGGTGGTGAAGGTTTTCGAGGCGATGATGAACAAGGTCGTTTCGGGATCGACGTTCGACAAGGCCGCATCCATGTCGTGGCCGTCGACGTTCGAGACGAAATGCATCGTCAGGCGCGGGTGGGCGTACTGGCGCAGCGCCAGGCAGACCATCTTCGGGCCCAGGTCGGAGCCGCCGATGCCGATGTTGACGATGTCGGTGATCGGCTTGCCGCTGTGGCCGAGCCAGGCGCCCGAGCGCACCGCGTCGGTGAAGCTGCGCACCCGCGCCAGCACCGCATGGACGTCGTCGGTGACGTGCTGGCCGTCGACCACCAGGGCGGCGTCGGCAGGGGCGCGCAGGGCGGTGTGCAGCACGGCGCGCTGTTCGGTCAGGTTGATCTTTTCGCCGGCGAACATCGCCGCGCGCTGCGTTTCGACGCCGCGCTCGGCCGCCAGCTCGATCAGCAGTTCCAGCGTGCGCCGGTCGAGGCGGTTTTTTGAATAGTCGAGAAACAGGCCGGCCGCATCGAGCGACATGTTCTTGAAGCGCTGCGGGTCGGCAGCGAACAGGTCGCGCATCTGCCAGTGCTTGGCATCGACGGCGTGGGCGGCAAGGGTCTGGAAGCTGGCGGTGGAGGTGAGGGCGGGCTGGCGCATGGCGTGGGACTCGGTTCGTTGCGGGGTTGGTGAATAATACATGAAAAGTCGGTAAATTCACTACATAAATCCAAGCGGGGCTGGCCGGGCCCGGGCGTCGGCGGCGCGCGGCGGCCACGCCTGACGCGCCGGCACGCTTGCATTGCAGGCTATTAAAGCGCAATATAAATTGATATGAACAGCTGCGCCGTTCAAATTGTAGTAAAATTTCATGAATTAAATTCAGAGGATAGCTCATGGCGCTCCATCCAGTACTGCAGGCGGTGACCGACCGCATCATCTCGCGCAGCCGGCCGTCGCGCGCGGCCTACCTGGCGCACCTCGACGCCGCCCGCATCCCGGGCGTGCAGCGCACCGCGCTGGCGTGTACCAACCTGGCGCACGGCTTCGCCGCCTTCCCCGCCAACGACAAGCTCAAGCTCAAGGAGATGAAGAAGCCGTCGGTGGCGATCGTCTCGGCCTATAACGACATGCTGTCGGCGCACCAGCCGTTCGAGCGCTTCCCGCAGATCATCAAGGACGCCGTGCGCCAGGTCGACGCGGTGGCGCAGTTCGCCGGCGGCGTGCCGGCCATGTGCGACGGCGTCACGCAGGGCCAGCCGGGCATGGAACTGTCGCTGTTTTCGCGCGATACCATCGCCATGGGCACCGCGGTGGCGCTGTCGCACAACATGTTCGACGCCGCCGTCTATCTTGGCGTGTGCGACAAGATCGTGCCGGGCCTGCTGATCGGCGCGCTGCACTTCGGCCACCTGCCGGCGGTGTTCGTGCCGGCCGGCCCGATGACGAGCGGCATGTCGAACAAGGACAAGGCCAGCA
>JARXKM010000261.1 GCA_030272785.1 Pseudomonadota bacterium
AAATGTCCGATTGTCAGACCTGACCCCAATCGAAAGTTCTAATGTCAGACCTGACCCCAGAATTTATGTCAGCGCTGACCCCAGAATTTTGACCTGACCCCAGAATTTTTCAGGCGGCGATCAAAAACAGAACAGGCGCGCAGGCAACTGATCCGTGGCGGCACATCCGACAGCCATTTCGCCCGCCCTTCACGGGCTCAACCACTGGGCATGCTTATTGCCATGGAGGTGGGTACATCACACGATGTTCTTAACTACATAAAACAGAAAGAGGAGAGACGGATGAAGAACGTATTCTTGTTGACCGCGCTGGCAGCGGCAAGCTTGCAAACCGCCCATGCGGTCGATATCAAGTCGGGCGACTGGACCGTGTCGGTCGGCGGCATCGTCAACGCGTATTACACCGCCGTGTCGTGCTCGGGCGACGCGGTCGGCGGCCTGGCGCTGGGCGACAAGGGCCTCGGCTGCGGCGGCCAGGGCGATCGCACCACCATCGGCAACGGTCTGCTGCCCAACGGCCTGATCACCTCGGCCGCGTCGACCCAGGGCGGCTACGACGTCAAGGCGCTGATCGGCATCTATAACTCGACCGCGACCGACAGCGCGATCGGCCAGAACAGCGTGGTCGACGTGCGCCAGGCGTACTTCACCTTCGGCAACGCCGACATGGGCACCGTCAAGCTGGGCCGCGACTATGGCGTGTTCGGCGCCAACGCCATCCTCGGCGATATGACCCTGCTCGGCGCCGGCGCACCGGTACAGGCGACCCAGCGCGGCCGCGTCACGCTCGGCCACATCGGCGCCGGCTATTCGTATCTGGGCAACTATGGCCAGATGATGTACAGCACGCCGAAGTCAGCCTCCGGCATCGGCTTCGACGTCGCCTTGATGAGCCCGGTGGCCGACACGCCCGTCATCGCCGTGCCCGTCTACACCGCCAAGTCCAGCCCGCAACTGCAGGCGCAGCTGACCTATGCCCAGGACGGCTTCAAGGCCTGGCTGGGCGCCAAGTCGCAGAAGTTCACTTCGGTCACCCCTGGCATCGGCGACCTGACCATGTCCGGTGTCGAACTGGGCGGCTCGGTCACCGCCGGCGCGGCCAGCCTGCTGGTCAATGTCCAGGGCGGCAAGGGCCTCGGCATCCTGTCCGACGCCGATCAGGGCGACACCAAGTCGAAGAACTACCTGGTGCAGGGTACCTTCAAGACATCCGACAAGCTCAAGCTCGGCGCCAGCTACGGCCTCAGCGAGAACGACGACAACACCGCCGGCACGCGCGGGCTGAAGTCGAACGCCAACCTGACCGTGGGCGCCTACTACTCGCTCAACAGCCTGATCACGCTGGTGGGCGAAGTCGGCCAGACCCGCTCGAAGGCCTTCAGCGCCAAGTCGACCCGCATGAACGGCGTGTCGTTGGGCGGCATCATTTTCTTCTGATCGCATGCGCGTGATTCGTTGCCTGTTGTGCTGGCTGGCGCTGCTGTGCAGTGGCCAGCCGGTGCACGCCGGCGTGCTGACCAAGGCCGCGCTGGTGCTGCGCTTTCCAGCGCCGCTGATGGTCGGCGACAAGCAGGCCGACCTGCCGGTGTGGCCGCTGTTCAAGCAGAACGCGACCGCCACCGAACTGGTCGGCTACGTGTTCGAGTCGATCGACCTGGCGCCGATTCCCGGCTTTGCCGGCGTACCGATCAACCTGCTCGTGGCGATCGATCCGAAAGGCAGCTTTCTCGACGTGGCGGTGCTCTCGCATCACGAACCGGTGTTTCTCGACGGACTCGGCGAAGCACCGCTGCTCGCCTTTGTCCAGCAGTACAAGAGCTTGTCGCTGAAACAGAATATCAACATCGACAGCAAGACCAAGCGGCTGCGCGCACCTGACGCCGGCCACGCTTACCTCGACGGCGTCTCGAAGGCTACCGCGTCGGTACGCATCATCAATCAAAGCGTGCTGTCGGCGGCGCTCAAAGTGTCGCGCAAGAAGCTCGGCTTCGCGCAGGGCAGCGATCCGGACCAGCTGGCCCGCATCCGGCCCGAACTGTTCGAACCACACAGCGTCGCGCAATTGCTCGCCGCCGGCCTGATCGCGCATGTGCGCGTCACCAACCGCGACGTCGAGCGACTGTTCGCCGGCAGTCTCGGCGCCGGCCTCGATCCGCAGGCAGTGGCCAGCCCGGACGCCGTCTTCATCGACCTGTACCTGGCGCTGGCGTCGGTGCCCAGTGTCGGCCGCAACCTGCTCGCGCCGCCCAGCTGGAGCAAGCTGCACAACCGGCTCGAGGAGGGCGACCACGCGTTGCTGGTGATGTCCTCCGGGCGCTACAGCATCCTGGCTGACGACTTCATTCGCGGCAGCGTGCCGGACCGGCTGGCGCTCAGGCAGGACGGGCTGCCGATCGACATGCGCGACCTCGACCTGGAGATGCAGCTGGCCGGCCGCGGCGTGCTGCCGGCCGACAGCGTGACAGTGCTGCGCGTGATCAGCCAGGCCGGCCTCGATCCGGCGCGGCCGTTCGAATTCAGCCTGCCGATCACCCGCAACAAGGGCATCGTGTATCCCGAGCGCATCACGCGCGACATCCATTTTTCGCTGCGCGTGCCGGCGCGCTTCTACCTCGCCGCGGAGGGCAGCAACACGTCCTGGCCCGGCATCTGGCGCAGCCGCTGGAGCGAGTTGCTGATCCTGGTCGCGGCGCTGGCGCTGCTGGCCGGCGCGCTGATGCGGCAACGTCGCCTGGTCGCCGATGCCCGCCGTTTCGCGTGGTTTCGCGGCGCTTTCCTGCTGTTTACTATCGGCTTCATCGGCTACTATGCCCAGGGCCAGCTGTCGATCGTCAACCTCACCGGCGTGCTGCAGGCACTGCTGGCCGGGCGCAGCCTGGAGTTCCTGATGTTCGATCCGATGACGGTGCTGCTGTGGGGCTTCACCGCGCTGTCGCTGCTGGCATGGGGGCGCGGCACCTTTTGCGGATGGCTGTGCCCGTTCGGTGCGCTGCAGGAAGTGACCGGCAAGCTGGGACAATGGCTGAAGCTGCCGCAGCTGCGCATGCGCGCGCGCAGCGATGCACGCCTTAAGCTGGTCAAGTACCCGCTGTTCGCCGCCATCGTCGTCAGCGCGCTGGTGGCGCCGGAACTGACCGACAAGCTGGTCGAGCTCGAACCGTTCAAGACCGCCATCACGCTCAATTTCGTGCGCGCGTGGCCGTACGTGGCGTATGCGGCGGGGTTACTGGTGCTCAGCATGTTCGTCTACAAGTTTTTCTGCCGCTACCTGTGTCCGTTCGGCGCGGCGCTGGCGCTGATCGGGCGTATCCGCATCCTCGACTGGATCCCGCGCCGCGCCGAATGCGGTACGCCGTGCCAGACCTGCCGCCACCGCTGCGACTACCAGGCCATCACGCCGGCCGGCGCGATCAGCTACGACGAATGTTTTCAGTGCATGGACTGCGTGGTCATTTACAGCAGCGATGAACTGTGCGCGCCGCGCATCATGGAACTCAAACGCGCGCGCACCATCCCGATCGCGCGCGTCAACGACAATCATTAGGAGGACCAGATCATGTTGCGTCGAAAATTTCTCACCGCCTCGCTCGGCTCCATGGTGGTCGCCATCGGCGGCTGCGCGCCGGGCGCGATCGAGCGTTGCGGCCAGCTGTACACCGGCGCCGCGTTGGCGTTCGGCACCACCATTTCGGTGTCGGTGATCCACGCCGACGCGCGCGCGGCCGAGGCAGCCATCGGCGAGGCGCTCGACCAGGCCGCCCAGGTCGATCGCCTGATGAGCATCTACAACCCGGCCAGCGAAGTGTTCCGGCTCAATCGCGATGGCGTGCTGGAGCAGCCGCATCCGCATCTGCTGCAGGTGTTGGGCGAAGCGCAGGCGCTGTCGGCGCTGACGCGCGGCGCCTTCGACATCACCGTGCAGCCGCTGTGGCAGGCGTTTCGCGCGGCGGCGGACGTGGCGGCGCTGCCGTCGCCCGAGCAGCGCCGCGCGGCCAGGTCGCGCGTCGGCTGGCAGCGGATCGACATCGCCGCCGAGCGCGTCAGCTTGCGCAAGGCGGGCGCCGCCATCACGCTCAACGGCCTGGCGCAGGGCTATGCTGCCGACCTGGCGATGGCGGCGGTGCGGGCGCGCGGCATCGCCAACGCCTTGCTCGACACGGGAGAATTCAGCGCCCACGGCAACAAGGGCGCGCGCCAACCGTGGACGCTCGGCGTGCTCGACCCGCGCGATGCCGACCTGTTCGCCGCCGTGCTGCGGGTCGACGGCCGCTGCGTGGCCACCTCGGGCGACTACGCGTCCACGTTCACGGCCGATTTCGCGCATCACCATATTTTCGATCCCGTCACCGGCGACTCGCCGCAGGAATTGGCCAGCGTCACGGTGCTGGCGCCGACGGCGCTGCAGGCCGACGGCCTGTCGACCGCGTTCATGGTGATGGGCGCACGCAAGGCGCATGCGCTGGCGGCGCGCCTCGACGGCGTCGACCTGATGACCATCAACAAGCGCGGGGTGCTGTGGAAATCGGCCGCGTTCCCGCTGGCGGCCTGACCATGCGCTTACTTGAGGTTGGGCACCTTGCGGTAGATGGTGTTGCGCGACACGCCCAGCGCGCGCGCGGTGGCCGAGACGTTGCCGCCGTTCGCCTCGAGCGACTTGACGATCACCGAGTGCTCCATCTCTTCGAGGTTGGCGCCGCTGGCGATCATCTTGTCGGCGTTGATCGCGGCATGGGGCGCCGGCTGCATCTCGATGTCGTCGAGGAAATCATCGGGCATGTGGCACAGGCCGATTTCGATCTCGTCGTCGGCCATGATGATGGCGGTGCGCAGCAGGTTGGTCAGCTGGCGGAAGTTGCCCGGCCACTTGTGCCGCATGAACAGGGCCAGCACTTCGTCGGACACCATGTAACGCCCGCCGTTCGATTCGGTTGCGAGTATCTTCTTGACGACGGTTTCGAGGTCGGTGCGTTCGCGCAAGGGCGGCAGTTTCACCACCAGCCCGTTGAGCCGGTAATACAGGTCTTCGCGGAACAGGCCGCGGGCAATCCGGTCGCGCAGGTTGTGGTTGGTCGCGCAGATCAGTTCGACATTGACGGGAATCGACTTGTCGCTGCCGAGCGGGGTGACCATGCGTTCCTGCAGCACGCGCAGCAGGCGCGCCTGCAGGGCGAACGGCATGTCGCCGATTTCGTCGAGAAACAGCGTGCCGCCGTTGGCCGCCAGGATCTTGCCGATCGCGCCTTTCTTGCGCGCGCCGGTGAACGCGCCATCCTCGTAGCCGAACAGTTCCGATTCGATCAGCGTCTCCGGGATCGAGGCGCAGTTGACGGCGACGAACGGCCCCATCGCACGCGGCGAATCGTTGTGGATCGCCTGCGCCAGCAATTCCTTGCCGGTGCCGGTCTCGCCCATCACCAGGATCGGGATGTCGCGCCCGAGCACCTTGTTGACCTTGGCGATGACTTGTTCGAGCTGCGGGTCGCCGGTGTTCAGGTAGCGCAGGCCGGACAACCGGCGCGCGGCGATCGCAGCTTGGGTCGCCGCGGCCGCCTGCGCTGCGGCGGCCGGCGCCACGGCGGCGCGTTCGTTGCCGCCCGCCAGCGCCTGCACCTCGTTCGTCAGGCGTAATTGCGCGCGACCGTACACCCGCACGCCGCTGTGCATGCACAGGTTCAACAGGCCAGGCACGGCGGTCCGGTAGTGATCGAACACGCTCGACACCGGCATGCCGAACAGCGAACTGAAGGTGTGCGACTGCAGCGCCGAAAACGACAAGCCCAGCTGGAACATGCCGTTGCGGTTGGCCGACAGGAAACGTCCGCCCGGCGTGAATGACGCGATGCCTTCCATCAGCGTGCCGATGAACTCGGGCCGCGCATGGAAGTGCAGCGTGATGGCATCCTCGAACGTGGCGGCGAACAGTTGGTTCTCGATCATCAGCGCCGACATGCGCACCAGCGCCATTGTGTGTTTGTGGAAGCTGCGCTGGTCGCCGGACACATCGAGCACGCCGACCACGTTGCCCTGGTGGTCGGTGATTGGTGCCGCCGAGCAGGTCAGGAAGTGGTTCGCCGCCAGGTAGTGCTGGTCGGCATGGACCAGGGTGGCCGTCTTTTCTGCGATTGCCGTGCCGATCGCATTGGTGCCCTTGCATTGTTCCGACCACGCCACGCCCGGCTGCAGCGCAACCCGGCTGGCTTTCTCGAGGAAATCGTCGTCGCCCAGCGAATGGACGATCACCCCCTTCGCGTCGGTCAGGATCACCATGTTGTGGGTGTTGACGATCTGCTGGTACAGCGTTTCCATGGCCGGCACCGCGTGCGTATGCAGCAGGCGGTTCTGCTCGATCAGCAACGACAACTCGTTGCGGGCGAGCGGGTTGAAGTCGGGCCGCGCCCCGGGACACAGGCCGTAGGACAGCGAGCGTTGGTGCGAGGACTCAATAATCACTGGCATATTGTCGTCCCATTTTGCGATCGGCGAAGTCCCGACCGACCCGTGTAGGTCTTGTGTAGAGTGCTGGTACATGATCGTGTCTCCGTGTGGCCCCTGGAACGGGGCTCTATCGCTGGAATGTCACTGCTCCAAATTGTCACACCTGTGCCAGGATGGCGCAGGCAACGCTTGCCTGAACGATCATGGATCTGCTTCTTGACTACCAATGTCATCCCGCGCGCCTGTCATGTCAAGAAGTTAGCGTAAAAAGAGGTGCTCGTACGTTTCTTCTAGCAAGCTTGGTGCCATGCGAAATCTGCCGAAAAAAATCCTTGCCAGCGACCAACGCGCTTTGCTATAGTTCGCCTCCCCGATGAAATGGTTAACAAAATCA
>JARXKM010000262.1 GCA_030272785.1 Pseudomonadota bacterium
TGTCGATGATCGCTTCGGCCTGCGCCACCGCGGCCTGGCGGCTCTCCCTGCCGGTTTGCACCACCTGGCCGAGATCGTCGACGGTGTACAGGAACACGTCGTCGAGGCGGCCGACTTCGGGCTCGATATCGCGCGGCACCGCCAGGTCGACCATGAACATCGGCTTGTGGCGGCGCGCCTTGATGGCCCGTTCGACCAGGCCGAGGCCGATCAGCGGCAGCGACGAGGCGGTGCACGAGATGACGATGTCGAATTGCGCCAGTTGCTCCGGCAGCGCCGACAGCTTGATGGCGCGGCCGTGGAAGCGTTCGGCCAGCGCCTCGCCGCGCTCCATGGTGCGGTTGGCGATGGTGATCGATTTCGGGTGATGCGCGGCGAAGTGGGTGGCGCACAGTTCGATCATGTCGCCGGCGCCGATGAACAGCACGTGCTGGTCGCTGACCTTGTCGAAGATGCGCTGCGACAGGCGCACCGCGGCGGCCGCCATCGACACGCTGTGCGCGCCGATCTCGGTGCTGCTGCGCACTTCCTTGGCGACGGCGAAACTGCGCTGGAACATCTGGTGCAGGTAGGTGCCCAGGCCGCCCGCTTCGTCGGCCAGGCGCACCGCGTCTTTCATCTGGCCGAGGATTTGCGGCTCGCCCAGCACCATCGAGTCGAGCCCGGAGGCGACCCGGAAGGCGTGGCGCACCGCGTGGTCGTGCGGCAGCATGTACAGGTGCGGGCGCAGGTCGGCGACGTTCAGATGGTGGTAGTCGGCGAGGAAGTGGGCGCTGGCGTCGAGGCCGTTCGGCGCGCGGCTGGCGGCATACATCTCGGTGCGGTTGCAGGTCGACAGGATGGCCGCCTCGTCGCCGCCGTGCTGGTCGATGCGGGCGAACCAGCCGCGCGCGGCGCGCACCGCCTGACCGAGCTGGTCAGGCGCAAGCGCCAGTTGCTCGCGCAGCGAGACCGGTGCAGTGGTGTGGTTGAGGCCGACGGCGAGCAGTTGCATGGGGTGACAGATAGCAGCGTAAGCGGTCATTATAGCGCGGCGCCTGCAGAGGATCATGCCAAAGCGCTGCGCCTAGCGCTGACAGCGACGCTAACGCTTGCCAGAAAACCGGGTCAGACCCGGTTTTTAGCCGCAGAAAACCGGGTCAGACCCGGTTTTTAGCCGCCGTCTCGCGACAACAGCGCGCGAATAAACGGGTCTGTCCCGGTTTTTGCCTCAGGCGCCCATTTTCTCGAGCCGGTAGCCGTAGCTGTACACCGGCACCAGGCGAAAGCCGTTTTCCGGGCGTAGCTGGAGCTTGTTCCGCACCCGCGACACGTGGGTGTCCATGGTGCGCGACGGCAGCGCGGTCTCGCGCATCCACACCGCTTCGTGGATGTAGGCGCGCGACAGCGGCCGGCCGATATTGCGAAAAAACAGCAGCGCCAGGTAGAATTCCTTGTGCGTGACGTCGATCAGCGAGCCGTCCATCAGCAGCCGGCCGGGCCGGGTTTCGAACACGTAGGGGCCGAACTGCAGCTGTTCGGCGCCGTTTTGCGACGGGTAGGCGCGCCGCAGCAGCGCCTGCACGCGCGCCAGCAGTTCGCCGCGCCGCAGCGGTTTGATCATGTAGTCGTCGGCACCGGCGCCGACCCCGGCGACGATGTCGTCCTCGCCGGAGTTGCCCGTTACGAACATCATTGGCGTGTGGGCCGGCAGTTTTTCCTTGGCGCGGCGCAGCACCTCGACTCCCGACAGGTCGGCCACGTGCCAATCGAGGATCAGCATGTCGAAACTGTCTTTTTTCAGGCCGCCGAGCATATCCTTCCCACTGTCGAAGGATAGGCAGGCGTGCCCGGCACCGGTGAGCACCTGGCAAATCAAGTCGGCTTGGCTGCGGTCGCTGTCTAGTACGGCTATTCTCATAAGGGCTATCGGCTGGAGTTGGACGATTTGTAGGATCTATCCTACGTACACTAATGAATAGTTAATGTAAATGTAACAGACTTTTACAACATAATGCTATAACAATCGGTTTTTTCCGACGCCGGCAAGCGTGCATTACTCAATAACAATTACAAGGTACACTGGAAAAAACCGCTGATCAATCGGCAATTTCACTCTGGCGCGACATTTTTGAACGAGGAGGCCGCGACAATGGCAACAACGCTGACAACCGACTGGACGTTGATTCCCGGTAACAATGACGAGATTGCCAAGGTGCGCGCCAACTGCCGCCGGCTGGTGCGCCGGCGCGCCGCGCTGGCGGCCGGTTTCTCGGCGCTGCCGCTGCCCGGGCTGGACCTGGTGTCGGACATGTCGCTGTTCGTCAAGCTGGTCGAGGACGTCAACGCCGCGTTCGGCCTCACGCCCGACCAGGTCGAGCGGCTGCAGCCGAAGTACCGGCTGATGGCCTACGAAGCGGCGGTGGGGATGGGCGGGATGATGGTCGGCCGGCTGGTGACGCGCGACCTGGTGCTGCGGCTGTTCAAGAAGGCCGGCGTGAAGATCGCCAGCAAGACGGCGGCCAAGCTGGTGCCGATCGCCGGCTCGGTGGTGTCGGCGGCGATCGGTTTTGCGATGTTCCGCCAGCTTGGCTACCAGCACGTCGAGGCATGCGCCAGGGTGGCCGACAAGCTGCAGGGGGCGCGCCCGGCCTAGGCCGGCTGATCGACCGGCGGCCCCGGGGCAGCGGGTGTCACACTTGGGGGCCTCAGGCCTCAGGCCTCAGGCCTCAGGCGTCCGGCAGCACCACGTTCACCTCGAGCACTTCGAGGTTGCCCTGGCGGTCGAGCGAGAGCTTGATGTTGTCGGCGCTGACCTTGGTGTACTTCGAGATCACCTCGATCAGCTCGCGGTGCAGCGCCGGCAGGAAGTCCGGCCCGCCGCGCCCCGAGCGTTCGCGCGCGATGATGATCTGCAGGCGCTCCTTGGCTTGGCTGGCGGTTTTCGCCTTGGGTGGGAACAGGAAGGAAAGCAGTGCCATATCACTTTGTCCCAAAGATGCGCTGCAGGAAGCCCGGTTTTTCGTAGCTGGTAAACCGCAGCGGCAAGTCGGCGCCAAGGAAGCGCGAGACCACGTCTTCGTACGCCTCGGCCACGTCGGTGCCCTTGAAATGGATCGCCGGATTGCCCTGGTTGGAGGCGTGCAGCACCGATTCCGATTCCGGGATGATGCCGATCAGCGGGATGCGCAGGATTTCCTGCACGTCCTGGTAGGACAGCATTTCGTCGTTCTCGACCCGTTTCGGCGAATAGCGCGTGATCAAAAGGTGTTCCTTGACCGGCTCGGCGCCGGTCTGGGCGCGGCGCGACTTGGCCTGGATGATGCCCAGGATGCGGTCCGAATCGCGCACCGACGACACTTCCGGGTTCGTCACGATGATCGCTTCGTCGGCGAACGTCAGCGCCATCAGCGCGCCGTGCTCGATGCCGGCCGGCGAATCGCAGATGATGTACTCGAAGCCCATGTTGATCAGGTCGTGCAGCACCCGCTCGACGCCTTCTTCGGACAGGGCGTCCTTGTCGCGCGTCTGCGAGGCCGGCAGGATGAACAGATTGTCGCAGTGCTTGTCCTTGATCAGCGCCTGGTTCAGGGTCGCCTCGCCATTGACGACGTTGATCAGGTCATACACGACGCGCCGCTCGCAACCCATGATCAGGTCGAGGTTGCGCAGGCCGACGTCGAAGTCGAGCACTGCCGTCTTATGCCCGCGCATCGCCAGGCCGGTGGAGAAACTGGCGCTGGAGGTGGTCTTGCCGACCCCGCCCTTGCCGGATGTCACAACAATAATTCGTGCCACAAATAGGTCCTTTAAAATGGTGCGGGGCTAGGCTCTGGATGCCGGACTGAGCGATAGTATATCGATTCGGTCCCCCACTAATCGGATTTGTGCCGGCTGGCGCGCCATCTCGGGTGGGAAGCCCTCGTCGAAGGTGCGGTAGACGCCGGCAATCGAGACCAGCTCGGGCTGCATGGACAGCGCGAAGATGCGTGCTTCGGGATTGCCCGAAGCGCCCGCCAGCGCGCGCCCGTTGAGTGGTGCGTAAACATGGATGCTGCCGTCGGCGATGACTTCGGCGCCGTTGTTGACGGCGGCCGTGATGATCAGGTCGCAGCCGCGCGCGTAGATGCGCTGGCCGGCGCGCACCGGCGTGTCGATGATCATCGCGCCGGGCGACACCACGGCGGTGGCCGCAGCCGGCGCCGGCGCCGGTACTGGTACTGGTACGGGTGCGGGTACTGCGGCGGCCGGCGCGGCGGCGCTCGGCGCTGCCTCGTCGCGCGGGCGCGCGCCGCTGCTGCCGTCGTCGAGCGACAGGCCGCGCGCGCGGATCGCTTCGGCCATCGCCGGCGTCGCCCCGCGCACCGCCACCGCGTTGAGGCGGTAGCGGCGCAGCAGGTCGACCAGCGCGCGCCAGTCGATCGGCGCGGCGCCGGCAGCGATCGCGCCGACGTCGATGACGGCGAATTCGTCCTCGAAAAAGTCGGCCACGCCGCCGGTCATCTGCTTGAGCGCGGCGTCGATCGCCAGCGGGTCGGCCGAATGCAGGATGGTCGAGATGGCGACGACGGTGGAAATCTTGATTTCGATGGGCAGGGACGGGCTTTTTTGCATAAACGGTTCGGTGTGGAGAGGGCGGACGGCGCCCCCAAATGCGGCAGGCCCGTGCATTCTACTGTGAAAATTGCGCCAAGGGGGTGTTTGCAGGCCTCGTTCCCATAGGCAATAAAGCCCGCCGCCACCGGCCGCGCTCATCCATCCTGCATACCCCGGCAATCAATTTTTTGCCATATGGGTAAACACCGATTGTTTTCCATGAATAAGCTGATAAGATTGATTTTGCTCAAACGCCGACAGGCGTCGACACCTACCATGGAGCCTTTGCCAACACGGCGGAGCCACGGTGTCGACCACTGAGCGCCGGACTGTCGCCACCTGGCCCCGGTTCGACGCCGGCAGCACCGCCACCGGCCGATCCCGGCAGAGCGGCGCGCCGGTTACCTGCCGTACCTGACGTTGGCGTCCCGCGCATGCCGGACGCCGCTTGACAACCAAGCTGGCCTGGAGTGCCGGCAACCTCGGAGACTGAAATGGAAGATGTCGTAATCGTGGCCGCCGGCCGTACCGCCGTCGGCAAGTTCGGTGGCACACTGGCAAAAATTCCGGCCGTCGATCTCGGCGCGCACGTGATCAAGACCCTGCTGGCGCGGATCGGCATCGATCCGGCCGGCGTCAATGAAGTCATCATGGGCCAGGTGCTCACCGCCGGCGCCGGCCAGAACCCGGCGCGCCAGGCCACCCTCAAGGCCGGCCTGCCCGACATGGTGCCGGCGTTTACCGTCGGCAAGGTGTGCGGCAGCGGCCTGAAGGCGACCCACCTGGCGGCCCAGGCCATCAAGTGCGGCGACGCCGCCATCATCATCGCCGGCGGCCAGGAAAACATGAGCGCCTCGCCGCACGTGCTGCCCGGCTCGCGCGACGGTTTCCGCATGGGCGACACCAAGCTGGTCGACACCATGATCGTCGATGGCCTGTGGGACGTCTACAACCAGTACCACATGGGCGTCACGGCCGAGAACGTCGCCAAAAAATACGACATCTCGCGCGCCGAGCAGGACGCGTTCGCGCTCGCCTCGCAGCACAAGGCCGAGGCGGCGCAGAAAGCCGGCAAGTTCAAGGACGAGATCATCCCGTTCGAGATCGCCTCGAAGAAGGGCGTCACCGTCTTCGATACCGACGAATATCCCAAGCACGGCAGCACGCTCGAGGCGCTCGCCAGCCTGCGCCCGGCCTTCAACAAGGAAGGCAGCGTCACCGCCGGCAACGCGTCCGGCCTGAACGACGGCGCCGCCGCGGTCATCATGATGTCGGCCTCGAAGGCGCGCGAACTGGGCCTGACGCCGCTGGCGCGCATCAAGGCGTATTCGTCGGCCGGGCTCGATCCGTCGATCATGGGCATGGGCCCGGTGTCGGCCACCCAGCTGTGCCTGAAAAAGGCCGGCTGGACCCACCAGGACGTTGACCTGATGGAAATTAACGAGGCGTTCGCCGCCCAGGCGATCGCGGTCAACAAGGAAATGGGCTGGGACACCAGCAAGATCAACGTCAACGGCGGCGCCATCGCGCTGGGCCATCCGATCGGCGCCTCCGGCGCGCGCATCCTGGTGACGTTGCTGCACGAGATGATCCGGCGCGACGCCAAGCGTGGGCTGGCCAGCCTGTGCATCGGCGGCGGCATGGGCGTGGCATTGGCAGTAGAGCGGGATTGAACCTCCCTTTTTTCGCAGGCAGTGGTAAAAACATCGTAAAAACGAGGAGATGAAAATGGCTAGAGTTGCATTGGTAACCGGCGGGATGGGCGGTCTGGGCGAAGCGGTGTGCATCAAGCTCGCCGCACTGGGCTACCGGGTAGTGACGACGTATTCGCCGGGCAGCACCAAGGTCGAGGGCTGGCTCAATGCGACCAAGGAAATGGGGTTCGACTTCAAGGCCTACGAGTGCGACGTCGGCGATTACGAGTCGGCGCAGGCGTGCGTGGCCAAGATCGTCAAGGAAGTCGGCGAGATCGACGTGCTGGTCAACAACGCCGGCATCACGCGCGACATGACGTTCAAGAAAATGGACAAGCCGAACTGGGACGCCGTGATGCGCACCAACCTCGACTCCGTGTTCAACATGACCAAGCCGGTGTGCGACGGCATGGTCGAGCGCGGCTGGGGCCGGATCATCAACATCTCGTCGGTCAACGGCCAGAAGGGCGCGTTCGGCCAGACCAACTACTCGGCCGCCAAGGCCGGCATGCACGGCTTCACCAAGG
>JARXKM010000263.1 GCA_030272785.1 Pseudomonadota bacterium
CCCGGTCACGGCACTTGGCGAGGGCGCCGCGCGCGCCACGCCGGCGCTCGACCAGTTCACCACCTGCCTGACCGGGCGCGCGCGCGACGGCCAGCTCGATCCGGTGATCGGGCGCGATGCCGAGATCCGCCAGGCGATCGACATCCTGATGCGGCGACGCCAGAACAACCCGATCCTGACTGGCGAGGCGGGGGTCGGCAAGACCGCCGTCGTCGAGGGACTGGCGCTGCGCATCGCCGCCGGCGAGGTGCCGGAGGTGCTGCGCGGGGTGGAGATCCACGCGCTCGACATGGGCCTGCTGCAGGCCGGCGCCAGCGTCAAGGGCGAGTTCGAGAACCGCCTCAAGAACGTCATCGACGAGGTCAAGAAAAGCCCGCATGCGATCATCCTGTTCATCGACGAGGCGCACACCATGATCGGCGCCGGCGGCGCGGCCGGCCAGAACGACGCCGCCAACCTGCTCAAGCCGGCGCTGGCGCGCGGCGAACTGCGCACCATCGCCGCCACCACCTGGAGCGAATACAAGAAATACTTCGAAAAGGACGCCGCGCTGGCGCGCCGCTTCCAGGTCGTCAAGGTCGAGGAACCGGACGAGGAAACCGCCTGCGCGATGCTGCGCGCGATGGCGCCGCTGATGGAGCGCCATTTCGGCGTGCGGGTGTACGACGACGCCATTTCCGAGGCGGTGCGCCTGTCGCACCGCTACATCAGCGGGCGCCAGCTGCCCGACAAGGCGATCAGCGTGCTCGATACCGCCTGCGCCAAGGTCGCGCTGGGCCAGAGCGCGACGCCGGCGCTGGTCGAAGCGGGCGTGCGCCTGCTCGAGCGGATCGACGCCCAGGCGGCGGCGCTGATGCGCGAAGAGAGCGCCGGCGCCGAGCATGGCGCCAAGCTGTCGGCGCTGCGCGTCCAGCGCATCGCTGCCACCGAGGAGCAGCGCCAGGTGCAGCGCCGCTGGGAGCAGGAGCAGTCGCTCAACGCCCAGATCCAGCGCCTGCGCAGCGGTCTCGAACAGGGCACCACGCAGGGCGCCAACGGGGCGCTGCGCAGCCTGATCGAGGAGCTGCGCGCGGTGCAGGGCGAGTCGCCGCTGGTGCCGGTGCAGGTGGACGGCCAGGTAGTGGCTGAAATCGTCGCCGGCTGGACCGGCATCCCGCTCGGGCGCATGGTCAAGGACGAGATCAAGACGGTGATGAACCTGCAGGCGCTGCTCGAGGAGCGCATCCTCGGCCAGTCGCACGCCGGCGCGGTGGTGGCGCAGCGCGTGCGCACCGCGCGCGCCAGCCTGGACGATCCCAACAAGCCGAAGGGCGTGTTCCTGTTCGTCGGCAGTTCGGGCATCGGCAAGACCGAAACCGCGCTGGCGCTGGCCGACCTGCTGTACGGCGGCGAGCGCAAGCTGGTCACCATCAACATGAGCGAATACCAGGAGGCGCACAGCGTGTCGGGGCTGAAGGGGGCGCCGCCGGGGTATGTCGGCTACGGCGAAGGCGGCGTGCTGACCGAGGCGGTGCGCCGCAATCCGTACAGCGTGGTGCTGCTCGACGAGGTCGAGAAGGCCCACGCCGACGTGCTCGAACTGTTCTTCCAGGTGTTCGACAAGGGCGTGCTGGACGACGCAGAAGGGCGCCAGATCGACTTTCGCAACACCATCATCATTCTCACCTCGAACGTGGCGTCCGCCCTGATGATGCAGGCCTGCCTGAACAAGCCGGCCGCCGAGCTGCCCGGCCCCGAGCAACTGGCCGAGATCATCCGTCCGCAGCTGATGAAGCACTTCAAGCCGGCCTTCCTCGGGCGCCTGACGGTGGTGCCGTTCTACCCGATCGGCGACGAGATCCTGGCGCGCATCATCCGCCTTAAGCTCGATCGCATCGGCGCGCGCATCGACCGCAACCACCAGGCTCGCTTCGACTACGACGACGCGCTGGTCAACGCGGTGCTGGCGCGCTGCACCGAAGTCGATTCCGGGGCGCGCAACGTCGACACCATCCTGAACGGCACGGTGCTGCCGGAGATCGCCGACAGCGTGCTGGCGCGGATGGCCGAAGGCGGCGCCATCGCGCGCATCAAGGTGAGCGCGACCCGCGCCGGCAAGTTCAAGTACGCGATCGAGCCGGCGTGAGGGGCGCGCGATGCTGAGCACCGAAGAACTGCTGGCGCCGGTCAGCGCCGACCAGCCGTGCGGCGAGGACCTGGCCTTTTCCAGCGAACTCGATGCGATCGCGCGGGCACGCGAGGCGGACGATCCGTCGCTCGACCAGGGGGAATGGCAGAGCGAGCTGAAAGAAGCCGACTGGAAGTTCGTCGCCAGCGGCTGCGCCAAGCTGATTGCCGGGCGCAGCAAGGATCTGCGGCTGGCGGTCTGGCTGGCCGAGGCGCGCGCCAAGACCGCCGGCCTGCGCGGCCTGGGCGACGCCCTGCTGCTGGTGGCGGGCCTGTGCGAGCGCTACTGGGATGGCTTGCTGCCCTTGCCCGACGAGGGCAGCTGCGAACAGCGCAGCGGCAACCTGTGCTGGATCGAGGCGCGCATCCCGCAACTGGCGCGCGAGGTCAAGCTGACCGAAGGCGCCGGCACAAACATGTCGCTGATCGACATGGCGCGCGCGCGCGCGCGCGGCGCGGGCGGCGCCACCGAGGTCGATGCGGCCCGGCTGGCGACGTCACGCAAGTTCGCCCAGGCGCTGCTGGCCGACAGCTTGCATTGCGTGGCGGCGGTGGCCGAGCTGCGCCGCGTCACCGACCTGCGGCTGGGCGCGGACGGTCCCGGCTTCACCGCGGCGCAGGCGGCGCTGCAGGACGTGATCCATTTCCTCACGCCGGCGGCGCGCGAGCCGGGCGCGTCGTCGCAGCCGGACCAGCAGGCGAACCAGCAGGCGAACCCGCAGGCCGGCCTGCGGCCCGCGCCGCCGCAGGCACCGGAGCAGGGCGCCGCGGCGGGCGGCCCGCTGCAGTCGCGCGCGCAGGCGCTGGCGCAGTTGCGCGCGGTGGCGGAGTTTTTCCGGCGCACCGAACCGCACAGCCCGGTGGCCTACCTGGCCGAACGCGCCGCGGCATGGGGCGAGCAGTCATTGCACGTGTGGCTGCGCGGCGTGGTCAAAGATCCCGCGGTCTGCGCGCAGCTGGAGGAAATGTTGGGGGTGCAAACGCCGGAATAGGCGTGCAGGCGTCGTTCCCGCTGAAATTGCGTGGGGAACGACGCGGTTGCGCTGGAACGCGCTTACTTGCCCTTGCCGGCGCCCGGCGTGACCTGGGCGGTGGCCTTGGCGATCTGCGCTTCGACCGTCTGCACGGCCTGGCGGGTCGCCTTGGTCACCTGTTCGTAGCCCTGGAACGCATTGTCGATCGCCTTCTTGATGATCTCCACCGCATTTTCCGAGCCCGGCTTGACGTTCTGGGTGACGTCGTAGATCAGCGCGGTGAGCGCGCTTTTCGCTTCGGCGACGTGGGCGTCGGCCGCCTGCGTGAATTCATTGTGGATGTCGTCCATGATGACCTTCATCTGCGAGCTGTATTCGACCGCGCCGGCCACTCCGGGCTGGGCGTGGCTGGCCACTGCCGCCATCGCCGCCTTCGGGTCTTTGGCCTGGCTGATGTCCTTGCCCGCCGCCATCGATCCGGCGACCGAATTTTTTGCCGTCGCCATGTTCAGCGCCACGACCTGTTCGACGCCCTGGACGGCCTTGCTGGTGAGCGCATTGAACGTCATCATCTGAAGCTCAAACAGGGTCTTGGTGGCAGATGCAAATTGTTCGGGATTCGTAAACATGGACTTCTCCTCGGTTGAATTGGATGCAACGGACGACTTTCCTTCTATCTCCCCACTCTGGTGTGTCTAGTTTCTATGACTGCTGGTGTTTCTCTGGTGTTTCTCTTGTGTTTCTATTATTTAGCAGCCATCAACTTTGTGCAATGGCTATCTTGATAAGGGCCGCCGGCCTTTTCCCAGCCGTGACCGAGGCCCGTCTGGGCGCACACCTGCTGGCCGTCGAGCTTGCTGCGCCACTTGTACCAGGGTGCCGGCGCGGCGGCCAGCGCGGCGCAGGCGCCGGTCAGCAGCGCGCCGATCGCTATCTTCGAGAAACGTTTCATAGCGGCGAGCATAGCCTGTTGGCGCCCCATGTCAAGGCCGCACGCGCGCCGCTGCGTTGACGCCGGCTGGCGCCGTCACCGGCAGCAGCAGCGTGAAGCAGGCGCCCTCGCCAGCGGCGCTGCGCAGCTCGATCTTGCCGCCCAGGATGCCGCTGACGATGTTGTGGGCCACATGCAGGCCCAGCCCCGAGCGGCCGGACCCCATCCGCGTGGTGTAGAACGGATCGTAGACGTGCGCCTGCACCTGCGGCGCCATGCCGTCGCCGTCGTCCTCGACCGAGATGGCCAGCAGTTCGCGCGAGCGCAGCGCCGCGGCGATCCGCACGCCGCCGCCACGGCCGTCCGGAAAGGCGTGCGCCAGGCAGTTTTCGAACAGTTCGGTGACCACCTGCGACAGCGGGCCGGGGTAGCTGTCCATCGCCAGGCCGTCGGCCAGCGCCAGTTCGAGCTTCACGCGCGCGCCCTTGGCGGCCACCCGCAACGGTGCGGCGAGGTCGGACAGCAGCCCGGTGAGGGAGAATTCGCGCCGTTCCAGGTTGCGGTGGTCGACCGCGATCTGCTTGAAGCCGGCCACCAGGGTGGCGGCGCGCTTGAGGTTGCGCGAGAGCAGTTCGCCCGCCTCGCCGGCGTCGGCCAGGTAGCGCTCGAGCACCGAGCGGCGCAGGCCGTCTGCCAGGTTGGCCTGCAGGGTGCGGGTGCGTTCGGCCAGCGAGGTGGCCACCACCAGGCTGTTGCCGATCGGCGTGTTCAGTTCGTGCGCGACGCCGGCCACCAGAGCGCCGAGCGCGGCCATCTTGTCGCGCCGCACCAGTTCATCCTGCGCCAGCGAGAGCGTCTCGAGCGCGCTCGACAGTTCCCGGTTGATCTGGTCGGCGCGCTGCATCGATGCGGTCAGTTCGGCGGTACGCGCGGCCACCAGCTCTTCGAGGTGTTCGCGGTGCTGCGCCAGTTCGCGTTCGCGCCGCGTGCGCTCGATGGCGATGGCGGCCAGGTGGGTCGCCACGGCGATCAGGTGCAGCTCGTCCTCGCCGGGGCTGCGCACCTCGCGGTAGTACATGGCGAACGAGCCGAGCACCTGCTGCTCGAGCAAGATCGGGGTCGACCAGCAGGCCCGCAGGCCATGCGCGCCCGCCAGCGCGCGGTAGTCGCGCCAGCGCGGATCGGTCTGGATGTCGGGCACGATCACCAGCTCGCTGCGGTACATGGCGTCGCCGCACGAGCCGACGCCGGGGCCGATCTGCACGCCGTCCAGCGCGGCCGAATAAGCCGCCGGCAGGCTCGCCCCGGCTGCCGGGTGCACCGTTTTGCCGTCCTCGTCGAGCAGCAGCACCGAGCACAGAACACCGGCCGACTGGCGCTCGATCAGCCGCATCAGGCTGTCGAGGATCTCGTCGAGCGGCGCGTTGCGGGCGATCAGTTCGAGCAGCCGGGCCTGGCCGTCGCGCAGCTGGTCGGCCAGCACCCGGCGCGAAATGTCGACCAGCCGCATGTGCAGCATGTGGCGGCCCGGTATCGGCACCAGCAGCACCTCGCACGGGGTGGCGCCGCCGTCGGCGCGCCGCATGTCGATGCGAAACAGCTCGCCGTCGCCGGCCAGCGTGCGCGCGACCTGGCGCGCCATCACGGTGGCGAAGCTGTCACCACCTTGCTGCTGCGGCACGCCGAGCTGTTCGAGCTCGATGCCGATCAACTGCTCCGGGCTGCGGCCCCACAGCGCGCCGGCCTGCCGATTGACGTCGGCGATGCGGCCGTTTTCCAGGTCGAGCAGGATCACGGGGGAGGGCGACAGCATGGCCATCGCGTGGTAGTTCACTTGCAGGGACATGAAGTCCATCGAGGCGCCTCTTTGCACTTGTCTGACACAGTGTAGTACAAACGCCGGGCGGGTTGACGATCTCGCCTACGCGGCCGGCGGATAGCCTTCGGCGCTGAGCGCGGCGATCAGCGCGTCGGGAGCGGCGCTGCTGTCGACGGTGGCGCTGCGCGCGGCGACGTCGACCTGCACGACGGCGTGCGGGTCGAGCGCGAGGATGGCATCGGTGATGGCGCGGGCGCAATGGCCGCAGCTGATGGCGGGGATACTGAGGTGCAGCATGGACGGGTCCGATCGTGGTGGCGGGCGGCGCACCAACTGCGCCGGCCAATCACTGTACAACATCGCCGCCAACCCTGCGCGCAATACAAAACGCCGCATCCCTTTTGCAAAGGCTGCGGCGTTTTGAGGCTGTCTATCCGGTAGTGGTGCCCACGGAGGGACTCGAACCCCCACACCCTAAGGCACATGGACCTGAACCATGCGCGTCTACCAATTCCGCCACGTGGGCACTGATACTGCTACTACAACAACGCTTGAAACGAACAACGCTTGAAACTAACAACTTTGAAACTAACAACTTTGAAACTAAAACGCCGCAATCTTGAAAACGATCACGGCGCAGTGGTGAAGCTTGCGGAAATACTTCCGGTAGTGGTGCCCACGGAGGGACTCGAACCCCCACACCCTAAGGCACATGGACCTGAACCATGCGCGTCTACCAATTCCGCCACGTGGGCACTGTTACTGCTTGCTGCTTTACTGCCTTGCGCGGCGTTGCCGCCGACTTCTGCTATCATACTAGCCTTTGGAGTTTTGCGCCAGACTAACTTTCGTTACCCTCGCCGCGAATTCCTCTGCTAATACGCTGTTTTCTTCCGTGCCGGT
>JARXKM010000264.1 GCA_030272785.1 Pseudomonadota bacterium
GTCCGCGAAGATGCGGTCGAGTATCTTGGCCGCCGCCAGGTCGCCCGCCTGCGCAAGCTTGGCGCGCAGCGGCGGGATCGCATCGAGCCCTCGCGCCTCCAGCGTGCGCGGCACCAGCGCCATCCGGGCGACGACGTCGCCGCGGGTTTTCTCGACCATCTCCCACAGGCTGTCGTGGGCGGGAAAATCGCCGTACCGGAAGCCGAGAAGCGCGAGGTGCGCGGCGAGCAGCGAGAAATGCTGGGCCTCCTCCTGCGAAACGCGCAGCCAGTCGGTGTAGTACGCGGCCGGCATGTCCGGGAACCGCCACAGCGCGTCGAGCGCCAGATTGGTGGCGTTGAATTCGATGTGGGCGAGCGCGTGAATCAGCATCGCCCGGCCCTCCACCGTCACCATCGAGCGCCGTCCGACCAGGCGCGGCGCCACCAGCAGCGGGCGCTCCGGCCGGCCGGGAATGGCGCCGGCCGCCTCCGGCACGCCCGCGGCGACCAGCGTCCAGCCGCCGGCACCATAGGCGTTCGCCATGGCCTCGATCGCGCCCGCCTTGACCGTGGGATCGGTCTGCAGCAGGCATTGCAGCGCGCAGGCGCGCAGTTCTGGCGGTTGCGCTGTAGGCATCGAGGCTTACTTGAAAACGTAGGAGAGATTGACGGCCAGATGGCTGACATCGGCAGCTGCCGCGTTGCCCGACTGCTTGGGCGTATATTTCGTCGACACCAGGCGCAGGTTGGCCCACAGCGACGGCGATACCTGGTAGCCGACTTCGAACGCCTTGCCGGTGGCGTTGTCGAACTTGATCGTCTGTGCTGTGTGGTCCACCGTCACATCCACCGTCGGCGCGATCGCATAGCTGAGGCCCACGCCAACGCGCAGCGCTTGCATGCCCGTGTAGTAGACCATCGCGTCGAGCGGCATGCGGCGAAACTTCGCATCGCCGTTCACGCCTGCCGATTGATCGACATGGTAATTCGCCAGCAACGACGTGGCCAGCGGATACTGGTCGGACTGCCACAGCACCCCCGCGCCGATTGCCGCCCGTCCGCCGCCATGGATCAGCACCGGCACGCCGGCGCCCGTTCGCGCCACTTGCCAGTCGTCGCCGCCATGCGTGATGGCGCCGGTGGCGACCAGCGCGATGTCGCCGGCCGACGCCGACGTCGCTGCGAACACACCCAATGCGAGGGCGAGGGAAAAGCGGGCTGCATTGTTTTTCAAATAAACTCCAGGAAAATTGGTAGCGCATCCGCGACGCGTCTTCGACCAAGCGCCACATCATGCCATATTTAACGGAGGGGTCAGGATGGGTAGGCGACCAGCTTCCCATTACGGGCCGCGCGCCACAGCATGGCGACGCCGATCGCGCCGAACACCAGCAAGGTCGCCGCCGACCCTTCCACGCCGTAGGCGCCGCCGGTGAGCCACTGCGGTCCGGTCAGCGTGCCGATGACCCAGCCCTTGGCCGGATGGCCCGACACGGCGATAGAGAAGATCGATCCGACCGTGTAGTTCCAGGCGGCGTGCATGCCGATGCACAGCCACAGGCGGTGCGTCAGCATGTACGCCGCACTGAACACCAGCCCGGCGACCATCGCGACGACGAACGCGAGCGGGCCGAGGCCATTGCCCGGCAGGTGGGCCAGGCCGAACAACAGCGCCGATATCGCCAGTGCCGCGCGGCTGCCCAGCGACTGCTCGACAATCCGGAAGATGATGGCGCGGCACAGTACTTCTTCGAACACGCCGACGAACACCATCTCGGCCAGCGGAATGACGATCGCCGCGCTCCATGGATTGAGCCCGACCGGCCGGTACACGCCGGCGGCATACAACAGCGCCAGCACCGTGACGACAGCCGCCGCGCCGATCGCCACGCCGGCGGCCAGTTCGCGCGGCGCGTCGCGCAAGCCGAATTCGCTCATCGGCCTGGCCTCGAACAGCCGCACATAGGCCCAGTAGGTCAGCACGATGGCGCCGGCGGCCAGCAAATGCGGCCACGCGATCCGTGCGGACTTGGGCGCCGACTCGGCCAGGGAAAACGCCAGGCCGGCCGCCAGCGCTATCGCAAAGGCGGCGAGGACGATGCGTACCAGCGGATGGCGGAAGAAGCGCGCGGCGCGCGTGTGGGATGGGGCAGCCATGGCAGCGGTGGAAGTCATGGTCGTTTCCTCTCGATGGATCAGGGGACGCGCTTGGCGCGACGTGGCTGGCCAGCCTTGATGATCAGGTCATACGTTCCCGCCGCATCCTGCTCGAACGCGAATTCGACGGTATCGGCGAGATTGAAATAGCGCGTCTCGCTGGCCGGCAGCAATTGAACCGGGTCCGGGCGCAATTGCGGCGCCTTCACGAACAGGCGCTCGCCCTCCTGCACCACGCTGATCGTCACGCCATCGAGCGCATAGTTGCCGACAAAGTGAGCGTACAGTTTGGGATCGACTTTTGCCAGCGTCTTTTCGGTGACCCGGTAGTCGCTCCAGCCGTATTCGGCGGCGATGCTGCGCATGACTTCAGCTGTCAGCACGTCGCCGCGATCTCCATTGGTCATGATGACCGCGCCCTTGCCGGTCGTCGTAAAGGCGAACATCAGGGTGCGGAATCCGGCGTTCGCGCCGCCGTGGTTAAACGTCGGCAGCCCGTCCGACGTGCCGACGCCGATGCCCAACCCCCACGTCCCCTTCAGCCGCGTGAGCATTTGCGTCGCCATCGCCGGCGACACGATCTTGTTCGACTTGCCCATGCTGGCGTTCTGCAGTTCGATGGCAAAGCGCGCCAGGTCGCTCGGCGTGGTCCACAAGCCGGCCGCCGCCTGTTCGGGATAGGTGTGCCATTTGCCGATGTACGGCACGCCGTTGGCGTCGTGCGCGCTGGCGGCGGCGCCGTGCAGGGCCGGCGGCAGCGGTTGTTCATAGGTGCTGTTGTGCATGCCGAGCGGGTCGAGCAGCACGTCCTTCATCAGCGGCGCGAATGGCTTGCCGGATGCTGTGGTCATCAGCAACTGGACGATGCTGAGGCCACCACCCGAATAGCGAAACGCTTCACCGGGCGACTTGTCGACCCGCACCGAGGGCGAATTGGCCGGCTTCGCGCCGTCCAGCACCTCGATCAATGTCGGCACCGCCGCGCCCTGCGCATAGCCGCGAAAACCCGACACCGTCGTGCCGGCGCTGTGGTTCAGCAGCGCGCGCAAGGTGACGGGATTGGCCGCCGTTTGCGCTCCCGGCGGCACCTTCCACGTGGTGAGCCGGGCATTGACATCCTCGTCGAGCGACAATTTTCCGTGTTCGACCAGGTTAAGCGCGGTCATGGCGGTGAGCGGCTTGCTGATCGACGCGGCCTGGAACAGGGTCTGCGGCGTGACCACGCGCGCACTGCCCGCCTCGGCCACGCCGTAGCCGCGCGCCCATTCGATGCTGCCGTTATTGATCACCGCGATGCTGGCGCCCGGCACCTTCAGCGCCGCCATGCGCGCAGCCAGGCTGGCGGTCGGCAAGGGCTGGCCTTGAATGACGTTACGCGGCAGCAGGCCGAGTTCGATGCGCGCGATGCGTTCATCGACAGCATCGCCCGCCATGGCCGGCGATACGAGCACACACAGCGCCAGCGCGCTGCAAAGACGACTACGGTTAAAGGACATGATGATTCCAGGGTAGTGGCGCACGTGATGAGGGCCGGACATCCGGCCGGCACGCGCGCGGTTGCGATCGCGATCGAAAGACGTTTCAGCCATGGCGGAGTTGCGGCCGCCCGGCGCGGATGGCCCATTCGGCCACCGCCAGATTGATGCTCCATCCGGCGGACATGCACAATGTCCGCGCCAGTTCTCCTTGCATGCCGGGGAACAGGAACCAGGGGATATGCGTAAACACCTGCGTGCCGGCGCCGAGACCGAGTGCGTACGCGCGCATCATCCAGGCCCGGTGGCGACCGATATCGCGCCGGCGGATGGCCGCCACGCCCAGGCAGAGGCACGCCGCCATCGCCGTCCCCGCCAGCAGCCGGACGACATACAGGGCCGTGCCATCGAACCGGATCGCCGGATAGAATTGGGTCATCCACAGGCCCGACAGCGCGACCGCCATCCCGCACGGCACCAGCCCCCTTCCCAGCACGCGATGCAGGTCGGGATAACGCAGGCGCAGGCCGCCGGCGAACTGCAAGGCGCCGAACACGCTGAAGAAGATGGCGCAAACGACGTGCAGCGAAATCGGCAGCGGCATGGCGACGAAGCGCGCATTGTCGGGCCGTGCAGCGGCGCCGGCGGCGAGCTCGATCAAGCGATGAACGCCGGCGGCAACCGGCACCGCGCTCAGGACCATCAGGCCGGCGGGCAGGCGCCAGTTGCCGTGACTTGCGTCGCCGCTGTTCATGGCTGTCCTCCCTCTTTGGCTGCGCCGTCCAGGTATTCGAAGCGCAGCAGGGTGTCGTCCGGCCAGCTGCTGTCGTGCACCGGCGGCAGGTATACGTGGCCATCAAGCTCGATCCATTTGGCGGCCAGCCGCTCGCGGCGCGCACCGGATTCCAGGTACACCGCCGCCAGCGGCTGCGCTGACAGGTAGTCCACCTTGATCGCCGCGCTGGTGCACGGACCGCCGAATACGTTGATCGAGGCGCGGAACAGCGCCAGCAGGTCGGCCTGCTCGATCGACCAGCGCACCAGGCACTCGAGCCGCAGGTCGCCCATGCGGCGCGCGTCGGCCGGCACGCCGGGCGAGTGGATCGCCGGGCGCCACGACAGCGTATTGCGCCGTTTGCTCAGCACGATTTCGCCGCCCTCGCGGGCCGCGTCCTCGCTGCGCGGCAGCGCAAAGGTGCCGTCGGCGTCGACCGGCACCGCGATCGAATTGCCGTCGTCGGTGGCAATGCGCATCGTCACGCCGACCACCGTCGCTTGCGCGGTGCGGGGGCGCAGCACGAACCGCAGCGGCGCTGCCGGCGCCAGCCGCGCCGCCTGGTCGAAGACCTTCATCCCGGCCAGGAAGGCCTTGTAGGATTTCCAGTCGGGGTCTTTGATGCCGGCGACAAATACCGCCTGCGGCGGCGCATCAGCGTCAGCGGCAGTGGAAGTGGCCGGGGCCAGCAGCGCACGCGATGCCAGCAAGGCGCACAGCAACGCGCGCTGCGTCAGGCCGGCCGCGCTGGCGGAACGGGGAACAATCACATTCATACGGTGCTTTCTATGGCGGTAGCGGGATTTGCAAGACCAGTCAGGAAATTGTATCAGCGATTATATAAGCAGTAAAGTAAATTATTGCTGTCTAATTTGTTGCCATAAAGGAACGCCGGGACACGGACCGAAAAACTTCTTTACAACTTATATAATCGCTTATAGACTTCGCCCATGACATCTTCTCTTGGAACCCAATTGCGCCACTTGATCGAATTGCTCGACGGCGCCGTCGCTGCCGCCTATGTCGACGCCGGACTCGCCTACCGTCCGCGCTATACGCCCGTCATGCGCGCGCTCATGCAGCAGGAGTGGGCGACCATCGGCTTCATCGCCGATGCGGCCGGCATCAGCCAGCCGGCGGCGACGCAGACGATAGGACTGATGATCAAAGACGGGCTGGTCTGCGTTGAAGCGAGCGCTACCGACGGCCGGCAGAAGCTGATATCGCTGACACAGCAAGGTCGCGAACTGGTCTCGCCGCTGACGGTCTGCTGGCAGGCGACCGCCGCCGCCGCCGCATCGCTCGAGGCAGAACTGCCCTGCCCGCTTGCCGCCATTCTCGACAGCGCGATCGACGCGCTGTCGGCCAAGTCGTATGGCGCGCGGATCCGCGAAGCACGCGCCGACCTCGACGTTGCGCCTGCTCCACCTGTCCGTCCCGCCAAATAAATCCATCATGAATTCGCCCGCCCCGCTTCGCATGGCATTCCTGGTCGACCAGCAGGTGAACCTGCTCGATTTATGCAGCCCGCTGCAGACCTTCGAGACGATCAACCAGTTTTCGGAGCATGGCGAACGGCGCTACGAATCGCTGGTCGTTTCCCTCCACGGTGGCCTGATCACCAGCAGCTGCGGTCAAAAACTGATGACGGCGCCGATCGCCGCCCTCGACGACTTCCCGCTCGACACCTTGATCATTACCGGCGGCCGCGCCGGCGTCGAGCACAACGAGCCGGCGCAATTGATCGCCGCGATCGCGCGCCTGGCGCCACTGGCCCGGCGCACCTGCGCGCTGTCGACCGGCGTGTTCCTGCTGGCGGCGGCCGGCCAGCTGACCGGACGCACCGTGTCGGCGCACTGGAGCTGGGCTCACGCCTTGCAGCAGCGATATCCCGACATGCAGATCGACTCCGACCGGATCTTCATCCGCGACGGCACGATCTGGACTTCCGCCGGCATGACCGCCGGCCTCGACCTCTCGCTGGCGCTGATCGAGCAGGACTACGGCCATGGCATGTCGATGCGCGCCGCCCGCCAGTTGGTGATGTTCATCAAGCGTCCGGGCGTGCAATCGCAGGTCAGCGTGTCGCTCGCCGTCCAGAGCTCGGGCGACTCGCAGTTCGATGACCTGCACGCCTGGGTGGCCAGCAATCTGTGCGAAGACCTGTGCGTGTCGCGCCTGGCCGAAAAAGTGTGCATGGCCCCGCGCACCTTCGCCCGCACCTACACGCAGCGGCTCGGACGCACGCCGGCCAAGACGATCGAGGCGATGCGGCTGGAAGCGGCCTGCCGGGCGCTGGAAAACCTGGCCACGCCACTGAAGCGGATCGCCGCTAAGGTGGGCATGCTCAGCGAGCAGACCATGCACCGTGCATTCAAGCGGGCATACGGCATCAG
>JARXKM010000265.1 GCA_030272785.1 Pseudomonadota bacterium
GCCACCTTCTGGCGCGCTGCTCTGGCACGCCCGAAAAACTCTCAGCCTCTGAGCGCATGATGCGCCATCACGCGGCAATCGTCTCGGTGGCGCTGTTCGCCGCGCTGGGTGTGTTCCAGGCGGCGCTGGCGGCCGGCATGCCGGCCGGCCAGTATGCATGGGGCGGTCGCTTCAGCGGCAGCCTGCCCGATTCCTTGCGCTGGGCCAGCCTGGCGGCGCTGCCCGTGCTGGCCGCCGCCGCCTGGGTGATCCTGGCGCGCGCCGACCTGGCCCGGCCCGGTTCAGGCGGCCGGCCGGTGCGCGCCGGCGCGTGGTGCATCACGGCCTTCCTCGCGCTCAACGTGGTGGGCAACCTGCTGTCGGCCAGCGCGGCGGAGCGGCAGGTGATGGCGCCGCTCGCGCTGCTGCTGCTGACCGGCTGCGGCATCGTCGCCGCGTCCCCCGCGAAGCCGCGCCAGCCCGGTTAGAACGTCTCCCACTCGTCGTTGTTGACCGTCTTTGGCGCGGCCACGCGCGCCTTCGCCGGCGCCGCCTTGCGCAGCGCCGCGCTGGCGGGCGGGCGCGCCGCGGCGACCGCGCGTGGCGCGCCCTGCGGCGCGTTCTGCGCTGCGCCGTGCGCGTCGAGCTTGAACACGCTCACCGCCTGCGCCAGGTTGCCGGCCTGGTCGCGCAGCGCTTCGGCGGCGGCGGCCGCCTGTTCGACCAGCGCCGCGTTCTGCTGGGTCACCGCGTCCATCTCGCCGATCGCCCGGTTGATCTGCTCGATGCCGGCCTCCTGCTCGTGGCTGGCGGCGCTGATCTCGGTCATGATGTCGGTCACGCGCGCCACGCTGGCGACGATGTCGCCCATGGTGGCGCCGGCCTGGTCGACCAGCCGCGAGCCGGTATCGACCGCCGCCACCGAGTCGCCGATCAGCACCTTGATTTCCTTCGCCGCGGCGGCCGAGCGCTGCGCCAGGTTGCGCACCTCGCTGGCGACGACCGCGAAGCCGCGGCCCTGCTCGCCGGCGCGGGCCGCTTCGACCGCCGCGTTCAGCGCCAGGATGTTGGTCTGGAAGGCGATGCTGTCGATGACGCCGATGATGTCGACGATCTTGCGCGCCGAGCTGTTGATGGCGCCCATCGTGTCGACCACCTGCGCCACCACCTGGCCGCCCTTGACCGCGACGTCGGAGGCGGAACCGGCCAGCACCTGGGCCTGGCGCGCGTTGTCGGCGTTCTGCTTGACGGTGGAGGTCAGCTCTTCCATCGACGACGCCGTCTCTTCGAGCGTGCTGGCCTGCAGTTCGGTGCGCGCCGACAGGTCGAGGTTGCCGCTGGCGATTTCGCCCGACGCGGTGGCGATCGCATCGGTCCCGCTGCGCACTTCGCCGACGATCTTCTGCAGACTGTCGTTCATGTGCTGCAGCGCCGCCATCAGCTGGCCGGTTTCATCGCCCCGGTTGACCACGATGGTGCGGCTGAGGTCACCGGCGGCGACGCTCTCGGCCAGCTTCACCGCCACGCGGATCGGCCGCGTGATCGAGCGCGTGATGAACCAGGCCAGCGCGGCGCCGGCCAGCATCGCCAGCGCGCCGATGCCCAGCACCAGCCGGTTGGCGTTGTCGTATTGCGCATTGGCGTCGGCGGCGGCGGCCTGCTCGGCCTTCTTCTCGAACGCGACGATTTCGTCGATCACGCCGATCGCCGCGGCGGTGGCCGGACCCGATTCCTTGAGCATGAACTCGGTGGCCTGATCGCGCGGGCCGGCCATGCCCATCTCGACCGTCTTGTCGACCTTCGGCTTGGCAAACGCGATCGCCTGGTCGAGCTTGGCGAGCAACTGCTTTTCGCTGTCGTCGAGCTGGGTGGCGAGCAGGATTTTCTTGGCGGCGCCGTAGCGCGCGCGCGCCGCGGCCAGTTTGCCGACCTGCTCCCTGACGTCGCCCGGATCGCTCACCAGCACGATGCTGGCCACCGCCAGCGAGATGTCGCGGAAGTTCTCGCCCATCGCCCCGGCCGAAAAGATCTTCACGTTGTGGTTGTCGACAATCTGGTCCATGCGGGTATCGATGCGGCCCATCGACACCAGGCCCAGGCCGGCGACGGCGGCCAGCATCGCCAGCACCAGCGCGAAGCCGAGTCCGAGGCGCATGCCGATTTTCATATTGGAGAACGACATCGTGAAGGTTCCTTGATCAGAGAATGGGAAATTGGGCGAGGACGCCGCAGCGCATTGCGGGGGCCCGTGCAACGGGGAAGCGCGCCGGTGTTCGGCATGGTCGGGGCCGCACGGCGTCGCGCCGGCGCCGCCGCAACGCAGCGCGGGCCGGCTGAGCGGCCGCTTGCGCGACTGCCCAGCCGACCATCTTACGTCGATAATTTGCCGTGCGGCAAGCGAAACCGCGTGAGCGGGCGGTAACTACTGGTCGCCGTGGCGGCGACGCGACGCTGTCGAAATGCCATGATGATGCGAGTGGCAAGCGTGCCGGGCGCCGCCGTCCTGGCGGCATGCACCGCCATCGCCAGCAGGGTGTGCGCCACTTGCTCGCCGCTGTCCGGCTCACAAATTCACCAATGGCAGCGCACTTTGGACGCGCGACCAGCGGCTGCATGCTGCGGCTGCATGCTGCGGCTGCGCGGCTGCAGTTGGCGACCAAGATTACGCGTCAGGGGGCGATCCAGCGGCCCTCGGCTAGTCCGGCAGCAGCGCCACGGTGGCGTCGGGCAGCGCGGTCTGGGCGGTATTCATCACCATCGCGAGGAAGGTGTAGTAGCCGTTGATGCCCATCAGGTCGACCACGCCGTGCTCGCCGAACAGCGCCAGCGCGGCGGCGTAGGTCTGGTCGGTGACGCGCTTGAGCTGGTGCAGCTCGATGCAAAATTCGTAGACCGCCGCCTCGTCCTCGCGCAGCGCGTGCGGCTTGCGGCGCGCGGCGATGGCGGCGATGGCGTCGGCGCGGATGCCGCTCTGCTCGGCGATCGGCGCATGGATCGCCCACTCCACCTTCTGGTTCCACTGGCGCGCCGTGACCAGGATCGCCAGCTCCGACAGGCGCGTGCCGATCGCGCTGCGGTAGCGCAGGTACTCGCCCATGCGCTGCGCGCAGGCCATCAGCTCGGGGCTGCGCAGCAGCGGCACGAACGGACCGTACAGGGCGCCGCGCGGGCCGTCGATGATCGCCCGGGCGGCCGCGCGCTGCTCGCCGCTCATCTGCTCGGCGTCGAGCGGGCCGAGACGGTCGCTCACGCCGCGTCCCGCGACCAGGCGCGCACTTGCTGCTGCTGCTCGCCGAGGCCGGCGATGCCGAGCCGCAGCGTGTCGCCCGGCTTGAGAAAGCGCGGCGGCGTGCGGCCGACGCCGACTCCGGGCGGCGTGCCGGTGGCGATGATGTCGCCCGGCTCGAGCGTCATGAAGCGCGACAGGTAGCTGACAATCTGCGCCACCGTGAAGATCATCGTCTCGGTGCAGCCGGTCTGCATGCGCTTGCCGTTCAGTTCGAGGTACAGGTCGAGCCGCTGGACGTCGATCACTTCGTCGCGCGTGACCAGCCACGGGCCGACCGGGCCGAACGTGTCGCACCCCTTGCCCTTGTCCCACTGCGAGCTGTCGAACTGGTAGGCGCGCTCGGAGACGTCGTTGACGACGCAAAAGCCGGCCACGTAATCGAGCGCATCGGCCTCGCTGACGTACTGCGCGCGCGTGCCGATCACCACGCCGAGTTCGACTTCCCAGTCGGCCTTTTTGGCGCCGGGCGGCAGCAGGACTGTGTCGTCGGGGCCGGACAGGCTGGTGACGGCCTTGCTGAACACGATCGGCTCCTTCGGGATCGGCATGCCGGTTTCGGCCGCGTGGTCGGCGTAATTGAGGCCGATGCCGATGAACTTGCCCACGCCGGCGAGCGGCACGCCGAAGCGCGGTTCGCCGCGCACCAGCGGCAGCGTCTTGACGTCGACCTTGGCCAGCTTGCGCAGCGCCTTGTCCGACAGCTGGGCCGGACCGATGTCGTCGATCACGGCGGCCAGGCTGCGCAGGCGGCCTTCGTCGTCGATCAGACCAGGTTTTTCCTTGCCGGGGCGGCCATAGCGAACCAGTTTCATAGTCGTGCTTTCGAGGTGATCATGACAAGCTGGCATTTTACCCGCTCGCGCGCGCCACGGCCGCGCCGGCCTTCAGAACGGCCGGCTGAGGAAACGCGAGCCGGCCAGCCCGAAGCGCCACGGTACCGCCATCGCCTTCGAGATGCCAATGCGCGGACCGGCCACCACCGCGGCGCCCGGCGCGGCGGCGGCGAGCGCGAACGGCGGCAGCGCCAGCGCCATGCCGTTGTGCGCACGCGACACCGCCAGCGCCTGGCACAGCTTGCCGGGACCGGAGCACAGCAGACGCTCGGCATCGAGGCCGCGGCGCGCGCGCATCTGCGCCAGGCCGGCCAGCGGCTCGAGCGCGCGGATCAGCACACCGGCGCCGTGGCCGGCCTCGCGGCAGACGAAATTGAGGCACCAGTGGATGCCGTAGGAGCGGTACACATAGGCGTGGCCGGGCGCGCCGAACATGGCGCCGTTGCGCTCGGTGGGGCCGGAATAACTGTGCGAGGCGGCGTCGTCGCGGTCGTAGGCCTCGGTCTCGACGATGCGCCCGCCGACGCCGTCGACCAGCAGCAGCACGCCCACCAGCTGGCGCGCCACCTCGTGCGAGGGCGCGCGAAAGTCGATGCCGGCCAGGAGCGGGGAGCGTGTCATGCGCCCATCTTAGCGCGCCGCGCGCCTTGTCGCTGGCGTCTGTACGAAATGCCACAGATTGCGCGGTGCCGGTGTCGGCAGGCGGGCACTGGTTTATAGTGTGTGTACTTTCCCGAAAGCACTATTCAACCGACATAACTCATGAACAAGATTGCAGTGAAGCCGACCAGCGGCGCCGACCCGGTCGATGCGCTGATCAAGTCGATCCGGATCCCCCCCCGACCGAGCCTGCTGGCCGACCTGCAGAGCGAACTGGCATCGCCCGAGCCGTCGCCGGCGGCGATCGGACGCATCATCGCCAGCGACGTCGGCATGGCCGGCGCGCTGCTCAAGCTGGCCAACTCGTCGTTCTATGCCAGCAAGCACAAGGCCAAGTCGATCGACCAGGCCATCATTTTCCTCGGCATCAACCAGGTGGCCGCCCTGATGACAGGCCTGTTGGCGCGCCAGGCGATTTCCTCCGACAGCGCCGCGCTGGCGGCGTTCTGGGACCTGTCGACGCGGCGCGCGCAGGCGATGGTATTCCTGTCGCGCCAGCTGCGCATCGGCGCGCCCGACGTCGCCCACACCTTCGGCCTGTTCTGCGACACCGGCGTGGCGCTGCTGCTCGACCGCTTCCCCGGCTACGCGGCCAGCTTCGAGGCGGCGGCCGCCGACAGCACGCGCCGCTTCACCGATGTCGAGGACGAGCGGCACGGCACCAACCACGTCGCGCTCGGCTGCCTGCTGGCGCGCAACTGGGGCCTGTCGAGCGATGTCGCGTGGGCCATCCTGCACCACCACGACTACGCCGTCATCGACGACGACGCCAGCGACGGCGCGGTGCGCTCGCTGGTGGCGCTGTCGCTGCTGGCCGAACGCGCGTTGCAAGCCTACCGCGGCCAGCGCGGCTCGGTCGAGTGGGACAAGGGCGGCGCGCGCGCCTGCGCCTATCTCGGCCTGTCGGACGACGAGACCACCGACCTGCTCGACCAGCTGCTCGACTGCTTCAGCGAGTAGCGCCGGCCGCGCTGGTCTACGCTGGGCTACAATCGCGCTTTGCCTGCGAGCGCCAGCGATGCCATCCTCCGCCCTTCTCGACCAGATTTTCTGGCACACCCTGACCGGCCCGCACGCCCCCTACGCGGCCGGCGCGGGCGCCGCGCGGCGCTATGCGCGCGGCTTCTCGCCGATCATCGCCTTCGCCGACGTCGCGCGGCCCGACTTCGCCGCGCTGGCGCCGTACTGCGCGGCCGACGAACAGTTCTACTGCGAAGGGTGGAACGGGCCGGCGCCGGCCGGCTGGCGCATCGAGGCCGAGGCCAGCATGTTTCGCATGGTGTGGACGCGCGCGCTGCCGGCGGCCGATCCGGCGCCCGACGCGCTCGCGCTGGGAGCGCAGCATGCGGCGCAGGCGGTGGCACTGGCGGCCTTGTGCCGGCCCGGCCCGTTCGGCCCGCGCACCATCGAACTGGGCGACTACTTCGGCGTGTTCGACGGCGAGCAGCTGGTGGCGATGGCGGGCGAACGCATGCACGTGGCGGGCCTGCGCGAGATCAGCGGCGTGTGCACCCATCCCGATTACCAGGGCCGCGGCCTGGCGCGCCAGCTGATGGCCAAGCTGGCGTACCGCCAGGCCGCGCGCGCCGAGACGCCGTTCCTGCACGTCATGCGCGGCAACGAGGCGGCCCACCAGCTGTACCTGCGCATGGGTTTCGACGACTACCTGGAATCGGTGGTGCGGGTGGTGGCGCCGACCCGCTAGCGACAATCGTACGGCAATCGCCCGATTGCAGTTTTCGCAACATGGTGCGATCATCACATTGCTGCACGGCGTGCTGCACGGCGCGCTGCACGGCGCGTTGCACGGCGTATTTCGACGATGACCCATGGAGACCATCATGAAGCTTCCCGTACTGAAAAACCTGCTGGCCGGCGCGGCCCTGTTCGCGCTCGGCGCGGCCACCGCCCTGGTGGCGCAAACCTTGACCGACTCGCCGCAGCGGGTGGAAAAGCAGCGCGCCGACCTGGCCGGCGCGCCGGGCTTCGAAGTGATCGCCTCGATCGG